>DUVM01000034.1 GCA_012841045.1 Tissierellia bacterium | reverse complement strand
TGAAAAAAGCTTCTTTGGGGGATGATCTTCGTCCGCCGAAGCCCGATGACATACGTAAGCTTAACCGTTTAATTATTGTACTCGAGAGTTTCTTTTTACTACTATCACTGGCGCTGATGAAAGGGTTACGATGAACCGACATGGCGGGATTCGAGAAGAGGGTGTCCTTGACTATAGTGTGAACATCAATCCACTAGGGATGCCACAATGGATTCCTACGGAGATGGGAAGACTTCTTCTAGAGGCAGATACCTATCCGCCGATTCTTGCAGAGAATGCTGTCGAAGCACTGGCGCTTCATCTGAAGGAACCCAAAGATCGCCTCCTGCTTGGTAATGGCGCGACAGAGCTTCTCTATCTGTTTGCAAGAGCCCAGATACCCGGGCGGGTCTTACTGGTCGAGCCGACCTTTAACGAGTATCGGAGAGCCTTTCAAGTGGCCGGATGGGATGTCCGCCATTTTCTCAGAGAAAAAGATACGTGGGAGCTAGATGTCGACGCTCTGATCTCCCATCTCAGCGAACACTCACCTCGTGTGCTCGTCCTATGTGAGCCCAACAACCCCACGTCCACGATGGTGGAAAAAGAATCGATGGAGAGAATTCAGGGATTTTGCAGAGAGAACAATATCACACTGTTTCTCGATGAGTCTTTCTTGGATTTTACGGGGGTGCCGCTACCTGCGCATCAAGAAGGTGTGGTAAGACTTCGGTCGATGACGAAGTTTTACTCCATCGCCGGGATACGCCTAGGCTACGTGCTTGCGGACAAACAATGCATCCAAGAGATGATTGCATACAAGGAGCCGTGGAGCGTGAATACATTTGCCCAAGGGATTCTCCCCAAACTCCTTGAAGACGAAGACTTTCGAGCAAGATCGTTAAGATATATAAAAGAGCAGAGAGATTATCTATTTAAAGAGCTCAGCGCACTGGGCCTACATGTTCCACCACCAAAAGCGAACTTTTTGTTTTTCCGATGTGAGAGTGAAGGATTCCATCAACAGATGTATGAGCGAGGCTTTTTTCTGAGAAGCTGCGAAGACTTCTATTCTCTTGATAACATGTATTTTCGCATGTGTGTGAGAACGATCGAAGACAACCACTCACTCGTTCAGGCAATGAAAGAGGTACTGTCATGAGTATGCATCTGATACTCGGCGGCGTGCGAAGCGGCAAAAGCAATTACGCACAGAAGTTGGCTGAAAAGAATAAGAAAGTGCTATATGTCGCCACCGCCAACGCGAAGGATGAGGGGATGGTGGAGAGAGTCAAAAGGCATCGAGCTGACCGCCCGAAGGAATGGGAGACACTCGAGGCCTATCGCGACTTTTCCCAACATCAAGATCAGCTCCAAAAGGCAGAGTTTGTCATTGTCGACTGCTTGACGCTTATGATCAGCCGCCTGATGTTTGAAAAAGAAGAGAGAGTGGAACACTTTGTGTGGGAACCGGAAGAACTCCTCGAAGTGGAACACATCGTCTATGCTCAGATAAATGAGTTGCTCGATGCGCTTGGCCATACCCCCTGCGCCCTCGTCTCAAATGAAGTGGGACTTGGTGTCGTTCCGGAGAGCTGGTTAGGAAATATCTTCCGCGATATCGCCGGAAGAGTGCACCAGATGGTGGCAAAACGAGCCGATCGAGTGACGCTGATGGTCGCAGGCATCCCTGTGAACGTAAAGGAGGATTCGTGAAGAGTTTTCTACTGATCGTCTCGTTCTTTACGCGTCTGCCCGTTCCAAGAGTGGAGTGGAGCGAAGAAGAGTATCGAAAAGGCATGATCTTCTTGCCGTTTGTCGGCTTGATACTCGGTGGGATTCTCTACGGCATGTCACTCCTTCTTGCCTATCAGCCTAGGCTGCCAAAAGGGATTATTTTGTATTTTCTCTACTTGGCTCTCACCGGAGGAATGCATTTCGATGGACTTGCCGACAGCATGGATGCGCTTTTTAGCGGCAGAGAGAGGGAAAAACAGTGGCAGATTCTCAAGGACTCGACCTTGGGCGTCTTTGGCGTAATCAGTCTGATCGTCGCGTCACTTTTCTATGTATATCTTTTTGAAGAGCATCAATTGGCGCTTCTACTGATCCCTCTTGCGGGCAGAGTCATTGGAATGTGCGCCTCCTATCGTCAGAGCCACTACCAGAGCGAAGGGATGGGAAGACTGTTCTTTGATGCGTTGAAGCTAATTCACCTGATCGTAGGGCTCTTGCTGATGGTCGGACTTTCCTACTGGCTTTTAGGGCTTCGCTCGCTCGCAGCATTTGGCATTGCTCTGCTACTGAGTTTTGCGATCAGGGACGCCATCAATAAGCAGTGGGGAGGCCTTAGTGGTGACGGTATCGGCATGATTTTCGAGTTTTCTTCCATCGTCTACGGACTCAGTTTGCTTTTGGGAGGTGCCTTTTGCGTGTTGTTTTAATCCGTCACCCTGAGACAGTGGCTTCCTGTTTAGGACAATTTCCACGTAAAGACGAAGGGTACTCCGAGGAAGGCAAGAGACAGTTTCAAGAGCTTACTCGCATAAACCCCACTGGAAAGATTATTACTTCGGATCTTCCGCGATGTCTTCACTTGGCGGAGGCCATAGCCAAGAGATACGATGTCTCTCTGACAATAGAACCGAGAATTCGAGAGATCGACATGGGTGTATTTCAGGGATACACGTTCACACAACTTGAAGAGATGTTTCCGATGGAAGTGGCTACATGGATGCAAGACCCGGACAACTTTACCTATCCCGACGGAGAAAGATATCTGGATTTTCGCCAAAGGGTGCTAGAGTTTGCCGGTGAATTAGCAGAAGGGGCGTATACACTGATCACTCATCACGGTGTCATCCAAGTGCTCCTATCACACTGGGTGGGTGATGACATGTCGGCGATGCCGTTTCCCTGCGCGCAGAGTCAAGTGCTCGAACGCATAGACGGTCACTGGATCTTGACGAAAGAATAGAGAGGAAAAAATGACTAAAACAGCTTTTACTCCAAAACGACTAGCGATCAGCGGACTTTTAGTAGGTATCAGTGTGTTAGGAAGCTACATATCTGTACCTATGCCCGGCCTCGGCTCGACGATCGCCTTTGACTCGCTTCCCGGATTCTTCGGCGCCGTGTTTCTGACGCCGGGGTTAGGAGGTCTCATCGGAGCCATCGGTCACCTGATGACAGCGGTATTGCACGGTTTTCCGCAGGGAATCCCCTCGCACATGCTTGTCATGGTTTGCATGGGTATCGCGTGCGCATCGTTTGGCGCTCTGTACCACAAAAACCGTGTCCTTGCTGTTGTCGTCGGCTACTTGATTAACGGTCCTATCACCTTGTTCTTGGCTTCTTGGGTAGTTTATGTAATGGGCGTCACACCCACATTCATGTTCTTATTCTATCTGCTTTTACTGCCGCTGAGCGTGGCAGCGCTGGCCAATATTCTACTCGCAGCAGGACTCTATGAAGCGATCGGAAAGAGACTGGGATGACCATCAAGCGATTCCGAGATCTGACACTATTTGACGTAGAAGCCACGACATTTTTGTTGGCCTGCGATTCCATCGGCGGCATCGGAGCAAAGGAAGCGGATGTCATAAAGGTCTCCGAAGAAGTCGTCGGATATTTTCTATGCCGCGTTCCTCTGATGGAGCTTCTATCGCAGGGAGTGTCACCAGGTGTCGCAGTATTGACCCTCGCCAATGAGAAAACACCCACAGCAGAAGGAGTCTACAGAGGGGTGGCCATGGCGCTTGAGGAGATCGGCATTGATCCCTCGATGATTTTAAACGGAAGCACAGAAGAAAATATACCAACCATACAGACAGGTATCGGAATTACCTTAATCGGTGCGACAGGAAAGGATTTTGCTTTTTCATCTTCTCCTTCAGGTTCACAAATCTATGCACTGGGAATCCCTAAAGTGGGTGATGCGGTGCTAGAGGACAAGGGAGAGATTGTACCGCTCGCTCTGATTACCGAACTAAAGCAGAATAAAGACATCTTTGAACTCCTGCCGGTAGGGTCAAAAGGATGTATCTATGAAGCCAATGAATTAGCAAGAACTTCGGGATTGCGATTCAAAGAAGCAGATACACTCCCTTCGTGGGCACACGACTCGGCAGGGCCGGCCTGCGTCGTATTGGCGACCGTTGATCATCCGGATGTCTTAAAAGGCGTAGAGGTTCCCACGACGCTTCTTGGCACCCTTGTTGATGCATAAAGTGGATGTCATGATAAAGGAAGTCAAACTAGAAATCTATGTTCCGGAAGAATTTGTCGCTACGATTCAGCACGCACTCCATGACATCGGTGTCGGCATCGTCGGAAAATATGATCACGTCATGAGCTATCATTGCGTAAAGGGGAGATGGAGACCCTTGGAAGGTAGTAACCCGCACATTGGCAAGGCGGGGGAGATGACAGAGGCCGAAGAGATCAAAATGGAGCTGATCTGCCCAAAAGAAAAGCTTCGCGAGGCGATGGACGTGATTCGAAGAGTGCATCCCTATGAAGAACCCGTATGTCACGTGATTCCGCTTTTGGACCGCTCGTCCTTCTAAGAGAAGGGTGAGCGGTTTTTCTATTCAATGACAAGAGCAAAGCCAAGAGGAACTGCGTCAATCCAGCGATGCGAACGTGGTGTATAATGAGCGTAACAAGCGCAGCAAACGAGTCCTCGAGGACGAGCTGTTCGGGCGTAAGTTGATTAGAAGAAGAGGAGCATCTCAGCTGGAAGAAGAAAAAAGATCCTAGCTTAGAATAAAAGAGAGAGATACAGAAGGTAGGAGGAATCGAAGGTGGCACTTTTTGAGAAAGTAATAAAGAAACTCGAAGAACTGAGCATCCCATATCAACTCGTGGAACATGAGCCGGCATTCACGACGGAACAAGCAGACCGTTTTATTGAAGGTATAGAGGGTGTGCGGACGAAGACCATGTTTTTGACCAATCGCAAAAAAACGGCGTTTTATCTCATCATTATGGATGGCGCCAAACGCCTAAACATGAATCGATTTCAAGAAATCACTTCTGAGAAGCGCGTAAAAATGGCTTCTGAGAGAGATTTGCATGAAAAGATGATGCTGCCACCTGGAACCGTCTCACCGTTTGGGTTGCTAAATAACACGGAAAAGGACATTCACGTTTACTTTGATAAGGACATCATGGGTGAGAAAAGAATGAGTTTTCATCCAAACACCAACGAAAAAACCATTTTTGTCGACACCTCTGATCTGCTGAGATTTATCAGAGATGCCGGTTATGTTGAAAATATAGTTGAGTTGTAAGAGAAATTCTCAGATCTAAGCACTGTGAGTTGTGAAATTTCCGATGTCAAAGAAGCTCAAATGCATGATCGATCATAAGAATCATTGGTGTCTTTTCTCAGCTTTCGGCATCGATCGTCTGGAAAAGATGAATAAGAAGAACATATGGGAACAGATTGTCTGAGAAAGGGATAACTGGTGAAGAAAATGAAGAAAAAACGATGGATTTTGTTTACTGTTGTGTTACTACTAATCTGTTTGATGGGGTGTTCATCTCCAAAAAACACGACTGAGACGGCTGAGCCCGAGACGCCAATTCAGGTCACTGAAACGCCAAGTCAGGACAGTGAAACGCTAAGTGAAGACCTAGTGGAGGAGCCTTCATTATCAGAGGCAGAGCTTCAAGTAGAACAGATCCAAACGAAACTTAAAAAATTTCTTGAGGACGTAGAGATAACGGGAGCCGACGAGATCGTCTATCCGACAGATGATGAAATGATATGGATTCAGGTCTTTGCGAGACCGGACTCTGATCTGGCGGCTAAATTAGATGTGTATGAGCAGGCTGTGATAGAGAATTCTGCACTAAGTGAGCAACAGAAAGAAGAGTGGGATTCGTGGGTTGAAGCCTGTAGGGTCTTCTGTGTCGACATCACACAGAATATATCCAGCCAAAACACATTCCAGCTCGGTACCGAAAATGCATTTATCTTGCTGCAGATCAACAGCGGAGAGGTGGTTGTCGATCGCCTTTCAAAATAGATTAAAATGAAGAGAGGGAGCATTTGCTCCCTCTTTACTTAGAAATACTATTTAACTTCATGCACCCATCCAAAAGGATCTTCCAAGTCTCCAAGCTGAATGCCTGTCAACTGTTCGTACAGTTTCTTCGTAACGGGTCCGACTTCCGTCTCGGAGAAGAAGACGTGTTTGTTTCCGTTGTGGGTGAGCGAGCCGATCGGCGAAATCACTGCAGCGGTTCCGCAGGCCCCGGCTTCTGCGTATTCATCGAGTTTGTCGATATACACATCGGTCTCTTTTGCTTCCATCCCCAAGTGTCTTGCAAGTTCTAACAGAGAGTACTTTGTGATACTTCCGAGAATAGAAGGAGATTCCGGTGTGACAAAGGCACCATCTTTTGTTATGGCGAAAAAGTTGGCGGCACCGACTTCTTCAATTTTTGTGTGGGTCTTTGGGTCGAGATACACGCAGTCTGCAAACCCTTCCTTTGCTGCCAGAGAATGTAGATAGAGACTTGCGGCGTAGTTCCCTCCGACTTTTGCGGCGCCGGTTCCCATAGGAGCTGCTCGGTCGTACTCTGTGGTGACGATGGCAATGGGTGACATACCGCCTTTGAAGTAAGCGCCAACCGGGCTGACAAAGACCACAAAGAGGAATTCAGGAGCCGCTTTCACGCCCAGGTTTGCTCCGACACCGATCATCATCGGACGAATATAAAGAGTACCGCCTGTGCCATAGGGTGGCACGAACTCTTCATTGAATTTGACCGCTTGTTCGACGCCTTTGACAAACAATTCTTCTGGAATCGCAGGCATTAGGATCCGTTCAGCGCTCTGACTCATGCGCCTTGCGTTGTCTTTTGGACGAAATAGAAGAAGTCTTCCATCTTTTGCCCGATAGGCTTTCATGCCTTCAAAACATTGCTGACCATAGTGAAGCGAAGTGGACGATGCGTGGACGCTAAGCATGTCGTCTTCTACGATAGCTCCTTCATCCCAACTCCCGTCTTTCCATGTGGCCACAAACATTCCGTTTGTCTTTACATAACCAAATCCCAGATTGTTCCAATCGATATTTTTCGCCATGTCTCAGTCCTTTCTATATGTATTGTATAAAAAGATTATATCATGCATTTCTACCAGGGAGCGTGAGAACTGAAAGTTTGTATTGACACGTTCAATCACAGTGATATACTTAAAAAAGTAATCTACATCTAAAAGGTAGGATATAGAATGAACATTTCTTCCAGAGGGCGCTATGGCCTGCGCGCGATGTGCGAACTGGCCCGAGGCGGACTCCAGCACAAATTGTCTCTTCGCGAGATCGCCTTGAAACAGAATCTACCCCTTCGATACATGGAACATCTTTTTGCCCAGTTAAAGTCTGCCGGTCTTGTTGACTCCACAAGAGGAGCGCATGGCGGCTACTCATTGGCAAGAGTTCCAGAAGAAATATCTGTCAGAGAGGTGCTTCAGGCGCTCGAAGGTCAACCTTCCACCGGTCAATGCGCCGGACAAAACTGCGAAGAAGAATGTCCGCAGGTTGACGATTGTCCTACAAGACCCCTTTGGGAGCACATGGACTTTGTAACGACGGATTTGATGACACGTGTCAGTCTGGCAGATTTGCTCTCGGGAAATATTCCCGGAGAAGAGGAAAGCGAATGAAACAGATATATATGGACTACTCCGCCACGACTCCTATGAAGCCCGAGGTGCTGAGCGCTATGCAAGAAGCTCTCAAAGAAACCTACGGGAATCCCTCGAGTGTGTATTCTCTCGGCCAAGAAGCGAAGGAGAAAATAGAGGAGGCGAGAGGATATCTGGCGCCTCTGATCGGCGCCAAGCCACGAGAGATCTTTTTTACATCTTCAGGCACGGAGGCAGACAACTGGGCGGTGCATATTGCAAAAAAAACGAAGCCCGGAAAGCACATGATCACTTGTGCGATTGAGCACCATGCTGTCCTTCACACGATGGAAGCCGCGCAAAAAGAGGGGTATGAAGTCACCTTCTTGCCGGTGGACCGCTACGGATTTATCGACTTAGAAGAGCTTGAGAGAGAAATAAGGGATGACACCATTCTCATCTCGATTATGTACGTAAACAATGAGATTGGAACCATCATGCCGATAGAAGAAATCGGTGCGATTGCCAAACGAAAGGGCATCCTGTTTCATACTGACGGTGTACAGGCGCTTGGCAATGTGCCGCTGGACATGAGTTCGTCAACAGTTGATATGATGAGCATGTCTGCACATAAGATCTATGGACCGAAAGGGATAGGAGCTCTCTACATCCGTCAAGGGACGCGTGTGGTGCCCCTTCTTCACGGCGGAGCGCAAGAACGTCGCATGCGTGCAAGCACCGAAAACGTTCCTGGTATCATCGCCTTTGGAGAAGCAGCTAGGCTGGCAGAGGCTCAGCTAGAAGATCATGTCGAGAGACTGACGAAGCTTCGAGATAAGCTAAAAGATGGTCTGATGCAGATCCCTGATTCGTTTTTTAATGGGCACCCCACCAAAAGACATCCCGGCAATGTCAATATCTGCTTTAAGTATATTGAAGGGGAGAGCATGCTTCTTCTCTTAGATGCTATCGGCGTCTGTGCTTCCAGTGGCTCAGCCTGCACTTCGGGCTCCTTGGATCCCTCACACGTTCTCATGGGTATTGGATTACCTCACGAGATTGCGCATGGCTCTTTGCGATTGACACTGGGTGATTTTACAGTGGAAGAAGATGTGGACTATGTGATCAAACATCTTCCCGGAATTATTGAAAGGCTGCGGGAGATGTCTCCGCTGACACCGCAGAAGTGAGGAAAATATGTACAATAAAAAAGTAATGGATCATTTTATGAATCCAAGAAATGTCGGTGAGATTGAAAATGCCGATGGTGTAGGGGAAGTCGGAAACATCAAATGCGGCGATATTATGCGCATTTCCCTTCGCATAAAAGACAATGTCATTGACGATATCAAGTTCAAGACGTTTGGCTGTGGCTCGGCAGTGGCATCAAGTTCTATGGCCACAGAAATGATCAAAGGGATGACGATAGAAGATGCTCTGAAGGTCACCAATAAGGATGTGCTAAAAGAGCTCGGAGGTCTTCCCACCATTAAAGTGCACTGCTCTGTGCTTGCTGAGCAGGCACTCAAAGCAGCTATCCTTGATTACGCCAATAAAAATGGCAAACACTACAAAGAACTGGAAGGGTTTTCACCGGATGAGGACCATCCCCATGATGAGCATGAGCTCGAAGTCTAAAGTATTGGTCGGACTTTCCGGCGGCGTAGATAGCGCCGCCGCTGTTCTTATATTACAAAATGAAGGATACACGGTAGAAGGCGTGTATCTTCATTTGCAACAGGATGACCAAAATATTTCTCGGGCAAATGAAATGGCAAAGTGCCTGAACATCCCTTTGCACATTCTGGATCTTCGTGAATATTTTGAAGAAGAGATTATCCGCTATTTTGTCGAAAGTTATCGTAGAGGGGAGACGCCCAATCCCTGTGTCCGATGCAATGAGCGAGTGAAGTTTGGAAAAATGCTCGATTTTGCATTGGAAGAAGGCTTCGACTTCGTGGCGACAGGTCACTATGCCCGCATCGTTCATGAAAAAGACAGCTCAAAAATCTATAAAGCGTCCAATCGCGAAAAAGATCAAAGCTATGTGCTGTATACGCTGAGTGAAAAACAGCGAAAACATATCTTACTCCCTTTAGGTGATATAGAAAGCAAAGGACAGACGAGGCAGATGCTGCTGGCACAACAGATCCCTTTTCATGACAGCGAAGAATCGCAGGAAATCTGTTTTGTTGAAAAAGACTACAGAGATTTTTTGAAAGGTAGAGGATTTGTTCCGGAGACGGGCGAATTCGTCGATGAAGAGGGTAGGATCTTAGGAAAACACAGAGGCATCGGCTACTACACGGTGGGACAGCGTAGGGGATTGGGCATCTCGGCTCCTGAACCGCTATTTGTCAAAGAAATTGTCCCTGAAAAAAAGCAAATTGTAGTAGGTGGGGCGCCATCGCTCATGCAGCTGACAATCTTTGCAAAAGAGATTCATTTTTTCGATGACATTCCTGAAGGTCCGGTAGAAGCAAAAATCCGCTATGCTGCCAAACCGGCGACGTGCCGTGTGTTTCTAGAGAATGAAGAACACCTTCGCATTGAGTTTGATGAGCCCGTAAGAGCCGCCACACCGGGCCAAAGTGTCGTCTTTTACCGAGGAGACGAACTTTTAGGCGGAGGCATCATCTGCTGAGATGATACGAAGTCTAAAATGAATGAATATGGCGTTTGACTCCCCCCTTAGGGGCGGGTGTATAACATAGGTGGAGGTGGTGACATGTTCATTCATGAGATCAGTAAAAGAGCACATCTTACGAGAAAAGCCATAGAGTACTATATTCAACAAGGCCTTATCGCCCCAGCTGTGATGGAGAATGGCTATAGAAAATTCACGGCATCGGATCTTCAGACTCTAAACAGAATTAGTGCGCTCAGAAAACTGGACATTTCAGTGGAAGACATTCAAAAGGTCCTAAACGATTCGACAAATGAGACGTTACAGCGCGTTCTTCTGAAAAAAGAACTTTCTTATCAACGAGACCTCAAAAAGAAAGAGATTCTTGGAAAACTGCTTTCGGGCAATCAATTAGTTGATCTAGAGGAAGAGATCCTAGCCCTTGAACAAAGTAAGACGATCTTGGAGCGTCTGCTAGAGTCTTTTCCAGGATACTATGGTCGCTTTATCACCATGCATTTTGCAAGATTTTTGGATGAGCCGATTCGAACTCCGGAGCAAATAGAAGCCTATCGCACGGTAGTCTCTTTTCTCGATAACCTAGATGAGCTTGAGATTCCAGAAGAACTGACGGAGCTCTTAGAAGAGCACACATCGAATACGGGAATAGAAGACATTGAATCCATGCAGCGCAGTACAGAAGCAGCATATGATCATCCTGAAACGTTTTTGGAAGAAAACCGTGACATGCTTCAATCCTACATTGACTATAAGAAGTCGGATGAATATCAGCAATCGGCCGCAGGGAAGCTGATGCAACTCATGAGAGACTTTCAACGATCGAGCGGATATAATGATGTCTTTCTTCCCGCCATGAAAGTACTCAGTCCAAAGTACTCAGCATATTATGAAAAGATTGAGTACGCTAATCAAAAGCTGCTTGAGACATTCCCCGAAGTCATTGAAATGTATAAAAACGAGTCCACCATGGACTAAGTGCATGCCTTGATGGCGGTCAAGTTTATCAAAGGGGTTGGCTTGAAGGATGTAAAGCTGATCCCTTATGTTTTTTATTTTTCTTGTCTCACACAACGCCATACTTGCCCATGATCATTTTATCTGTTGTTTAAAAATTCTGACCTATTGACGGCTTATGGTATAATTATTATGAATTGTTCGGAACGAAGTCTGAACGCGCAGCGAGGGAGGACGGTGAGAGCTCCCGACTCAGACAAGCCACTCCAATATCAGGACAATGGGATGGCCCCCTTAGCAGCCAAACCTCGAGAGACCCGAAATGGGTAAACAGGGTGGTACCGCGCATCATGGCGTCCCTGAGAGAGGTCTTTTTTTTTGGAGGAAATGAGATGAAAGTCCGAAGTGTTGATGAATTACGCAAACTGTTCTTAGAGTTTTTTGAGTCTAAGGAACATTTGGTGGAGGAGAGCTATAGTCTGATCCCGGAAGATGATCCGAGCATTCTTCTCATTGGAGCGGGCATGGCGCCTCTGAAGAAATACTTTACTGGAGTAAAGACGCCTCCGTCAGTACGCATGGCGACATGCCAAAAATGTGTGCGCGTGGGAGACCTTGAAGAAGTCGGAAAAACCGCCCGCCATCTGACATTTTTTGAGATGCTCGGCAACTTCTCCTTTGGCGACTACTTTAAGAAGGAGAGTTTGGCTTGGGGGATGGAATTTCTTACAGAGTGGCTCGGTATCGACCGAGACCGACTGTGGCCGACGGTCTTTTATGAAGACGACGAAGCGTTTGCCATCTGGCGCGATGAGCTCGGATATCCGGAAGAGAAGATTACTCGGCTAGGAAGAGAAGACAACTTCTGGGAGATCGGTCTTGGCCCCTGTGGACCTTGCTCCGAGATCTACTATGACCGTGGCGAAGAACATCAATCCGGCGACCATGAACACCGTCCAGGTTGTGACTGCGACCGTTTTATGGAAGTGTGGAATCATGTTTTTACGCAATTTGATAAACTTGAAGACGGTAGCTACGCTACGTTAGAAAAAAAGAATATCGACACCGGCATGGGACTTGAACGACTTGCCATGGTCATTCAAGGGGCTGACAATGTCTTTGAAATAGATACCTCTAGGGCAATTATTGCTACGATTGAAGAGTTGACAGGGCATAAATACAAGGAAAACTCGTTACAAGATGAAGCTTTCCGTGTGCTCTGCGACCATGTTCGCTCGGTGGTGTTTCTCATAGGCGACGGTGTTGTGCCCTCCAATGAGGGAAGAGGGTATGTCCTACGCAAGTTGCTGCGCCGAGCGCTGCTGCAATTGATTAAACTTCATGTTGAGTCCCCCAGTCTTTTGCGTATTGCAAAACGCGTTATCGAAGTGTATGGCGAAGCGTATCCTCAGCTGGTAGAAAGAAGAACCACGATCCTCAAAACAATGGAATTAGAAGAAAACAAATTCTTGTTGACGATTGATCGCGGGATGGACTTCATCGGTGAGTTTTTAAGAGGGTCGGAGACGATGATGTCAGGGGAAGAAGCGTTTAAACTGTATGATACCTTTGGATTCCCCATAAGCCTGACAGAAGAAATTCTCCAAGAGGAAGGAAGAAGTGTCGATCATGACGGATTTGAAGCCGCCATGGAAAGACAGAGAAAGCTCTCACGAGCGCAGATCGATGATGAGATCGGATGGCAGGGAGAGCTCGAGGCCTATCTAGCCACTTTACCCCCGACGGAATTCACCGGCTATGACGTACTCACGCAAGAATCGACCATACTAGAAGTAATTTTGAGCGGTGAGACACAAGAAGAAGTCGGTGCCGGGAAGGAAGTCGAAATCATCCTTGATCGCACGCCTTTTTATGCTACAGGCGGAGGCCAACAAGGGGATATTGGAACATTTACCTCTGAGGGTGTGAAAGTTGAGATTACGGGGGTAGAAAAAGAAAATAGTCTCTATGTTCATCGCGCGTCAATCAGAGAAGGCGTGGTGAAAAAAGGCATGAAGATTCAGGCGTCAGTCGATGAAGAGAACCGTCTGGCGACGGCCCGACATCACTCCGCAACGCATCTACTGCATAAAGCCATTCACACGGTATTAGGTGAAGAGGCGACCCAAGCAGGTTCCTTCGTTGATGCTCATCGCCTGCGATTTGACTTCAATTACTTCAGTGCGTTGACGAAAGAACAGCTAGAAGAGATTGAACGTCGAGTAAATGATGCAATCTATGCGTCCACACCCGTGACAAAGAAGATCGTTCCACTCGAAGAAGCCCGTGCAGAAGGCGCCGTTGCGCTATTTAGTGAAAAATACGGAAAAGAAGTCCGTGTGGTGAGCATGGGCGACTCGATCGAACTCTGCGGCGGGACGCATGTCGAGAACACGTCCAATATCGGCCTATGTGTGATACTCAGTGAGCGGGGCATTGCTTCGGGGATTCGCAGAATTGAAGCCGTCTGTGCAAAAGAGGCCATCGCCTTTTTGCAAGGGCGCAATCAAACCGTGCTTGAGTTGGCATCGCTTCTTCGAAGTGAGCCGGATGATCTGCTACAGAGAGTCCATCAGATGAGAGAGTCTGTTCGTGAGATGCGTCAGAGGATGAATGAGTTTGCTCAGCAGTTGACAAAAAGCACAGCCGAGAGCATTCCCGATCCGATACGCCGGGGAGATGTAAATGTCTATGCGATGCATCGGGAGGGGTGGCCTCAGGAAGCCATGAAAGCCTTGGCTGACTCGCTGACAGATAAAGATCCATATGCTTTTGTCATTCTTGTGTCCTCACAGGATGGCAAGGTATCTATCGTAAGTACGAGTGGTGATAAAGCGCAACTTGCGGGGTATAAGTCAGGCAGGATAGTATCCGCTGTCGCAAAGATACTTGGCGGCGGTGGAGGTGGGCGCGATTCATTTGCCACTGCTGGAGGGAGAAATCCTTCTGCCATTCCAGAAGCAATGAGTCGATTAGAGGAATTCTTACCTGAACTTCCTTAGGAGGATTATATGGAAGAGACTGTAACATTTAAAGCGAATATGCTCAGAAACAAAGAGGTCCAGGAGATTCTCCTGAGCGTGTACGGCGCGCTCGAGGAAAAAGGGTACAACCCTCTCAATCAGCTGGTCGGATACTTTATTTCGGGTGATCCTACATATATCACCTCGCATAAAGATGCTCGTACCCTCATTAAGCAAATTGACAGGGACGAAATCCTGGAAGTGCTTTTGAGCAGCTACATCGCCATCCATCGAGAAGAGTGAACCCTTCGCGTCTTTGCATGGGCACGTTGACTCTGAGCCCTCTTCAGAAAAACGTCCCTGCAGAAAAGGCAGCTCAGCTGATGGCGTATGCATTTGCCTCCGGTATTACCTTTTTTGACACAGCTGAGCTCTACTCGAACTACTCATTTTTTAAGGAATTGTGGAAACTGGGCGTACCTCGTGGAGACGTGACCGTCTCCACGAAGTGTTATGCCTATTCTCGTGAGACGGCTCATCGCTCTCTTGAGAAGGCATTAAAAGAAATGAACACCGATTACATCGATGTGTTTCTTCTTCATGAACAAGAGTCCATTCATACGCTGCGAGGTCACGCAGAAGCTATCGATACGTTCTGGGAGTACAAGGAGCAGTGCGTCATCGGTTCCCTGGGCATCAGCACACACTATGTTGCCGGCGTTCGAGCGGCCTGTACGGATGAGAGACTTCAAGTCATACATCCGATCATCAATGTCGACGGCATTGGCATCGTCGACGGAAGCGCAGAAGAAATGGTGCAAGCGATGCAAGAAGCCAAGGAGCTCGGCAAATTTATCTTTGCTATGAAAGCCTTGGGCGGGGGACATCTCCTAAAAAGATATCGGGAAGCATTGGCATTCATATTGGGTCTGTCTTTTGTTGATGCCATTGCGGTGGGGATGGCCACGGAGGAAGAAATTGACGCAAATGTTCATGCCATCATGGAAGAACGCTTGCCCCCACACGCTGTGGAAAAAGACAGAGGAATCTTCATCGAACCGTATTGTATCGGATGTGGCGCCTGTGTAGCGCGTTGCCAACAAAAGGCACTTTCGATCAAAGACGGAAAGGCGGTCGTAGATTCATCCCGATGTGTGCTTTGCAGCTACTGTGTGAGTGCTTGCAAAGACTTCTACATTAAGGTATTATGATGAAAGTTCTAGCAATAGATTTTGGGGATGTTCGAATGGGCATGGCGATCAGTGATGAAAGCGGGACATTCGCATTTCCCAGGGGTATCTATCAGAGCCAGGGGAGAAAAAAAGACCTGGACTTCTTTCTTGAACTGTGTTTAGATGAGAAAATCCGCCGTGTGATCCTCAGTGCTCCATACAATATGGATGGATCTACAGGCGAGCGATTTGATAAAACGCTCTCGTTTAAGAAGGATCTGGAGAAGCGGTTTCGATACTCAAAGAGATTAGAACATGAGATTGATGTGATATTGTGGGATGAACGTCTCACGACACAAGAGGCCTTGACGATTACCCGCAAAAGCGGTTTTTCAATAAAAAAAACAAAGCAGACACTTGACGCGTTGAGCGCGCAGATATTATTGGAGAATTATCTGGACAGTGTCCGTGAGGAGAAAAAAATGGATAAAGAAAAAGATCTGTTCCAAGTCATCGAAGACAAATACGATGAGAACATGGAAGTGCAGGAAGTAGAACTAGAAGACGAAGACGGCAATGTCGCTACTTTTATTATTGACGAATGGTTCGAATATGAAGATCGCGTATACGCCGTGATGATTGATGAAGACGATGAGGCTGTGCTCTTCCGCGTGGAAGAAGATGAAGAAGGGGAGATGAGCTTTATCAATCCCGACGAAGAAGAGTTTGCCGAAGTTGCCAAGTACTACGAAGAGAACTGAGCAATATCAGTACGTACAAGAAACCCTTAAGCGCTCCGGTCTGAAATGGACACGTCCCCGTTGCCTCATTTCTGATGTCCTATTTCACTCAGACCGACATCTTACTGTCGAAGAGATCTTTCGAGCGCTGAGAGAAGAACCACCAATAGCTGTAGCCACCGTGTACAGGACGGTGCGCCTATTTGAAAACCTGGGCTTCTTGGCCGGAGTGGACCTAGGTGATGGGATGGAGCGTTTTGAATGGATTCACAGCGCCCGTCAGCATCATCATTTGCTGTGTACAAAATGCCGCTCGGTTACGGAAGTCGATGCAGATATCTTAAACGAACCAAAAGAAACAGTGTTTCTTGATACAGGGTTTCAAATCGATGAACGAGAGATTACGTTCACCGGTATCTGCAAAGAATGTAAATTAAAGGAGTAATATGAGTCAACCAAGAACCCCTCGCCGTCGATTTTCTCGCCGTCCCATGCGGATTTTGCCGCTGGGCGGATTGAAGGAAATAGGAAAGAACATGACGGCGTATGAATATAAAGAAGAGATTATCCTGGTGGATGCAGGAAGCGAATTTCCCGACGACGAACTGCTAGGCGTGGATGTCGTCATTCCCGATACCACCTATCTAGAAGAAAACGCTCATAAGGTAAAAGCCATTGTCTTTACACATGGCCACGAAGACCATATTGGAGCGACACCATATATTTTAAGAAAATTCAATGTTCCATTGTATGGAACTCCTTTTACCTTAGGCTTGATCGAGCGAAAGCTAAAAGAGCATAAGATAAACGCGAAGATGATCACCAAAAAAGCAGGCGATGTATTTAAAATCGGTTCCTTTACGATTGAATACATTCATGTCAACCACTCGATTCCGGATGCGGTGGCGGTATTAATCCGCACGGAACAGGGGAGTGTGTTACAGACAGGCGATTTTAAAGTCGACTTCAGCCCTGTTAACACCCCGGTCATCGATCTAGCGCGACTCGGAGCGATTGGAAACGAAGGCCTCGACCTTCTTTTAAGCGACTCCACCAATGTCATGAGAGCCGGCTACACGCTTTCTGAAGGAAGTGTGGGCGCTACATTTGACGAGCTCTTTCGCGGAAGGGAGTCGCGAATCATTATCGCCTCTTTTGCCTCGAATGTCTGGCGCGTCCAGCTGGCAGCCAATGCAGCGCGCATGAACCAGAGAAAAGTCGCCTTCACCGGTCGCAGTATGATCAATGTTGTACGCATAGCAATGGATCTGGGGTATCTAAAAATTCCAGCAGAGGATATCATCGATATCTCAGAGGTCAATCAATATCCCGACAATGAAGTCGTGATCATGACGACAGGTTCGCAGGGCGAGCCGATGAGCGCCTTGACGCGCATGGCTGACAACAATCATGCGCAGGTGCAGATGAAACCGGGTGATATGGTGATTCTCTCTAGTTCACCGATTCCCGGAAATGAAAAAAGTGTGATTTCTGTCATCAACAAACTGTTTGAGCTCGGCGTGGAAGTGGTGTATCACGAACTCGCCGACGTGCACGCCAGCGGACATGCGAAGCGAGAAGAGCTTCGCTTGATGCTCGCACTATTAAAACCTAGAAACTTCCTTCCCGTTCACGGAGAGTATGCGATGCTCTCGCATCACGCGGATCTTGCCAAGCAGATGGGGATTTCCCCTGCAAATGTTTTCCTGATAGAAAACGGCACACCGCTTGAGATGACCCGCGGAAAGATTAAAGTAGGCAAACCTGTTCCCTCCGGACGCATCCTCATTGACGGCTCCCTGATCGGAGACGTGGGGACGGCTGTTCTAAGGGATAGAAAACAACTCAGCGAAGACGGTCTTCTCATGTTGATTCTTCGCATGGACAAAGGAACGAGAAATCTTCTAAAAGAACCGGACATTATCTCACGCGGATTTGTATATATGAAAGAATCCACAGAATTGATGGACGAAGCGAAACGACTCATGAAGAAGACGGTGATGGATATGAAGCCCGCTATGAAAAGCGATTGGTCTCAGATCAAACACCAAGCCAGAAATCAACTCAGCCGTTTTCTCTATGAAAAAACGAAACGACGACCGATGATTCTTGTGTTTATTTTGGAGGTATAGGATGAACCCCTACGACAAAGCAAGAGAATTAGCGAAGGCTATCGAAGAAAGCCCTCAGTACAAAAATTTTCAGGAAGCTAAAAAATTGATCGAAGACAAGCCAAGTGCGAAAAAAATGGTAGAAGATTTCCAGAAAAAACAGCTGGAATACCAAAGAAAAGCACTGTCCGGTGAAGAAGATCCGGAAGCGGAAAACAAGCTCAAAGAGCTGTATGCAGCCTTGTCTCTTGATTCAGACGCTGCCAATTTCATGAACACCGAGTTCTCTCTCGGACAGATGCTTCAGGAGATCATGAAAATTCTTTCAGACGTTTTAGAACGTTAAGGAGTATATATGAGAAAAGCCATCTTATTATTGGCTCTTATCATTTTTCTGACTGGATGCACGCAGGTGAAAGAATCCATGCGCGAAGCAGTGGATGAGAATGATACGACGCCATATCAAGTGAGCGTAGACAGTGATATGAGTCTTTCTGATGTTGGCGACTGGCTAAACGAAAACGGTCTTGTCGCCAGCAAGGGAGCCTTTATGTCGTATATGAGCGAAGAGGGGTTGGACGGAAAATTACAGCCCGGTGAGTATACGATCACGAAGGCCATGAGTCTCAAGGAAATCGCTGAAATGATCACGAAAGTGCCCGAAGTCGCCTCTACGGTTCGACTGACGATTCCCGAAGGAAGAGAAAATCGAGAAATCGCCAAGATATTCGAAGAAGCTGGTATGTTCAGTGCAGAAGAATTTCTCAAGGCGTTAAAGGAAGAATCTTTCAACTACGACTTTCTCGACGGCCTCGACCGACAGTATGGGTACGAAGGATATCTCTTCCCGGACACCTATGAGTTTTACACTGACTCAACGCCTCGAGATGTCATCGAAAAAATGTTGGATAACTTCGACCATCGCTTTACGCAACAGATGCGTGATGATGCAAGAGAAAAAGGGATGAGCATCGACGATGTCGTTCGTCTTGCCAGCATCATTGAGCGCGAAGGGGCAGACCACGATGAGTTCTCGATTATCTCCAGCGTATTTCACAATCGCATGAGCATTGATATGAAACTTCAAAGCTGTGCGACGGTGCAATACATTATCGAAGAGAGGAAAGTCAACCTGACGTACGAAGAAATGGCCATCGACTCGCCATTTAACACTTACGTCATTGAAGGTCTTCCTCCTTCTGCGATAGCCAACCCCGGACTCGTAGCTCTTGAAGCGGCGATCTATCCGGATGACACGGAATACTTCTATTTCGTGGCCAAAGGAGACGGAGAGAATACCCATTACTTTGCAGAGACGTATGAAGAGCATCAGATGAATGTCGAAAAGAGCGGAGATCTCTAATTCTTCTTTTCAGAGTAAGTCAAAACACCATGAAAGCAGGGAAATCATTCCCTGCTTTTTTCATGGATTTTAAGTAAAATCGTCATCTTTTCATTCGTCGTTTCGCAACGGAAGTACAGATCTCTCAAGTGCGTTGTGATGGATGGCAAGGATAAGACATCTAGTGCAAAAGACGTATTTATCCTCGTTCAAACGTGCGAATCGATGAGTAGAGAGAAGATAATGGTCTTTTGCATATCACCACTCGAGGGATTCGCTGCGAGAGTTCCACTGTTTATGTGACAAATATTGGGGAATCCTTTTTGTGAAAGGCTATGCTATGGTATGATAGTCAAGAGAATTCCTCTGGAGGTCATCAATGGACCGTGTGGCACGTGTACGAAAAAAAATGCAACAGGCGTCGCTCGATGCAGCGCTTTTCTATAAACCAGAAAACCTTTATTATTTGAGCGGTTTTACCGGCTCTTCAGGGTATGTCCTGATCACTCCTACGGATAAATATTTTCTGACGGATTTCAGGTATTATTCGCAGGTGCGAGAACAGGCGCCCGATTTTGAATTGGTTCCGCTAGACTACCACAATCCCATCCGTCTTCGATTAGGCGAGTTGTCTTCGGGTGTTTTGGGTTTTGAAGAAGAACACATGATTGTCGAAACATATCATGAGTTCAAAGCAGAATATAAAGGCGAACTGCGCCCGATGGGTCGCTTTATTGAAGATCTGCGCATGATCAAAGATGAGCAGGAAGTTGCCACCATGCAACGAGCGCAGGATATTGCCGATGAGACGTATAAGGAGATTTTGGAGATTGTTTCTGCGGGCATGAGTGAGCTGGACTTGGCTCAGGAGATGTATCTTCGAATGCAGAGAAAAGGCGCGCAGGGAACGTCTTTTGATACAATCGTCGCTTCCGGCATTCGCGGTTCACTACCGCACGGTGTGGCGTCCGATAAAATCATGCAGCGCGGAGAACTTGTCACCTTGGACTTTGGGTGTATTTATAACGGATACTGTTCGGACATGACACGTACCTTTGCGCTCGGACGCGCAGATGAGAGACAAAAAGAAATTTATGACATTGTCCTCGAAGCGCAGCTTGCGGCGCTTAAAGTCATCGCTCCGGGCGTGTCGACTAAGCTTGTGGACAAAGCCGCCAGGGACGTCATTGCCGGCTATGGATATGCTGAATATTTCGGCCATGGCTTAGGACATTCCCTGGGACTAGAAGTGCATGAAAACCCGAGGTTTTCACCTCTTTCTGATGTCCCGCTTGAAGTGGGTATGGTGATGACGGTGGAACCGGGTATATATCTAGAAGACTTCGGTGGTGTACGCATCGAAGATGCGGTGGTGATCACCGAAGATGGCTATCACAATATGACACGTTCTCCTAAGGAACTTATTGAGATATAGAAAGAGGGTACTATGATTTCGGCAAATGATTTTCGAAAAGGTCTCACATTTGAGATCGATGGGGTTCCGTATGTGATTCTGGATTTCCAGCACGTCAAACCTGGAAAAGGTGCGGCATTTGTTCGCACGAAATACAGAAACATCATCACAGGAGCGATCCGTGAAGAGGCATTTAATCCAAATGACCGATTCCAACCCGCGCACATTGAGAGAAAGAATATGCAGTATCTCTACAACGACGACGAATTCTACTATTTTATGGATAACGAAACTTTTGAACAAGTTCCGCTGGTCTATGAACAGGTAGAAGAAGCCATCAAGTTTCTACGCGAGAACGACTCGGTAGATATCCGATTCTACAAGGATCGTGTGATTGATGTCGAAGCACCTAATTTTGTCGAACTGCTGATTGTGGAAGCCGAACCCGGTGTACGCGGTGATACCGCTTCCAATATCACTAAAAAAGCGATTCTCGAAACCGGTGCAGAAGTCAATGTCCCCCTCTTTATAAACGTCGGCGATACTATCAAAATCGACACGCGTACGGGAGAATATCTCTCACGCAGCAATTAAGGAGATCTCATGAGTTTGATTCGAGAGAAGTATAACTATCTTAAAGGCCTGGCCGAGGGGCTAGACATCGGTTCCAAAAACAAAGAAGGCAGACTCCTGATGGGGATTCTCGAACTCCTCGATGAAGTCACTCTATCTTTGGAGGAATTGGAAGAGTACGTCGAGGATATCGATGACACCATTCTCGATCTTGATGAAGAGATTGCTGAATTGCAAGATGAAGCCTTCGGACTTCACGATGAATTATTCCACTCATACGATGATGACTATGACTATGGAAGCGATGAATCGCAGTACCTAGATGAAGACATGATGGACTACGATGAGTATGAAATCTACTGTCCGAGTTGTGGGACGTTTATCCCCTACGATGTCGAAGACGATGTCATCGTCTGTCCGGAATGCTCTCAGGTCATTGAGATTCTTCCCGACGAAGAAGATGATGAAGAAGAAGTTGACATCGAAGAAGAGGAACTCGAAGGAAACGACTGATATTTCTGAGATCGAAAGAGCAGAGGAAATCTGCTCTTTTTTTGAGTACAGTGTTCTGTTTTGTTATAATGGTTTGAAAAGGAGCACAGATGAAGAATAAAATTTATATTGAAGAAAGAGGGGATTTGAGTATTTCTGAAGAAGCCATCTCTACGATCGTTTCCCATACGACAAAAGGAATCGAAGGCGTAGCGGGACTGCAGCACAATGCCTACTCGGAAATTGTCAAATTTTTGGGGGGACAAGAGCATTCGGAAGCCATCAAGATGGAGACAGGTCATGAGGGACTGATTCTTGACCTCTATCTTCGAGTCAGCTACGGTTATCGCGTGCCCGATGTGGCCGTCAAAGTGCAAGAAGCGATCAAGAATGCCCTTGAGACCATGCTGCAGGTCAGTGTCACCAGCATCAACGTGCATGTCGTAGGCATCGAGTACACTCCGTGACGCGCACAGAAAATAGAGAAGCGCTCATGAAGTGGTTTTATGAGTGCGATATAAAAGACGAGCTGGACCAGCTGGTGCATTTCCCTTTTGCACCCAAGCTTCTACGAAAGCCGGAGAAGCGCTATGCAGAAGAACTCAGCGCCTCCTTTCTAGAGCATCAAGAGATCATCGATAAAAGCATTGAAGAAAACGCCAGAGATTGGCGGATGGAACGAATCGGCAAAGTCGAACTTGCGATTCTTCGTTTGGCTGTCACGGAACTGCTGTACCTTCGCGAGATACCAATTCCTGTGATTGTCACGCAAGCTCTGGAACTTTCCAAGAAATACGCTTCCGAAGAGTCCTCTTCCTTTATCAACGGAATATTGGGGGCGATAGCAGATGCAAGAGAATAGACTGTCAGTCAGCAAATTGAATCTGCTGATTTCACAAGAGCTTTCTTTGAGCCCTTTTCTTCGCCATGTACAGGTAGAAGGGGAGTTGACCCGATTTGTCCGCCATGCGAGCGGACACATCTACTTTACGTTGAAGGTTGACTTTTCCAGCATCGACTGCACGATGTTTCGTTCGGATGCGCAGAGACTGAACGAATCATTTGAAGAGGGCGATAGAGTCGCCTTGACAGGACGCGTGTCCATATATGAAAAAAATGCTCGCCTGCAGCTCTATGCGCGAACCATGCATCCGCTGGGAGAAGGCATCTATTTACGCCAGTTTGCTTTATTAAAAGAGAAGCTCGAAGAAGAAGGTCTCCTAGACCCCTTAAAGAAAAGACCTCTCCCCGGGTTTCCCGCTCGGGTAGCCCTGCTGACCTCAGAAACAGGTGCAGCCAAAAGTGATTTTCTCAAGATCTTTCGAGCGAGGAACCCTCTAGCGGAAGTCCGCTTGTATCCGATCCCCTTGCAGGGAGAAGGAACCGCCAGTGCCATCGTCGATACACTGCTAGAGATAGCAGACGAGCCGATCGATCTGGTTGTCGTGACAAGAGGTGGGGGCAGCTACGAAGACTTGCGAGAATTTAATGACGAAACCCTTGCCCGCGTATTGGCCGATTATGTCCATCCCACTCTTTGTGCCATCGGCCATGAAATTGACTTTACGATCGCAGAGTTCGCAGCGGATGCGAGAGGGGCAACGCCCACCGACGCCGCGCAGATGGCAACGCAAGATATCTACGCATTTCTTGATCGAATCAGAGCGTCGCTACAGTCTTCTGCCAGACGATCCTATGAGAGCATTATTCACCAAAAAGAAAAACTGCGACTCGACGTATTGGAGAATCTGAAGTTTTCATTTTTGCGAAGAAGCGCACAGTCAAGCCGACGGGCCGAAATGCTGACAGAATCGGCAAGAAGAACGCTTCTGCATCGCTTGGATACGGAGAAGAAAAACCTCGTGATGAGTGCCGCTCATCTAGAGTCACTCAATCCGCTTCACATTCTCTCTAGGGGGTATTCTCTTTTACTTCACGAAGGGAAACCCGTCACTGCGATAACGAATTTGAAAACAGGCGATAAGATTGAAAACGTCACATCAACGGGACGGATTGTCTCAATGATTGAGGAGATACAGCATGAAATACAATGAAAAACTGGAGCGTCTAGAGGAGATCCGCCGACAACTTGAAGCGGGAGGAGATCTGGAAGAGTCGCTTCTTCTGTATGAAGAGAGCCTGAAGCTCTATCGTGAATTGCGCGAAGAGCTTCAACAAATGGAGGAGCGTTTCGAAGAACTCAGCCGCAGTCTGGAGGAGGACGATGATCAATAAACTAGAAGACACGCTCGAGGCGATTTTACAGGAAAGAAAAATGCCTCGACCGGAACTTTTAGACGCAATGAAATACAGTCTCCTTGCAGGTGGTAAACGAATTCGACCGATGCTTTATCTTCGGCATATCGGTGAGGAAGTCACCCCGGCTCCGGAGGACTATCGCTATGCAGCTGCCATTGAAATGATTCATACGTATTCATTAATCCACGACGATCTGCCGGCGATGGATGATGACGATCTGCGAAGAGGAAAACCCAGCAATCACAAAGTATATGGTGAAGCGATGGCTATCCTGGCGGGTGACGCGCTTCTCAGTGAAGCGTTTTCCGTTGTGTTACAGGTGGCCAGAGTCAATCCTCAATTTCTTCAAATGGGCGTCCTTCTCTCCGAAGCGGCCGGCATGACGGGCATGGTCTACGGACAGAGCTTGGATATGCTCTATGAGAATACCGATGTGACGCTGGATGAGTTTACGGAAATGATCCGTCTCAAAACCGGAAAAATGATCAGTCTTCCACTCGAGGCGGCAGCTCTTCGACTGGGTCATAGTGGGTTTAAAAGAAAAAAGCTGGCGCAGATGGGGACTCTTTTAGGAGAAATCTTTCAGCTACAAGATGACATCCTCGACGTACTCGGAACGGAAGAAGAATTGGGCAAAAACATCGGCAGTGATGCGATGGAGGGAAAATGCACCATCCCGATTGTTTACGGCATCGACAGAGCCCAGCAGATCTATGATGAAAAATGTGGGGTGTTTCGCACATTCGCCCGTCAGGCGGAACTCAGTGATTCACTCCTTCAATTCTATGAAACGGTCTTACAGAGGAAAAAATGAAACAACTCCTACTAAATAGCATAGATTCTCCTGCTGATCTCAAGCGTCTGAATGTCGCTGAGCTTGAGCAGCTGGCAGGAGAAATTAGACAGTTTCTTTTGGAGAATATTTCAAAGACCGGGGGACACCTATCTGCCAATCTAGGAAGTGTGGAATTGACCTTGGCACTTCATTATGTCTTTGATTCTCCGAAGGATCAGATCTTGTTTGATGTGGGACATCAGGCGTATACGCATAAGATCTTGACAGGGCGCCGCGAAGCCTTTACACAACTCCGACAGTTTGAGGGCCTCAGTGGATTCCTAAAGCGAAGAGAAAGCGTTCACGATGTCTACGGTGCGGGGCACGCCTCCACGGCGATCTCCGCTGCTTTTGGCTTTGCCTATGCCAAAGCCAAAGCCGGGGATTCTTCCCATACTGTGGCTGTCGTGGGAGATGGCGCATTAAGTGGAGGATTGGCCTTTGAAGGATTGAATCTCCTGGGAGTTCATCCGGAAAATGTCCTCATTGTCGTAAATGACAATACAATGAGTATATCCCCTAATGTCGGGGCGCTGAGTCAAACGCTCCATCACCTTCGCACCAGTCGGGGATACCGAGAGTTTAAGGGCAGATTGCAGCGTGTTCTGTCGGGGCGGACGTCTCGATCGATCAGCAAACTCAAAACGCGCGTACGTCATTTCCTGTTGCCTACGACATTTTTTGAGTCGATGGGCGCCGCTTATTACGGTCCTATTGACGGACACGATCTCCCCGGATTAATTCAAAATTTAAAGAAACTCAGAAATATTAAAGGGCCCGTCGTCCTTCATGTCCACACCCAGAAGGGAAAAGGGTATGACCGTGCGATGACTCAGCCAGATGCCTATCACGGCGTGGGGACGTTTTGCTTAGATGACGGTGTCTGCGACGCTACTTCTGACGACTTCTCATCCGCCATGGGAATGAAACTGTTGGAGTTAGGAAGAGAGGATCCAAAGGTGGTGGCGATCACGGCAGCGATGTCGCAGGGCACGGGTTTGCAGAGTTTTAAAGAAGAACTCCCTGATCAGTTTCTAGATGTAGGAATCGCTGAGGCAAATGCACTGACGGCAGCCGCCGGAATGAGCCTTCAAGGTCTCAAGCCCTTTGTGGCGATATACAGCACATTTCTCCAGCGTGCCTACGATGTGCTGCTTCACGACATCGCTTTGCAACAATGTCCTGTCGTCCTCTGCGTTGATCGCAGTGGTCTAGTAGGCGCTGATGGCGAAACACATCAGGGCATTTATGATGTCGCATTCCTTAGCAGTATCCCGGGTCTTACGGTAATGGCGCCAAAGGATCGTCCGGAACTCGAAAGAATGCTCGAATGGGCAAAGGAAGCCGACTTCCCGGTAGCGATTCGCTACCCAAGAGATAAAGCCTGGACCATCAACAGTGATGAAACGGATGTAGAAAAGATAGAGATGCTCAGAGAGGATGGGTCGGATCATTTAGCCATAGCTTATGGAAGAACGCTCAAACTCCTACTTGATGCAGTAGAAGAACATCAGCTGAGGGTAGACGTAGCGAATCTTCGAAAGATCTTACCACTTGATATGGATGAACTTCGAGAGCTCTTTTCTCGCTACAAAAAAGTGTTCTTCTTTGAGGAGACGATTTATCAGGGGTCTACGGCGCAAAAGCTAAAAGCGGCTTTCCCGGAGATAGAAGTTCACACCTTGCCCGATGTGTTTGTTGAACAGGGAAGCATACCGGAACTGCTGAGGAAATACTCACTTGATGCAGAAGGGATCGCCGATGTCCTCAAAGAAAATACGAGCGGATAAGGCGCTTGTCAAACGGGGATTAGCTGAAGATGAGAAGAAGGCTCTTCGTCTTATACTTGCCGCACAAGTGTACGTAGTGGAGAGAAAGATCAGCACACCCGGAGAACTTCTTGATGAAAACGAGGTGAATGGTCTTCGGATTCGTAAGAGCGACCCGTATGTCAGTCGGGCAGCTCATAAGCTGCTAGGTGCCTTTGAGTCCTTTGATATCACAGTGGAAGGACTTCGCGTGATCGATGTGGGTTCCTCAACAGGGGGATTTACACAAGTTCTCTTGGAAAAAGGCGCAGAGAAAGTATATGCAGTGGATGTCGGTTACGGACTCCTTGATCACTCTCTTCGAAACGATCCCAGAGTAATCGTGCTAGAGCGCGAGAACATGAGATATCTGGAAAGAGAAAAAATTTCCGAAACCCTAGACTTTTTTACCATGGATGTCTCATTTATTTCCAGCAAGCTCTTATTATCCCCTCTGAAGCGTTTTTTGAAAGAAAACGCTCAAGGGGTGGTGTTGATCAAACCGCAATTTGAAGCACAGCGTGAAAGTGTGCAAAAAGGGATTGTAACAGATCCGCTGATCCATCGACAGGTCATCGAAGAAATGCTCGAGTACTACCGGATAGAAGGTTGGCGTTGTTTGGGACTGGCGCGTTCTCCGGTCAAAGGAACAAAGGGAAATCAAGAATTTCTCGCATGGGTAGAACTTGCACCGTATTTAGAAATAGACGAAGGTTCCCTTGATGCACTGTTTGAAGTGCCTTCAGATAGTCTGTCTCACTCTAGACGATAGATAGCTTGCGTTCACGGCTCGTTCCTTCGGGTATGAATCGAAGAGAGCTTTTCGTTGTTTTCAATACACTTTTGCATGGAGGCGTGTCATGCTCCTGGAGTTGGGCATTCAAAACTTTATCCTCATAGATGATTTGCATCTTTCGT
>DUVM01000033.1 GCA_012841045.1 Tissierellia bacterium | reverse complement strand
GTTTTAACACACAACTTACCAGAAAGGAGACGGCCTACAATCTGTTCTGGTGACCATGTGGCTTCGAGTTTTTCTTCAATCAGACGGATCAGTTCGTGAGTTGCTTTGCCTTTACGGCCTACCTGGTTTCTACACTGCAAGTATTGCTGATGTGCTGCTTCAGCTTCATAGACATGATCTTTGAAGCGGCGAAGTTCTCGACTTATGGTGGAAGGACTTCTAGATAGTTCTTTAGCGATAGTGCGAATGCTATGACCTTGCTTATGTAAAGTATCTAGTCGTCCGCGTTCAAATGGTGTAAGATGGTGGTAACTCATTAGGGGGCCCTCCGTGAATAGTTTAGTGGTAAATCTATTTTACACGAAGTTTCCTAATGAGTTTTAACTTTTTGGACTGTTGCACTTAATATTACAATCTATCAAGCATAAGACGATTGTTTGCGCCTTGTTGTTGACTCTCTTGCTTACTACGTTCAACAGAATAAGTTTTGCAGCTAACTATGATATTACCTGGAATGGAGTCCTTGATGATGGAGTAGATGATATGTACTATTGGATCGACTCAGGTTGCACATACACCGATTCTATACCTGCTTCGGTACAAATGTGGGCTTATCCTGGATGGTGGAATCCAATAAATTTGTATCAAACAAGTAACTACAGCAGCTCCACAATGGACTTCTATGAGTATTATGATTCTAACTCGAATGTCTATGCATATGCCGAATCTTATAAATACGGTGCTTCCAGTCCAATGCCAATTTACCTAAAAGATTCAGAAGACTGGCGCTATGGAAGAATATACATCAATGAAGCAAAAATGCTTCCACAGACCCCAAGCCGCAGAAAGGCCATTATCTGTCATGAAATGGGACATGTTTTTGGATTAAAGGATATTGATACGAGTAGCTCTATTATGTACAGGTACGGCAATCTGATACCACTTCAAGTCACTTTAGATGCGAATAATGCTATCGTTACTAAGTACCCACGAGATTAAGGAGATTTTTATGAGAATATTTGGTTTCCTGTTGCTGTCGGTGCTGCTCGTTGCCTGTTCCGCACAAGTCAATTCTCCTGAGCAGGCAGAGGCTTCAGTAACTCCAGAGGTCAGCGTGGCGCCGACAATGCCTGACTCTGAGTATGTTTCTATATTTGCTGATGTAAAAGAAGAAGATGTCGCATTTACTTCAGAGATATCCGCTTCTCTGGCTGTCGAAGTTCGTACTCTTGAGGAGATTGTAGATAATGCACAGGCTATTGCGCTGCTTCGCGTGGAGAAGAGAGCGCAGGTCACTCTGGAGCCGGCGAATCAAATACTCCCCTATACGTTTGTCGAGGTGGAAATACTGGAGACTTTTAAGGGGAGTCTGAGTGAACCTTTGTCTTTCTATGTGGAGGGTGGTTACGTGCCATTACAGCTCTATGCCAGGCGGCTCCCCCCCGAAGCACAAGCTAAGCAGGGAATCACTAAGGAAATACTCGAGCAGAATCCCCTGGTCGCAATGTTTCCTCTCGAGTATGTTGACTTGAAAGAAGGCAAGAGCTATGTTGCTTTTATGCAACGCAATACGGATAATGGCGCCTTTTATCCTTATGCATTTGGTTTTACTCTCTTTGAGTATGATGAAGGAAACGATCAGATATACAGTCCGTACCTAGAGGAGAGCTATCCTCTAGATCTTCTGAGAGAGTAGCTATTCGTCACGGTTTGCTGTCTATAGAAGACTCACACTTCCTTAGGAAAATAGAGAATCAGTGTGTCTAACCGGTAAGTGGGTTAGGCACACTTTTTTGCGTTTTTTTTCTTTTCGTTGCGTTAGGAAGAACAGAAAGTCAGTGTGGTGGTGTTGTCAAACCTGGAAAAGAGAGAAACGTTGACTCTGCACTATACAATAGAATAGGAGGTCGTATAAGTATCAGTTCACTTTCAGCTCCCGCAAGTCCGTCGCTCGGTTACTTGGAGAATCTCTATGACTTGTTCGACGACTGTCTTTCGCTTCACCGGACTTAGAAGTTTAATGAGCTGACTTCCCGCTGGATGGCGTTATCCAAGCTAAGGTCTGCTACCAACTTCTTGAAAGGTGGGTTTTCTTTCTCAAGTTCTTTCATTCGCTTAGCATCCGCCGTATTCATGCCGCCATACTCTTTGCGCCAGCGATAATAAGTCTGCTCGGTAATGCCTGATTCCCGCGCTGCACCGGCGATCGTGTTTCCCTTGTTGCACAGGAGCTCAATCTCTCGCAGCTTGACAATAATCTGCTCCACAGTGTATTTCTTTTGTGCCATTTTTCCCAGCTCCTTTTGTTTTGTTAATTATAACGGGGCTAACCCTGAAACTGGTACAAGGATCGGTGGGCAGGTCGAAGCTTCCATATCGTTCGAAAACAAGTTACTCAAATCATATTAATCTCTGGTGATAGTGATCTAGTGGCGGCGGCGAATATGGCACGGCGAGAAGGAATAGATTTATTACTTGACGCTATGTGGAAAAATATCAAACCAAATTAATCTGAGTATATCGATGGTGTAATCACTTTTGCACTAAAGAAGAATAAGTCTAAGACTGTAATTCCTTAAAGGAGCACTTGCCCCGGATCCTTATTCGGCTCCTCATTTACATTTATAGCGATTCTTCCCTCCCTTCGGAGAAGGATTTTTATGCACTTTTAGTGCGATTCAAAGCGACGTAGGGGTTTGAATCAAAAGAACCACCTGCTATGCAGGTGGAAGATAAAAAATTCAGTTTCAAGCAAAAAAAACTCCCATCGCTTATACTGTTTCAGATTTGCAAATCGAAAACAATACGAAGGGAGCCCCGTCCATGGATAAAAATAGCTTAGCACAGAGTCTGACCCCTTGGTCACACCCGTTGGGAGTGCAAATATCATAACGTCTTCGCACCCAGATATAGTCGTCTACTGATTTATGGAAGGCTACGCCAAGACATAAGGAAAACTCTCAGAGACCTATGTGGACGAAAATGTATAGAAATCATTGAGGCCGAATGGTGCCCCGATAATGTGAATATGCTGTGAGAATTCCCCCAAAGTTTAACGTAAGTGAAATTATGGGCTATCTAAAGGGAAAAAGTGCCCTGATGATTTTCGATCATCATGCTAATCTAAAGTATAAATATGGAAATCGCCACTTTTGGTGTCGTGGCTATTATTATGTGGATACAGTGGGAAAGAATGAAAAGAGGATCAAAGAATACATCTGCGGACAATTCCAAGAAGATCAAATCAACGATGACATAAGTCTAAAAGAATTTGTAGATCCGCTTACGGGTCAGCCAGCAAAAGGAAACAAATAACCGCTTATACGGTAGTTAGAAAAGATACGCGATGAGCAAATCGTTCAATGCGCCTACAAGCGCCACCAGCACCTTCCCCTTATAGGGGTGAGCAAGCCACCGACCTAGCCGATGGTCATGAATAGTTGTCGTTTGTCGGTGTGGTATAATCTGATTCATACTAATTGATTTGGAGTAAACATTATGTCCAAGCTACCAAAACATCATTTTGTTCCATGGTCATATCTTCGTTATTTTGCTATTGACCCCGAATCTGATCGTAAAAAGAGTAAAATATGCATGTTGGATAAACGACCATCTGTCAAGTCTCCAATACGTATTGAAAAAACAGATAAGGTAGAATGTTATGTTCGAGGGCAGAATACAGTCGAAGAATTGGACGACCCTGAGCTTTTTGAAAAGCAGTATGCGGATATCGATGCTGCTTTGGGTAAAATTATTAGCATGATGCTCCAAACGATCCGTCAATCGCCTGAAAACTTATGCTTTAATCCAGAAAACAAAGTTGTGCTTTCTAACCATATCATGCTCTTATTCAAGCGTCAACCGACAGTGTTTAGAGATGCTCATACACGGGTTATTAATGCCTTTGATATAGTAAAAGAGAAGGTTCGAGCTGAATATGATGGACTTTTGCCTGCCCCTCAAATTGAAGACATATTAAAACTCAAAAGTACAAAACAGTATGCGCTCAAACTTAGCATGGACCTTATAGGAGATGGTGTTGAAGCATTACAAAACAAAGTGTGGATTTACTGTCACAACAAAACAAACATACCTTTTATAACAAGTGACTATCCGTTATGCCCGCAATTTCTACCCAGTTATAGCGGATGTGGAATGGCTGATCCGGGCTGCATTTTTCGCTTTCCCGTTGCGCCTGATGCTTTGATATATATGGTTGACCAAGTACATTTTGCTTCAAATCAGGTGAAGTATTATGATAATGCAATAGAGCCTGTCCGTGATCGAAATTTCGTCTTAATGGCTAACTACCTTCAATATATCAACTGTACAAATCAAGTCTATTCACATCAAACACTAATCCCGAGCTTCTACATACACCCAGACAAAATCTCTGATTGTGACTGATGCTGCTATTGTTTTGGGTAGTAGACCTAGGGCTGTAACTACCTAGTAGCGGTCTTGTATTCCATCCTACCACATTCTCAAATAGTTGGGATTGTTCTGGCAGATAAACTTTTTGATATTTTTTAAAATACCAACTTGCCCTTGATACGGTCAGGGATGGTCCTCAGCTTTTTTCAAAAGTTCCCGCAAGGTAACGCTTTCTTGGCAATATTCTTCGAAGCAAAGATAATCATAAACCTTTTAATACATTTTCGCTCGGTGGGTGAAAACGCCGCTGGCATTTCTGTAGCAATCATCTCCGTTATCAGTCCGGCAGACATCCGGTGCATTGCTAAAGTGCGAAATCATGAGCTCTAGGAAGTTTACAGGGAAGTAAGACCTATACTTCATGTAGAAGCCACGAAACGCTACTGGGAAGCTTTCTCGACGACGGTGTACTGGTAGATCTTTTGAGGAATCGTCTTGAGATTACAATATCTAGATATATGTATGATATCCATTTACCAACCCACCCTTGACTTCGCTGGCGTGTCTTAAAGTTGGAATGTCTCTTTTTGATCTTAAGCGCTAGAGACGGTCGGATGGCGAGTTTGCGTATGATTCGAAACAGGGAAGCAGGATGTCGTTGATAGCCGTAGCTTCTTCGTAATTTTCCGTATGACTCGCAGAGACTGATGTGGGGGTTTCGACGAAGCAAATCCCGGATGGATTTGCGCTCTGCCTCAGTATAGTGCTAGGTGAAATGTGTGAGGCTTTGGAAGGCATCCGCCTGTGATTCCGGCGATACGTCAAAGCGTTTGTTCCGTCGAATAAGAAAATCCTTTGAGATTTGGAGATTATGTAATCGCGAATAACAAACGAAACCCGAAGCTTCTACGCTAGAGCTTAATCGCATAGAACCGAGTATCGAGATCTTGAGCTAAGTATCGAAAGTTTTGTGTTAGAATACTCATGGCAGATGGATCTTTTCTATACTTGTGAGTAGTGGGATACAAACAGGATTTAGAAAGACGGCGCTCTTTCTATTCTCTATGTCTCACATCAAATATAGCCCTACTATACGGCAACTTGGACTGAATTAATTATGTTGAAATACGCTACGATTGTATAATACAATTATAAGAATATTTCAAGTTGGTGATCGAGGAAATGGCAACAATAAGGGCATTAGTTGTAGGCGTGAGTGATTATTCTTTGATCAGGCAGAGCAATCTTCCTTTTTGCATCAACGATATTAACGCAATAACTAAGGCATTTTCTAAAGGTTTAAAAGTCGACCTAGCAAATATTACTATCTGTGGAAAGAATGGGATTGTTTTTCGTTCTGAGATTTATTGTGCTCTCCAACGAATAGCTACTGTTTCGGAGATGGACGATATACTATTGGTGTATTTTTCAGGCCACGGTGGAACGATTTCGGATGAGCACTACTTACTACTGAGTGACATGCTGCTAAAGACGCAGGATTTGATTACATGCTTGGAGGCGATTTCTGCAAAAAGCAAGATCTTATTTTTGGATTGCTGCATGGCAGGTGATTTTTCTGTTGAAAATACGGCAGTATTTAAAATTGATGAAACAGCAGATGAATTTGCGGGAAAAGGATATGCTGTCCTTGCCTCAAGCAATGCAACACAATCTTCTTATAGACATCCTCAGAAACCAATCAGCCTTTTTACCAGTTTTTTGTGTGAAGCATTGACCAACACTTCTTTGACACGAGAGGGTAAAAAGTCTTTATATGACATCAAAAAATTACTTTTCTTGTATTTAGAAATATGGAACAAGAATAATCCAAAAAAACTCCAAAGTCCGACATATAGAGCCAACATTGGTGCAACTATTTATTTTGAAGTTCAAGATTATCATCCTTATATAGTTGGTAACTTTTTCGAAGAAACTGAAAAATATGTTATTTACTCTGTTGAGCCAACCCATAGCAGTATAACAAAAAGATATAGTGTAAAAGTGATTTTGAAGCAGCCTAGCTCTTTTGAGGAAATATCTTCCCTTAATCAAGAAATAGTTGATAAAGTCAAAACACAAGATATCTACCAGAATGAAATACAAGCTCAACGATGGCGAACGAAATCCGCTAATCTCATATTCTGCTATTTTGGACTTGATGAGTCCGACATCAATAACTCTAATTATCTCTGCCATACCATTTGGGTAGATGACACACAAGATAAAGAATGGTGGTATAGAACAGGAAAAAACTGCGAAGTAATAAATAACATCTACTTCAATTTTCACTCTTATTATCAATTGCTCAAAATATTTACGGAAGAACATACCGGTAGTAAAGAGAAATTGGTTGCGGATACAAAGGCAATTTTATCGCGCATGATTACCCTTGCGGAGGAAGTTATCGCTTTATTCAATGAGTTTTTGAACGGTATTAAAGATGAAGGCACATTTATCATTGAGATGGAGAAGTTCATCCCAGAAATTGACAAGCTATATATTGCGGAAGGCAACTTGGATATCCCCCCAGACGATCTGAAAGAATGGAGTCAGTATTATACCAGATTGGCAGCAGCTATCCATGACTTCACTTTATTCTATAATTCTGAACATATTGTTAAAAGAACACCTGAAAATCGAAAAGCCTGTATGGAATGGTCTATCAAGCAATATTACAGTGATATTGAAAAGATAAAAAGCATAGATTTCGAAATATAACTTTTCTCTGAGGATGCCATTATCATGTAAAATGCAAATTCATCGCTTTATAGATAGTTGAGTTTAGCGCTCATGGTAAGGCTTCTTTCGTTTTGTAAGTTGATGTGGAGTGGTATAAAAATGCCGGTAATGAATGTCATATATGATTTTTAGGGGTGACTGTGAGTAAACGCACAGCTGAGGTGTTAAAAATACTTGGAATGGCAAAGCAAAGACAAGTGCAAGGTTTTAAGTGCCAAGCAAGAACACAACTTTAATGACCTTGGCGTTGATGTTCGAGTTTGGAATGTTAAGACAGATAATGACGGGGATTGGTGGGTGGTAGAGGGTGATATGGTCCCGATGAACCTTTACCCACAAAGTGCTTATTATTTTAGTGCGGATAAAGTATATTCATTCCATATGAGGTTAATGGAAAAAATGCGATCTTCGAGAGAGAATTATGACCCAGAAGATTTTGTGCGTGGTGTTATGCTTGACTCAGTGATTGTGCCACAACTTTTTAGAAAGCTTAAAAGTGTTGCCTCCCTAATTGAGCTTGGAAACCATGTCTATATGCCTCTTATGGCCGGAAACGATGAACAACCTCAAGCTCCAAACTTTAAGAGAAAAGCAGAGCTTTCATTCAATTTTCCCTCCCAGGCCCGGATAACTCTGATTACAGGAGAATGATTAAGAAGATAACAGAGTGTACATGGGATTATGCCTCGAAAAAAACACATTCAAGATCAGCGACATTTTACGAAGCGTCGATCTGTGTAGTGTTATGTACATCACTGGTTGTAGTATATGAAAATATTTTGCAAAAAGTGTTTGATCCTACATCGCAATATAACTGCTATGTATGCAAAAGCAGGAAACTAATCATTAATCCAGACGATTCAGCTGAAGAAGGCATCGTGCAAAAGCTATACCTCAAATGCGAAGAATGCGATGCTATTATCGAAGCTATCTTTGAAAACCATGACGAAAACCATTTTTAAGTGTGAGGTTATAGAATGATAGCTTTTCCAACAACGGGATAACTTAATCCGAAGTTGCTTTAAGTATTTTAGCTTTTGTCGAAACTGGCAATAGAAAGAATTCGCTAGTCTCTACTTGGTATATGAAAATCCTTGCCAGAGGTGAGTTTCAAATCTCTAAAAGTCACAGAGAGTCCTCATTTTCCTAAATACTTGCTCTACCGTTTTCTCGGGAGGTGGTGCACAAGCTGGGGAGAAAAGTGCCTTGTTAGTCCAGTGGCACAAATGGCTTACAACCGACAGCGGAAGTGTTAAATTCGTGTGCTGTCCGACCTGTCAAGGTCGTTTTCGGCACCGGATCGTGAGGCAGTACAACATTTTGAAAATACATCCAATACCCGCCTGTCTACCATTTGCATAGAATATAGCACTAACAGTCCAGTTATACTGGCTATAATCGCTGTCATTATTGACTCACTTAACAGCTACCAGTTTGCGGATTGCCAACCTTTTGAAGCGGGTCATGCCCTTGTCCATCCATCTATCTAGCTTCGCTCCAACCGCTTACCAATTTGACCCTAAGCCCGTGTGTCTTGCGATTTCTCAGCGGCATCCTTGACACTCCGATTTTATCAGTAGCGTTTGCCATGAGGCTTTTACCTCCTTTTTCATGGCATGAAAAAAAGTCTGATCAAAATCAAGAACTGTGGGTTTGCTTCGGCATTCCTCCTTTGAGATACTCTATCTATAGAGAGCGCCGCCATCAGTTCTGATTGAGGACGTATGAGTTCTCATATTTAATTCTAATGATCGCATACGAAAGCCGAAAACACTTATTATATACATGTTTGCGAGTTCGTACTCATGAGTATTTGTTCATATAACAGGAGTTTCTACAGCAGTGAGTCTGTAGAAGCTCCTGTTTTCATATGCTAAGACGGGAAACAGACAGTCTTCTCTATGCGCAATCAAAGCAAGAGCTGTTTAATTGTCTTACACATTGCTCTTTTTTAAAGTTTAAGGGTACAATGATTCTATGAGAACGAGATGTTCAAGGAGAAGAAGATGATGCGTAGCGCAGAGAAGAGGTTGGATGCCATCAGCATTCGAGAGGCAAAAAGAGAAGATGTTCCTAGGATTTTGGATGCTATCAAAGGACTTGCAGCGTATGAGAAGATGAGTGACGATGTCGTGGCGACCGAAGAGATCCTTGAAGAATGGCTCTTTGATAAGAAGAAAGCGACCGTCCTTTTAGCGGACTATGACGGACAACCTGCCGGCTTTGCTTTGTACTTTACGAATTTCTCCACTTTTTTGGGTCGAGCCGGACTTTATCTAGAAGATCTTTTCATTCATGAAGAATTCAGAGGCAAAGGGATCGGCGGCTTATTATTAAAAAGGCTGGCAAAGATTGCCCGAGATGAAGGATATGGTAGATTTGAATGGGTATGTCTTGACTGGAACAAGCCGGCAATAGACTATTACCTCGACATCGGCGCTGTGGCGATGGACGAATGGACCATTTATCGTATGGACCAGAAGAGATTGACTGAATTTGCGGAGGAGTAAAATTGAGAATTCTCATTGTGGAAGACCAACTTACGATCGTCGAATTTATCCAATTCAACCTAGAAGCTGAAAACTATGAAGTAGACTATGCCTTAGATGGGGAACAGGCGATAGAAAAGATCAAGGAGCACGATTTTGATCTGATTTTATTGGATCTCATGCTCCCAAAAATCGACGGCATCACGCTGACAAAGCTTCTTAGGAAGAATCCCGAGACGGCGAAAATTCCGATTATTATGCTGACAGCCAAGAGCACGGAGATCGATAAAGTAGTCGGGCTCGAAGTGGGGGCAGATGACTACATCACAAAACCATTTAGCATTCGCGAACTGATTGCGCGCGTGAAGGCGCTTCTTCGAAGGAGCACGGTTAGTGACACCGATGAAAGCGGCGTTGTACAGCTGGGAGATCTCGTCATCAATGAAAAAGAGTTCACTGCAACACTCAAAGGCAAAGAACTCGAACTGACGCTAAAAGAGTTCCTTCTCCTAAAAATCCTGGTGGAGAATCGAGGGACTGTGCTCACGCGGGATTTTCTTTTAGATAAGGTCTGGGGATATGATTATATCGGAGAGAGCCGTACAGTAGATGTACATATTCGCCATATCCGAAGAAAGCTAGGGGACGATGTCGATATGATCAAGACCGTCCGCGGAATAGGATATAAAGCCCAATGAAATCCAGGCGGAAAGCAACCAGTATCCTGATCTTTATCCTGATTGCCTTTCTCATCGGCTTTTGGATGGATCGCTCCGCTCAACGAGCCATAGAAGAAACAGCGATGAGGACGCTGGAGACATATATACAGCGGTATGCGGATCGGACGGAGTTGCGTGCAGAGGAAATCGCGCAGATAGATCAAGATGCTCACACGCACAATTATTATCTTCATATACGAAATGGAGACCAAATACTCTTTTCAAATGCAAAGGAGTTGGTCCGAGAAACCCCTTCACCGGGAACGGGTGTCAGTGTCTATCGCTCGAAGCATCTCAACGCCCGTGTCGTAGTGGTACGAAGCGAGCTGGGGCGAGGGGCCATGCGGCTCTATCAGCCTCTTCAATTGGACTGGCCGATTTCCATATGGATTCCGGCGGTGACGTCCATTCTTTTTTTGCTCTTGATTCGCGAATACCTAGAAGAAAAAGCATGTAAGAGGGAGTGGGAGGCAGTCTCTCGGCGTGTACGTGAGGAAGAACCCCTTCTCAATTGGGAGCAGATGCCTTCGCATGCAGGTCCACTTATGGCGGCCATTGATCGCAGGCTTGAGTCTTCAAAAGAGAAGAGTCGATCGATGAGCGTAGACAATGTGCAGATTGAGGCGATACTCCACTCGGTCGAGACGGGCGTCGTCGCTCTCGATGAAGAGCTTCGTGTATTTTTGATCAATCCTGCAGCAGCGAGACTTCTGCATATTTCTCGCGATGAAGCGCTCGGCAAAGATGTCTTACTGTTGTTTCGAGACAACGATTTTGACGATGCACTAGAGCACTACAGAACGAGCGGCATTCTGCCCTCGGAGCCGTTTCCCATTCGCTTTGCCGGTCGAGATCTCAGCATCCGGCTCTCCACGACATTGTTTAGCGCTCTAGAAAGTGGACTGACCCTCGCCATCGAAGACACCACGGAACTCAACAAACTGTTGACGATGCGGCGCGAGTTTATCTCCAATGTCTCCCATGAGCTGCGCACCCCTTTGACTTCGATCAAAGGATTTACAGAAACGCTGATGACGCTTGATGTGGATCCTGAAAACTCCAAACGTTTTCTTCGCATACTCGATTCAGAAGTGGATCGACTAGAGAAGCTGGTAAGTGATCTAGAGATCCTTTCAAGCATTGAAAAATACGAGGATCTCCAGGAGAGAGAAGAATCCTTCTACCCTTCAGAGGTGTTGGAAGAAGAAAGAGAGTCGCTTCAGGCACTGGTGACAAGAGCGAACAACATTGAACTGACGATGGATATCGAGCCGAGCACGCGACCGGCGTTTGGAAGAACAAATTTGTTCTTGCAACTGGTGCACAATCTCTGTGAAAATGCTGTGAAGTACTCAAAACCGGAGGGTGGGAAGGTGACGATTCGCTTACAAGAAGAGGGCTTTAGGGGAATCCTCGAGGTGGAAGATACTGGGATTGGCATTCCCGACAAGGACATTGAGCGGATCTTTGAGCGTTTTTACATGGTAGACCGTTCGCGCAGCTTAAATGTGCCCGGAACAGGCTTGGGGTTGGCGATCGTCAAACACATTGCCATTACCTTTGGAGGAGAGGTCCAAGTACAGAGTAAACTTGGGGAAGGATCGCGCTTTATCTTTTATTTTCCTCTCTCGGAGTTTACTCGGATTTAACAAACCAGAAACGTTCTCTTAATCATCAGCTGATAAGATGCCAATGACATCAGTTATGAAAAGGAGAAAAAATGAGTAAAAAACTAACTGTGTTGGTGGCTCTGATTTTGGTGGTTTTGCTCGTGTTTGCATGCAACAAACCAGCTGAAACCCCGGCCCCTACGCAAGAACCTACACCTACTCCGGCACCTGCCGAAACAGCCAGTGAAGAAGAACCCGAAGAAGAACCTCAGGAGACTGCACTGACAGGAAAGATCGTTGTCGTTGGTTCGACCTCTGTCTCTCCGACCATCGAAATGCTCGCAGCAGATTTTATGGAACGTGTTGAGCCTGGCGTGACCATCGAAGTGCAGAGTGTTGGATCTTCTGCAGGCGTCAAAGCAGCAGGAGATGGAACCGCTGACATCGGAATGGCCTCGCGTGGCATTAAAGAAGAAGAAAAAGCCTTAGGTCTTGATGAATACGTCTTAGGTTTTGACGGCATCGCCGTGGTCGCCCATCCTTCCAACGAAGTGGAAGACCTCACGAGCGAGCAAATTCAGAAAATTTTCGCCGGTGAAATCACCAACTGGAGTGAAGTCGGTGGAAAAGATGCAGACATCATCGTGGTCTCTCGCGAAGAAGGTTCCGGTACACGCGGAGCGTTCGAAGAGCTGATGGATCTTGATGAAGACGTCCTTGTCACAGACGAAGCTGTCATCGCAGAAGGCAATGGCGCCGTCAAAGCCCAGGTCGCTTCCAAAGAAGATTCCATCGGATACCTCTCGCTTTCCTACCTCGATGAGACGGTCAAGGAACTCAAAGTAGACGGTGTCGAAGTCTCGCCGGAAAATATCAAAGCCGGTTCTTATAAGGTCTCGCGTCCCTTCCTGCTTCTCACCAAAGGTGAAAAGAGCGAAGCTGTCGCCGCCTTCTATGAGTACTTCAGCACAGATGAAGCTAAAAATATCATTGAAGATCAACACCTGATTCTTCAGTAGTCCTCTGGACGAAGCGCCCCGATAAGGGCGCTTTTTTTGTTTAACACAAAGTTAACACGGATTCCATACACGGATAAATTAGGAGAGATAACATAGACTGCGGAGGATATCGAGCATGAGAAAAAGCAAAATGGAAAAAGGCCGGATCACCGGCTTCATCTTTGAGAATATTTTCCGCCTGTCGTCCATCCTGTCGATCGTGGCACTCCTGGTCATCTTAGGCTACATTGTCTACGCAGGAGCACCTGCCATGTTTGAAGTCGGGTTAAGAGACTTTTTGGGCGGCTTGGAATGGAGACCAACGAAAGGACTTTTTGGGATTCTTCCGATGATCGTCGGGAGTATCGGAGCTACACTGGGAGCCATCCTAGTGGGCGTGCCCATTGGCATCTTGACGGCGGTGTTTCTAGCTGAAGTAGCTCCTGAATGGTTGGCGCGCATCGTGCGTCCGGCGGTGGAGCTGCTAGCGGGCATTCCCTCTGTCATCTATGGCTTCTTCGGTCTGCTGGTCATCATTCCGATTATTCATTCCATTTTTGGAAATGGAGGAGACTCCATGTTGGCGGCCATTATTATTTTGAGCATTATGATTCTTCCTACCATCATCACCATCACGGAGACGTCGCTTCGAGCCGTTCCGAGATCTTATAAAGAAGGGGCATTGGCTCTGGGAGCCAGTCACATACAGACCATCTTTCAAGTGATGATTCCGGCTGCCCGCTCAGGCATCCTCTCGGGCGTCGTCTTAGGTATTGGCAGGGCGATCGGGGAGACGATGGCTGTGATTCTGGTTATCGGAAATAGTATCAAGATGCCTTCTTCCATCCTTGATCGAGGACGCACCATGACCGCCAATATCGCACTTGAAATGAGCTATGCAGCAGGGCTTCACCAAAGAATGCTCTTTGCCACAGGCGTCATCCTCTTAGTTTTTATCATGATACTGAATTTCATTCTTCTTAAATTGACACAAGAAAGGAAGACCCGATGAGCAGAAGCGCCAAAGACAATCTGATGAAAGCTCTGATCTATCTGAGCGCGTTTTTCTGTGTGGCCATCTTAGTCTGGCTGATCGCCTATGTTGTTATCCGCGGCCTGCCTCATCTAAGCTGGAGTTTTCTGACAAACGACTATCATCCGGATCATACAGGCGGCATCTTTCCGATGGTCGTAAGCACCTTGTATTTGATCGGTGCAAGTCTTTTGATCGCCACACCCCTCGGCATCTTCAGCGCCATCTATTTGACGGAGTACGCCAAGCAGGGAAGACTTGTCAACCTGATTCGTTTTGCAACCGAGAGTCTGTCGGGAATTCCTTCGATCATCTATGGATTGTTTGGTATGCTCTTCTTCGTGACGACCCTCAAGATGGGCTTTTCGATTCTAGCGGGGGCGGCGACAGTGAGCATTATGATTCTGCCTACCATCATCCGCACCACAGAGGAAGCGATCAAATCCGTTCCTCGTGGTTTCCGAGAAGGCAGTTTGGCGCTGGGCGCGAGCAAACTTCGCACCTTAGCGCGAGTGGTCATCCCCAGTGCGCTCCCTGGCATCATCACAGCCATTCTTTTGAGTGTCGGCCGTGTGATCGGGGAGACGGCAGCAATCTATCTCCCTGTGGGAACCCACTACAAAATGCCTGAAAATCTAATGAGCAGCGGACGGACGCTTTCTGTCCACTTATATATACTTGCGAAGGAAGGGATCAGCTTTGAGATGGCCTTTGCGACCGGTACGGTCTTGGTGCTGACGATTTTAGTTATTAACTTCCTCACGCGCATTTTAGAGAAGAAACTTTCTGTTGGAGGACGTCGATGACAAAAGAAAATATCATTGAAGTACAAGACCTGGATTTATTCTATGGAGATTTTCAAGCGCTGAAAAAAATCAATCTCTCCATTCGTAGAAATGCTGTCACGGCGCTTATCGGACCGTCGGGCTGTGGAAAGAGCACTTTTTTAAAAACGCTCAATCGCATGAATGACTTGGTCGACGGCGTTCGGATAGAAGGAGAGGTGAAAATCAACGGTCATGATATCTACGCGAAAGGGTATGATATTATTAACCTTCGCAAACGCGTCGGCATGGTGTTTCAAGCGCCCAATCCCTTTCCCATGAGTATCTACGACAACGTGGCCTATGGACCACGCGCTCACGGGATCAAGAAACGCTCCCATCTGGACGAACTGGTGGAAGTCAGCCTGAAGAGAGCGGCGCTATGGGATGAGACGAAGGATCGACTGAAAAGAAACGCACTAGGTCTGAGCGGTGGACAGCAGCAGCGTCTATGTATCGCACGAGCACTTGCTGTGGAGCCCGATATCCTTTTAATGGATGAGCCGACCAGTGCACTCGATCCGATTGCGACACTGAAGATCGAAGAGCTGATGGAGAGCTTGAAGCAGGACTATACGATTGTCATCGTCACACACTCGATGCAGCAGGCAGGCCGTATTTCAGACGAGACGGCGTTTTTCCTCCTCGGTGAGGTAAAAGAATTCAACAAGACCCGCAAGCTCTTTGAAAATCCTGAACACGAAGAAACAGAACGCTACATTACCGGGCGTTTCGGATAGGAGAAATGAAATGAGAGGAAGACTCGACAGCCGTCTGCAGCGCATTGAGCGCCGATTGGTAAAAATGGCCATGGCCGTGGAGAGCGCCATCGGAAAATCCATGGAGTCACTGATGACCAATGACGATCAATTAGCCATTGAGGTCATTGAGAAAGATTCCACCATTGATCATCTGGAGCTAGACCTTGAAAAGAGTTGCGTCAGCTTGATCGCGTTGGAACAGCCCATCGCCAGCGACCTCCGTGTTGTAACGGGAACGCTCAAAATCATCACGGATCTTGAGCGCATCGGCGACTATGCCGTCAATATCGCCAAGACGCAGATTACGATCCCCAAGGATATCTCCCATCATTCGGAATCGCTGTATGAAATCAGCAAAGTGCTGCAAGTTATGGTTCAGCGCTCGATAGATGCCTTCGTAGAAAAAGATGCGCAGATGGCGCGCGAAACGGCACTGATGGATATGGAGGTCGACGAAAAATACGACAGTGTCTACCTTGAGTATCTCCATCAACTGATGGAAGGCAGTGTCGCCGTGGAGGAAGTCGTCCCGCTGATTCTCGTAGGAAGGTATTTAGAGAGAATGGGAGACCACATTACAAACATCTGCGAACGCATCATCTACATGGTGGAGGGTGTCCGAGAGATCTACTGATACTCTCTGCGCTCTTATCATTTCTATCACTAAATAAGAATAGTAAGCGAAAGTGGTCTAGCCAAGAGATGAGCTAGCCACTTTTTACTTTAGACAGAAAGAGAAACCCCCATATACATGGGATGATTTGCCTCATAGTAGAGGTAAGCAGATAAAGTAAGGTATCGATTAAAAAGTTCACCCATCTATGATATGCAGATCCTATTGATGAGATGTAGCGACCCTTGTGCTTTAGAGATACATTCTTGACGTTTTCCAATCAACTTGACAGCACTTCCATACCATCACCATATGGCAGGGCGTACTCCTTTCGATATAGTTTAGTTAGAGTATTTGTATGAACCGTAACCATGTATTAATTGTTTTTGGAAAAGGTGTCCGTGATCACTTACTGAGACCAAAAGTAATATAAGCATTATTTGTCAATGAGCAGGATTGTCTCCCTGCTTTTTCTTTTTCTTCTCCCTTCGATCATGCTATAATTGAATCAGGAAATGGCAAGCTCCTTAACTAGGGGGCTTTTCTGTAGTGTTTGCTTGGAGGCAACATGAACTATCTGCTGTCCATACTCAGTGAAATAGGGCTCACCGATGTCATAGACATCTTGATTGTTGCCTTTATTTTCTATAGGCTGTACGCATTTTTCACCTATACAAGAGCGATTCAGATTTTAAAGGGTGCCCTACTGTTTTTGCTTATTCAGCGCATCAGCTCGATTGCCAAACTGCATATGGTCAACTATTTTTTGGAGACGATTGTCTCTTGGGTGGCGCTGGCCATTGTCATCTTGTTCCAGCCGGAGCTCCGTCGTGCGCTGGAGCACTTGGGGAGAAATCCCTTCATCACTCGCTCTCTTCTGTCCTCGCAGAGACCTGAACGATCCAAGCAAGTCGATGAGATCCTCTCCGCTTTGAAAAATCTTTCTGCAACGAAAACCGGTGCGCTGATCGTTCTCGAAGGAGACACCGGATTAAATGACATTATAGAGACGGGGACGATGATCGATTCCCAGATCACTTCT
>DUVM01000185.1 GCA_012841045.1 Tissierellia bacterium | reverse complement strand
TTTTAAACATCTCGACGCCTCTTTCTCCTTACTTTACAGAGAGTACTTTGTAGCCCAGTTTTTCGATGCGGTTTTGTATGTCTTCTGTCGTGATGGTGTTTTCGTCAAACTCAACCTTGACTCTGGCGGAATTAAAGAGGACCTCGGACTTATCCACACCTGTCGTCTTTTTAAGCATGCCTTCAATCTTTGCCACACAGCTGGGGCAAGCGATTGTTTCCATCTGATACGTTTTCTTTGTCATGATAGACCTCCTTTGTTCGTTGATTTCAGTATACTTAGCCCTTCTATCCTTTTCTTTGACCCAGATCAAAATAACCGTTTTATTTATACATACATATAAAAAAACGCCACTCAGGTGACGCTAGGAGGGACTGACTCGTCCAAATATGACCCTTATTTCTAGAAGATTCTCCAAAAACAGAAACTTGGTCGGAAACAATATAAATGAGCGACAGGCATTATCCTCAAGGTTTGTCACTCTTTTCCTCTTATTTCTTAGTAATGGATTTAAGAGATGCTGGAGATAAAAGCAAATCGGAGCTATCACAAACTCTACTTTAAATCACGAAAAACAACGATGCCGTCCCTGAGATAGAGTCAAAGATAAAATGCTAATTTTGCTGCTATTACAGCAGCAAAAATCCCTGAGAAAGGTGCTCACAAGTTCAGGAGCGATAAATTGGAATTTATAAGTTAATCCGTAATCGGCAATTCAATTCATACAAGGCTGTTTTATTGGAATCCCAAGTCAGAAGTTTCATTGCTTCATCATAATTTAACCACTCAAATCCTATGTGTTCTTCTGATAATGTTATGACATCAGAGCATTCAAATCCAAATGTGTATTCAGGAATAACATAGGTATCGTTACTCCAGAATTTTCGATATTTTTCTGAAAATATATTTGCTGGTATATAGGCACTTGACTTTAACTGGATGACCGATGCTACTTCTATTCCGACTTCTTCCCTAATTTCTCGAATTATCGCATCTACTGGGCTTTCATCATCTTCACCTCCGCCAGATACAAATTGATATTGATCAATATCTGCTCTATGTAAAACACAAAATTTAAGTTCTCTATCTTTTTTATAAGGTATTGCCAGTACCTGAAATGGAGCTCTCATTTTCACCTCCACAAGTGACAATTTCGCTCTTATTCTTCTTAATAATCATCTTCTTTTTTTTCGACTACATCTTCAATTAGTTTAGAAAAATCAAGAGCATTTTTTTGAGTGATTACAGATTTACCTGTTTCTTTTTCAATTTCTTTTCTAGTATTTCCAGCTATTGTTCCACCGCGTCTTGCGGTTTCTTTGTTCTCTTCCAGACCAAGAGGATTCTCTATATTGGTCAATTCAGTTGTTGTTGCTTCCGCAAGCATATTCAGAACAAGTTCAAGGGTAGACATGTTATCCCTCAGGTTTTCTTTCTTAAGTTTTTTGAAATCCTTGTACTCCCTAGTTGTCATCCCTGACCATGCTTTGGAAATCTCGTTGGTGAGGATAGCGTATTCAACACCTTCTTTTACACCATGATCTTGCCAAGCATCCGTCAATTCTTTTCTAACCTGTATCGCTTGAAGTCTTTGGTTAATCCATTCTCTCGAATAACCTTTTTTCAGATAGGTTTCCAGCGCTCTGTCAATGGTAAGTTCAGGATCAATAATTTCATCGATTCGATCCTTGCCAACTTCCGCTAGCCACATTTTAAATGGTTCTGCTTTAGGCGAAGGAATAGACTGAATAATACGAAACATTCCCTGCATATTCGCAACATCCGTTACTCTCATTTTTCCATCAGTTGCTTTCATTTTCAACTGTCGACAAAATGTCGACAGTTGACTTTGTTCTTCCTCTGACATTCTTTTTTTTACTCTATACCAATAATCTCTGGGATTAGCACTGTCGGTTAAAACTCCAACCACATCCACTACAGAAAAATACCACTCTTCTTTTTCATTATCCCAAACTGACCGAATGGCTTGATTTTCATATATTTTAATCTCGTTCATTACATCTCTCCTTGTTATAGCTAATATAGCACTATCTTAGCCAGTTATATGTTTATCCCCCATCATTACCTTCTTAGAAACACATAATGGATCATTTCGTATATTGTGGAAGCTCTGAAACCCCAATCATTACATGATTTTTCCCTTGTAGCCTTATTATGACATCCTCTCACGAGGACGGGTCGATGATAAAATGCTAGATTTGCTATTGTTACAGCGGAAAAATTCCCTGAAATCAGCCTTTTCTATGTGTAGCACTACTTTGACATCAGGGGGCTCGCTAGTTCAGGAGCGACAAACTGTAATTTCTTTTTTCCCCAGTTCGATAAACGTTCACCGATTAATCAATGAAATAGGTATTTCAAAGAAGGTTTTATCTGGCAGGATCTCATCGATTTGGAATCTCTGATCTTTGGAAGCATAGTAAATAGTAATACTTGCCTTACCTGGACATGTCCAGGAATCAATTATAAATTCAACATCATCAGGATTTATATTTTTGATTTTTTCTACTATTTCGCTGTGCTCGGCAACTACTTTTTCTACTTCGTCCAAGTCAGGCAAATCGGAGCAAGATAGATAGTGATGGTAATTGTTGTACAGAAAGTTGTCTGCCAGCCGATGAAACAAATGCGTAGAGGGTTCAGAAATTACCAAAATGACAACAACCAAAAGTGAAACAAATATTACTGTTTTCAGGGTTCTCATCTTTCCCATAATACTCCTCCCACATAAACAAAGATGCTGGCACAAATTATAATTTATCTTTCAAGTTATCTATTCTGACTTTTTATAACTAACCAACTGCCGTCTCGCTTAGAACCTATACGTTCTAAAAATCCCTTTTGCTGTAGACTTGCATAGGATCTTTCGATTGTTCTTTTGGTCACACCTATTCTTTTTGCTAGTTCTTCCGCATTGTATCTTGGATTTTCAATTAATAACTGGATGACACTTTTTTCTGTTTTACTTAAACCGACACTCAAACCGACATCCAAACCGACATTCTCTTTGGTGATTTGTGAAAGAACTTGAAGGTCAAAGGGTATCGTACAGCGAATATATTTATCTTCAATCTCAAAAACATCCTTCCCATATCTATTGATGATTGTTGGTATGCCATGTCCGGTATGTTCTGCAAGTCCAAGTGTCAAAAATATCCTCATTAATGTGGTGTTTCTTGGTTTACTAATCCCTTCAAAGAAACTTTTTTTGCTCATACCACTTGGTAATCCACCGTGAGAAAGTATTTCTAACCGATCTTGAAACATCGAAATTTGGGGCTCTGTTATCGTCCAATCGTTATGTACTAGAGCGTTTATGACTGCTTCATTAACACTATCAAAATCATATAAGTAGCTATCTTTTCTTGGTCTTACTGTTGTATCTGAAACATTTCTATTCTCTGCATGTAATCTGTTTTTCAGTTTTTCATATGACGTTACTAAACAACCGTTTCCATAATCACTGCGCTCAGATATAGAAGCTTTATTGCTTCCTTGGAATTTCACAAAAATCAAAGGAATATTGTTGTTGTCAGCTAAAAGCTCCGCCAATAAATTGTAGTTTCCGTCTGGTGTTTTTAGATTCAAATTTGTTATAAATGATTTATCATCAAGGTGATAGCCTTTCTCTGTATAATAAATCTTTAATTCTCGAAATGATAAATCTAGTAAACCAGATCTTTTTTTAAGCATATACTCTGTATCGACGAAGTTTTTCTCGTATCGTATCTTAATTTGCTCAGGAGTCATCTCCTTGCAGGTTGTACCAATTCTTATTGAGCAACCCGAAGAAGAGAATCCATATTTCTTTTGGCAATAAATATTTTTACTGCCTTTATTGATTTTTAAAGCAATAATTGTTTTACCATCATCGAATTTCAATTCAGATATTATTTCATCTTGAGGATTTGGCTCTATTTTCGTTGTAATGACATCGGATATCTTTCTAAGAGTTTCATCAATTTTATCTACCCCTATTACTTCACCGTTGTCTTTTACGCCGATGAGGATTGTTCCTCCATGAGAATTTAAAAACGATACTATTTCTCTAGCTATTGAATCTGTATATTTTTCTTTCAGTTCAAGAGATTCTGACTCTACATATTTTCTCATAAAATCACCTCATAATTAGCATAATCCATAACCGACACTAGTTCAATATAAACCGACATAAAATGTCGGTTTATATTTGTCTATTTTTGGTTGCTAGCTATTACTGAAACAATAATATGGTTTAGAGTTTTTGTGCATGTATATACAACAATATCCGACCTGAAAATTCAAATTCCTGCAGAATAGATAACCATCTGCAGGAGTCAAACATCGGATGCCAAGATTTATTACTTAAAGACACAAGTATTGCTAAAGACCATACTTTGTGGAACCTCTGAACCTTACACGTAATAGTGTCTTTTTTATAGCCGTATGTATGATATCTTTCACTGATGACGAGCCGGGGACAATTGATGCTTGAACGTTTTTTACATGAACAATAGCCCAAGAAAGAATTGATATCCGATGTGTAGTGCTACTTTCACATCAGAGGATTTGCTTGTTCAAGAGCGACGAACTGGAATTGTCAGTCTATGACACGCTTGATTTTTTCTAAATCTCCACTGCACAGAGACTCCATGTTTCGAAAGATTTTATCCGCGTCCCAATCCCACCATTTGAGCTTTAATAAGTATTCTGTCAGCTCCTCATCAAACCGACTTCGAATTACCTTGCAAGGGTTTCCACCCGCAATACAGTAGGCAGGAATATCCCTTGTCACAACGGAGTTAGCGGCGATAATCGCACCGTCACCAATATGCACTCCTGGCATCACCGTCACATGCTGCCCAATCCACACATCGTTTCCAATTACTGTATCACCTTTGAATGGCAAATCTTTCAATGCTGGGGTAAAACGCTCCCAGCCACCACCCATGATGTTAAACGGGTAAGTTGTCACGCTGTTCATTCTGTGATTTGCTCCATTCATAACGAACTCAATTCCTCTTGCTATTGCACAGAATTTTCCAATAATGAGTTTGTCACCTAAAAACTCATAATGATGTGTAACGTGTTCCTCAAACTTTTCTGCACCATTTATATCATCGTAATAGGTGTATTCGCCCACTATAATGTTTGGTCTGGTAATGACATTTTTTATATAGACGACCTGTTTAATATTCTCGTTCGGATAAATGCTACTTGGATTTGGTCCCATATGTTCACTCCCTCCACAAAGTCTCATTCGCCTGTCAATCTTCATCTTCTATTCACTAAAACAATATGTCTTGTACAACACGTTGACAAAATGTTTCTCGATGCTCATCCGACTAGCATTTCATTTTCATTACTTTACCTCTACTCTTTATTTCGTTTTAAGAAAGAGATGAATCAATGCTCCGTCATATCGCTTTTACATCCGCTTGACATATTTGCTATTTGTTCGTGAGGGACAAATATTCTTTGCTGTGATACACTTTCTCAAATGATGAGGTGAAACGTGAATAGAGATTTTCTTGTTCGATTTATCCAGTTGCAATTCGGTCTTTTTCTCTATGGACTGGGGATTGCCTTTTGCCTACAAGCTCATATTGGTTATGCTCCGTGGGATGTTTTTCACGTAGGGATTTCCAAAGTGACTGGCGCGAGTGTGGGAGTAGCCTCTATTTGGGTCGGCTTTGTCGTCCTTGCCCTTGTTGTCTTACTCAAAGAACCCCTTGGCATCGGCACCATCTTTAACATGGTGATGGTGGGACTCTTTCTCGACTTCATCCTCTGGCTGGACATCATTCCCCTCGCTACCAATTTTCCCATCGGACTCCTGATGCTTCTTATCGGCCTGACGATTATCAGTGTCGCAATGGTCTTTTATATGAGAAGTGGCTTTGGCGCAGGTCCGAGAGACTCGGCCATGGTAGCCTTTCACAAAAAAACAGGACTTCCGATTGCGCTTACGAAGGGCATCATAGAAGTCGTTGTCGCTCTTGTAGGTTGGCGCATGGGAGGCATGCTGGGCATTGGCACCGTCATCAGTGCTCTTGTTTCAGGCTTTATTGCACAAACCATATTTAAACCCTTTAAGTTTGATGT
>DUVM01000032.1 GCA_012841045.1 Tissierellia bacterium | reverse complement strand
TTCCTTTTTCATACATCTGTGTGATGACTTTTCCTTTGTATGTGATCATCTGCTTCCAGTAATCAACAAAGTATCCGTCCATCTCCTCCACGACATCGATATGAACTTCGTTGGAGGCCATATTGATTAGCGTGATCCCTTGATGGATCCAGCTCTTATCGATAAACGGCTCGCTGGCGGTGGTCTGTGTGACAATGAACTCAGATTTTAGAGCAGAGGCCTTGCTGTCGGAGGTGGGGATGATCTCTGCCTTGATCTGGTCTTGATATTCTTTTGCGAGCGCCTCTGCCTTTGATAGATCGAGATCAGCCAGGTAAATGGTCTTGAGGGTCGGCAAGGCCTCGTTCATCGCCAGCAGCATCGTTCGACCGATCACCCCTGCACCGACAAATGTCGCAGTCTGAGTGTTTTTTGGAGCCGTATACTTGGCAAAGACGCCGGCAACAGCAGACGTGCGCATCGCGGTGATGAGCGTGCCATCAAGAATACAAAACGGCAACACTGTCTCCGGGTCACTTAGGATGATGATGTCAATCCCGTAGGGGATGCCTGGCGTGAGGGCGTTTTTCTTGGATTCAGCGGCCCATTTGACACCGCTGATGTGAACGTCGCCTCCGATATAGGCGGGCATGGCGTTAAAGAAGGATTTCCAGTGTATCTGATCGTTTGGGATCAAGGTGCGAAGCTTGGGAGGATTTTGGATTTCTCCCTGACCTAAGAGAGAATAGGTTTTTTCCGTCACCTCGAGAATCTGTTTCATGTCGAGCAGTCCTGCTTGGATCACTTCTTCTTGTTTCAGAAAAAGGATGTCTGAATTCGTGGTATGTATCATATGGTTCTCCTATTTTTCAATTATTTATTTACATTCTTTGTCAGAATGCAGTGCTGATTTTCGATAGAAAATCCTTGGTGCGAAGACGCTTAGGATGGTTGAAGATCTCCTCGGGGGAGCCTTCCTCTACAATCAGTCCATCATCCATAAAGACGACGCGGGTCGCCACATGTCGCGCAAAACCCATCTCGTGGGTGACCACCAACATCGTCATGCCGCTTTCTGCCAGATCCTTCATCACACTCAGGACCTCTCCGACCATCTCGGGGTCCAGAGAAGAGGTCGGCTCATCAAAGAGCATGACATCGGGCTTCATGGCGAGGGCTCTGACGATGGCTATGCGCTGTTTTTGCCCTCCTGAGAGCTGCGAAGGATAGATGGAGGCTTTTTCTCTGAGACCGACCGTATCGAGAAGTTGCATGGCCTGTTCTTGTGCTTCCGCTGGTTTGAGCTTTCGAACTTTGGTTGGACCCAGCGTGATGTTTTCAAGGACGGTCAGGTTGTTAAAGAGATGGAACTGCTGAAAGACCATGCCCATCTTCTGCCTCAGCTTATTGATGTCGTTGTTAGAAGAGCAGATGTCTTGGTCTTCAAAGAGAATCTGTCCGCCAGTGGGCTGCTCGAGGCGATTGACACAGCGCAGGAAGGTCGATTTCCCGGAGCCGGAAGGTCCGATAACGACCATGACATCGCCTTTTTTGATCGTAGCATCGACGCCTTTGAGAACTTCCAATTCGCCAAAATCCTTGCGCAAATTCTTTATTTCTAATACCGTCTGACGATCAGCGTTCATTTTTCTGAAGCCTCCTCTCAAATAGCGTCACACCCCTTCCCATGACAAGATTTAGCAGAAGATAGATGGTGGCTGTAATGTAGTAACTGGGCAAAGGGTTGTATGTGGAGGTGATGACGATGCCGTTGTTGTACATGAGATCCGCCACACCCAGATACTGGATGACGGAGGTCTCTTTGATCATCGTGATAAATTCATTTCCGATGGCGGGAAGAATGTTCTTGATCGCCTGCGGGAGCACCACATTCCACATGGTCTGCGCTTCGCTCATCCCGATAGATCTGGCCGCTTCGCTCTGCCCGATGTCCACTGCCTGAATCCCCGCTCTGACCAGTTCTGCAACATAGGCGGATGAATTGATGGAAAGAGCGATAATGCAGGGAAGGGTTCTCTCCAGATCGAGTCCCAGTAGTGTCATCTTGGGATACGAGATGAAATCCAATTGGAAGAACACGATGTAGAGCTGGACAAGAAGCGGTGTACCGCGGATGACGGCGATATACATTCTTGCAAAGGTGTTGGCCGGCTTGTTCTTTGATAGACGCATCAAGGCGAGAATGCAGCCGAGAATGGAGCCGAAGATGACGGTGATCAAAGAGATGACGACCGTGGCCCGTGTCCCTCGCAAGAAGTATTTGTAGTATTCGCTAAAAATTTCAATGCTTTTCACTTGCTTTATCCTACATAGTTATCGCTGTGTGATGCTCATGCATCGCAGCGGCTAATGGGTTCGTGTTTTGCATTTGGCGCATTTCGCGCCTTCTACGGTGCTTCTTCCGCTCTTCGATAAGAGAAGAATCCGGAAAGAACAGATCGAGCCAGCCTTTGCGTTGAAGATGTTCCATATTTTCCTCCTAATAAAAAAAGAGCTTCGTCCATTGGGACGAAAGCTCGTGATACCACCCATGTTTACCTCTTTCTCACGAAAGAGACCTCTGCAAGTACTAACATACTCCGGCACAGTAACGCGTGCTTGCGGATGACTCTGGCTTTTGGCTCGAATCATCGGCTCCGAGGTGCGCTTCCAACCGGTTTGGGTCATCTCCTTCCACTCTACGAGACTCGCTGTCACTTACGTCCGGATGTACTCTTCTCTTCACAGCCTTTCCAGGAATTTGAAATTAATGAAATAATATAGCCTATGAAACCAGATGTCAAGTCCTTTTTGTAATTATTTTTTTTCGCCTGTGTAGAAAGATAGCCATAAAAAAAGAGGGACGACCGAAAACGCCGCCTCTATTCTTGAGCTTTTCTCCTCAAGTCAGCCATCTGTCTTCGAAGCTCCTGCTCTTTGTTCCAGCGCTCCGTGACATCTCGAAGAATGGAGAAGACGTATTCTACATTGCCCTGAGCGTCATGCAAAATGGCGAGGCGAAACTCCACGGACATTCGCTCTCCCGCTTTGTTTGTAGCCGGCACCGCCAACATATGGCCCGGACCGTATTTTGATTTTCCCGTTTTGACATAGAGAGCGTACGCCTCATTGTGACGTTCCCGCAGTTTCTCGGGAATAATAGCGTCTAAGTTATGACCGAGCATATCCTGCGACGTGTATCCGAAAGTATCCGTAGCGCCCTGATTCCAATAGACGACGTCACCTTTTCTGTCCAGCACGATCACAGCATCCGGGGAGATCTCCAAGGCGTGTAATAGATTCATAGGATTCCCTCCTTCCAGTCGTAGTATGTATCTATACCCTTAAATAAGATGCATGTGAGCTGAGTTCTCAGAATGATAACTGGCACTCTGACAGAAGGCTCGCATCTTCCATCCGGCCCATGGTGTCCATTTTCCATGTATACTAGTAACAGTGCACATTGTAGGAAGGAGACAGCATGCCTCAGGGTAAACACACGTCGCTCGATACTCCTCTTTGGACAAAGCAATTTCTGCTGATCACACTGATCAATCTGTTTTTATACTTTAGCTTTCAGTTGGTGACACCGACCATTTCCGTCTATGTCAAAAGCCTGGGAGCGGAGGATCACATGATCGGTTGGATCAACGGCATCTTTACGATTGCCACCTTGCTTAGCCGACCTATCGCAGGAAGATCAGTGGACAGAATCGGTAGAAAAAGAGTTTTTTTGCTGGGAATATTCGTCTTTATCCTTGCCACGGCGTCCTATGCATGGATCACAGCGATGGGGCCCATTCTCCTCTTTCGCTATCTTCACGGAAAGGGCTGGGGCATTTCCAGTACTGCCCTCTATACAGTGGCATCGGACAATATTCCTAATGAGCGCTATGGCGAAGGCATGGGATATTTCACGCTGGCTAGCAATCTTGCGATGGCAAGTGCTCCGGCTTTGGGGCTGTATCTTATCGCATCGAGGGGGTTCAACATCGTTTCTCTTCTCTCAGCTTTTTTAGCGATCATCGCTCTTATATTATCTTTTGCCGTGAAATATAAAAAGATTTCCGTATCAAAAACATCGGAAACGCGCAGTGCGCTCTTTGAAAAGACTTCTCTTCGGCCCGCCAGCGTCATGTTTTTTGTGACGATGAGCTATGGGGCCCTCAACAGCTTCTTAGCGCTACACGCTATGGAGCGGGGCATTACCCAATTCGGTATTTTCTTCACCGTGATGGCGATGTTTATGCTGATTGCGAGGCCTGCCTTTGGAAGACTGGTGGATCGCCATGGGGTCACCTCTGCCGTTCTACCGGGGATGGCGGGGATCATCATCGCCATGCTGATTCTTGCTAGAGCACAGACACTCACGATGTTTCTACTCGCGGCGTTTTGTTACGGGACGGGGTTTGGAGCGGTCCAGTCGAGCCTTCAGACATTGGCTGTGATTCACGCTCCCAGGAGCAATTTAGGCATTGCAAATTCGACCTTCTTCGTCGGCTTTGACAGCGGTATTGGTGTTGGCTCAGTGATCTTGGGAATCGTCGCCTCCAAGATTGGCTACGGGCAGATGTTTCAATGGTCCATTGTCTCTGTGCTGATCGCTTTGGCGCTGTACTTTCTGACAGGAAAAAGGCCATCTCCTTCCGGGATGGATGAGGTATAAACGAAAGAAAGTTTTCTTGAGTGAGGTTGAAAAAAAGAAAGCATAGATATTGACATATGTCAGTAACTATGCTTTACTTTAATTGATGACATATGTCAATAAATAAAGACGAGAAAGAAATGAGGTGAAACAGAGTGAGAACGAGAAAAAGAGAACGCTCAAATCTTTTACATCCTGAAGGGATTCAGGAGAATGCACGAGCGCGACGAGGACAGGGAAGACGCAGGCGCGCAAGAAGAGCGTGCTGTGGATGTGCTCGAGGAAGTCACACAGAAACATTCGGAGCATGCAAAAGACAGAGGATCGAATCGGAGAGATTGGAACGCATCGAAGAGTGAGCTTTAAGAAGTGTCGGAGGAATGTATGGCAAGACCCGTGAAACGAAGACAAGTATGCCGTCTGCCGGGCAACAATCGCTTCGGACCCATGAACAGAAGAGGAAGAAAACCTCAAACCGTCGTCATGAGCGTGGATGAATATGAAGCCATTCGCCTGATTGATTGGGAAGGTTTCACACAAGAAGAGTGCGCCGAGCAAATGCAAGTAGCTCGAACAACCGTACAGGGTATCTATGTTGAGGCAAGAAAAAAACTCTCGGACGTATTGGTCAACAACAAAGAACTCCTGATCGAAGGAGGCGAGTACACTCTCTGTGAAGATCCCGAAAAGGGATGTGGTCGAGGTTGCTCGCATCGCCGACAGAGAAGAAGACAAAAAGACGCCGCCTCCGAAGGCTAAAGGAAAGGACCATCATGCAGATCAAGGTACTCTCGGAGAACACTTCGATATCGCAGACATTTCATCATGAACACGGCCTCAGCATATATATAGAGACACAAGAAAAGAAGGTTCTCTTTGACACCGGCGCCAGTGAGCTTTACTTGAAGAATGCACAGGCCTTAGGCGTAGATATCTCGGATATCGACTATCTGGTTCTCTCTCATGGTCACTATGATCACGGGGGCGGACTGAAGGCGTTTCTTCGAGAAAATGAAAAGGCTGAAATTTTTCTTCATCGGTTGGCATTTGAAAAATACTATGCAGCGAAAAAAGACGGTGTGGAGTATATTGGGCTTGATCAGGAATTAAAAGACAATAAGCGCTTTGTCTTTACGTCGGATCGATTCTTCCTTTCTAAAGGGCTGCAGGTCTTTTCCAATGTGGTGCAGCATTTTGCGCTTCCGATGTCGAATAAGAGTCTTCTCATGGAGAAGGATGGAGAAAAGGTCGCAGATACTTTTTCCCATGAGCAGAGCCTGATCGTCGAGGAGAACGGCAAGACACTTCTTCTGACAGGCTGCTCTCATAATGGGATCAGAAATATTTTACATCACTTTCAAGAACTGAAGGGGAAGATGCCTGACGTCTCCATCGGTGGATTTCATCTATCCACCACACGGGGAAGTCACGACAGCCTCGAATCGATCGATGAACTGGGCAGATACCTTTTGGAGACCGGTGTCACTTTCTATACCGGGCACTGTACCGGGCAGATTCCCTTTGCTCGATTGAAAGAAGTGATGGGAGAGAAGATCCACTATCTTCCGGCCGGGAGTGTGTTCACTATCTAAACGGCTAGGACCTTCTATACGAGTATATCTCTAAGAAAATGAAGCGAGACATTGTTTGTCTCGCTTTCGTTCTTACATGATCTTTCTAAGCGTTCTTGCCTCTCTCGAACGCCTGTCTCTGCAGCTCTTTGATCTCTTCTTCAAACTCTGGCACCGGGCCGTCGACGACGATCTCACGGATGACTTCCTGAATGGCGAGGCCGCGCACATTAGAAGGCGGAGCGCCCATCTCCTCTCGCCACGCCTGCAATTGCTTTGAAGAGCTGGCGATGACGATGCGGCCAAGTCCGACCATGCCGTGAGCTCCTGAACACATGGGACAGTGCTCTCCAGAAGTGTAGACGGTTGCTAATTGTCTCTCTTCGGGCGTCATATTCTGCGCGGCCCACCGGGCGATGTTGAACTCCGGATGCTGCGTGTGATCTCCATCTGAGACATGATTGTGATCTTCAAAGAGAACCTCACCGTCTTTTGAGACAAGGACAGAACCAAAGGGCTGATCCCCTTTTTGCAACGCTTCTTTTGCTAAATCGACGGCTCTTCTCAGATAATTTCTATCGATATCGGTAACTGACATATTTACCTCCTTCTCATTTATCCAACTCTTTGTATCCATACCCCAAAGAAGAAGGGTTTCTCCCTAGGTGTCAAAACGAGCCGTCTGCGATTGACAAGCTGGTTTATTGACTATAGACTAAATACCGTGTGCAGTTGAGTTTGAAGTGAAAGGAGGCGTCATGGAAAGTAAGGCGCTTGGCCCTGTGGAGTCGCAGTTTGCCAACATTATCTGGGATCATGAGCCGCTGTATTCGCGTGAGCTGGTCGCACTGTGTGAACAGAAATTGTCCTGGAAAAAACCGACAACATATACGGTTCTCAGAAAGCTGATTGAGCGCGGGATGTTTCAAAACCGTGAGAGCATCGTGACCTCGCGCATCTCCCGCTCCGACTTTTATATGATGCAGGGAGAGGAGCTCGTGAAAGACGCCTTTGCCGGTTCCTTTCCTGCCTTTGTCAAAGCATATATGAAGAGGAATCCTCTGAGCGAAGAGGATATCCGAGAAATAGAGAAATCCATCCGTACCGCGAAGCAAGATTAGTCTCTTGCCACCGGTGTTAAATACATAGTAGGAGACGTATTGTATGCCATACTTACTGGTCGGAGTCATTCTCATCCTTGCCCTTTTTGCCATCAGCGTATCCAATCGACACGGGATCCCGGCGCTGTTGCTATTTATTGTGTTAGGAATGGGCTTTGGAGCCCTCGGGATTGAGTTTAATGACTTCGCCTTTGCCGATCACTTTGCCACGGTGGCGCTGATGGTCATCATGTTCTACGGTGGCTTTGGCACCAACTGGAATATGACCAAACCTGTCGCAAAAGAAGCCATTGTCCTCAGTTCACTTGGTGTTGTGGCGACCGCTTTTTTGACCGGATTGTTTGCCCACTATGTACTGGGCATGAAAATGGTCGAAGCGCTGCTGATCGGTTCAATTGTCGGCTCTACCGACTATGCGAGTGTCTCAAATATTCTCCGCTCAAAAAATCTGAACTTGAAATACCATTCGGCATCGCTCCTTGAGCTCGAGAGCGGCTCCAACGACCCGACGGCCTACACGATGACGATGGTGTTTCTCTCGGTGCTTCTTGGCTCAGATTTGTCGATCCCCATCTTGATTCTCTCCCAGGTGCTGATCGGCATATTGTTTGGCGCTGTGTTTGCGCTGGGAACGGGGAAGCTTTTAAAGACGATTCCACTTCGAGCAGATGGTCTCAATGCCGTGTTCATGGCAGCGGCCATGCTCCTGACGTATGCCTCAACCAGTCTGATGGGCGGAAACGGCTATCTGGCGCTCTATATTCTGGGCATCTACCTAGGGAACATGGAGTTTCGAGGGAAGCGCGACGTCGTATTCTTTTTTGACGGCTTTGCCGAGATCATGCAGATTGGGCTGTTTTTTATCCTTGGGCTTTTATCGAATGTCTCCGATTTCCTATCGACCTTCCCGATGGCCTTGGTAGTCATGGTCTTTATGACTCTTATCGCCAGGCCGCTATCAGTGTATGCCCTGATGCTTCCTTTTCGACTAAGAAGCGATCAACTGAAGATCATTTCTTTAGCAGGTATTCGAGGGGCGGCAGCGATTGCTTTTGCGATCATCGCCGTCAATAGCGGGGCGTCCTTTTCTGTGGATGTCTACCACGTTGTGTTTGGCATCTGCGTGTTATCTTCTTTCGTGCAGGGGTATCTGATGCCGCCCATGTCAAAAAAGTGGGATATGCTCGACCCTCATGACACGGTGCTACAGACCTTTAACTATTATATGGACAAAGCAGAAATCGGCTTTTTGGAGACGCGCATTCATCCGGATAGCACCTTGGTGGGTCGAAAGGTCAGCGAGCTCAATCTCACCTTCGATTTCATTGTGGCAAAAATTGAACGAGACGGACAAACGGTGGTGCCCAGGGGTCACGTCACGCTTAAAGAGGATGATCTTGTCATACTCGGCGGGGAGGTGCACTTTGATGAAAGCGGTCAGGATCTGATTGAGTTTACGATTCCTGCAGGCCATCCATGGGAGAATCAGCAGATCATGGATCTGAAGCTAGAAAGTGATCGCCTGATCATTATGGTGCAGAGAAAAGACACGGACATTATTGTCCCCGTTGGTGAGACACTTCTTCTAAAAGGAGACAAGGTGATCATGATCAAGATCGATCATCCGCTTGATTTTCCGAAGGAAGAGAATCGACGTCGTCTTCTGGGAAACTCTCGCAGAAGATCAGGACCGAGACGAGGACAGACGGAAGGTGAATTAGAAAAGTCGACAGAGAAAAATGCCTAATTTTGCCAGCATTTGACACCTAAAGATATGAAACTGCTTAAGAAGATTGACGTTGCTCATTGTCAGAAGTCGCCAAGTCCACTAAAATAAGAGGACAGGGAGGAATGTATGCAAAGTATGATAGGGACATTGGTAAGTGCCGTTCGCACACCGATTTTTGTCGAAGGGGATTCATTGATTGAGATGGTTCCGCGCCTGATGGCGGAGTTCTATGAAAGAGAACACATAGAACCCAGAGATCGGGACGTGCTGGCCATCACAGAAAGTGTTGTCGCTCGCACCCAGGGCAACTATGCATCCCTTGATGAGATGGCTGCTGATATCCGGCGGCTGTTTCCTGAAGAGGGAATCGGCGTTCTCTTTCCCATCATGAGCCGAAACAGATTTTCTTCCACCCTCAAGGCCATCTCAAGGGCCAACAAACACGTCATCATCCAGCTCAGCTATCCTGCGGATGAAGTCGGCAACCATCTGATTAGCGAAGATCAACTCGATGAAGCAGGGATCAATCCCTGGACCGACGTGCTGACAGAAGAGGAGTTCCGAGATCATTTTGGCGTGTGCAAGCATACATTTTCAAATGTAGACTATATCGCATATTATCGTCATCTTGTCGAATCAGAAGGGGCCGAGTGTACGATCATCTTTTCGAATCGACCCGAGACGATCCTCGAGTATACAAGCAACGTTCTCTACTGTGATGTTCACAGCAGACATCGCACGAGAAGAAAACTGTTAGAAGCGAAGGCGGAGAATATTGCGGGACTCGAGCATCTGCTGTGCACTCCTTCTGATACTCATGGATACAATCCCGAATACGGACTCTTAGGTTCCAATCTCTCATCGGACGAAGAGGTCAAGCTCTTCCCAAGAGGCTCACAGAAGCTGGTAGAAGAACTGCAAAAGCGAATGAAAGAGCTCACCGGAAAAACCATCGAAGTGATGGTGTACGGAGACGGCGCTTTTAAAGATCCTCTCGGCATGATTTGGGAACTTGCCGATCCGGTCGTATCTCCCGGATTCACCTCCGGACTAGAAGGTGGGCCCAACGAGCTGAAACTGAAATATCTTGCTGACAATCAATTCAGCCATCTAAAAGGAGCGGAGCTCAAAGAAGCACTGGCCAAGAGCATTCGAGAAAAGCGCGCCGGACAGATCGATGAGGAGCTGAGTCTCGGGACAACCCCCCGCAGATACAGTGACCTCCTGGGAAGTCTCTGTGACTTGACCAGCGGCTCGGGCGACAAGGGGACGCCGATCATTTATATCCAAGGCTATTTTGATAATTATGCAGACAAGTAAGACGTGTGCCTTTCTTCACACAGCAAACGATATAAAAGGATACGCTTCTCGTAAGAAGCAGATCCTTTTTATATTATCTGAAGAGTGTTCAAAGAAGAAAAAGGGGACCGTATGCTCTTCAGAAAAGTAATTCTTAAGGGAGAAGATGTGTCGTTGCTGTTGGAGAGAAAAGCCAAGAAAGACACAAAGAGCGACTGGCTTCCCGCACACTACTTTTTCATTCTCGACAAGAACAAGAAAAAGGTCGGCGTATGCGACCTTCGTCTGGGACATAATGAGAACTCTTATTACGGAGGAAATATCGGCTATAGGGTGTTTGAGGAAGATAGAGGAAATCGCTACGCCGCCAAAGCTTGTCTCCTCCTGTTTTCATACGCAAGATCTCTTGGAATGGAGTATGTGATCATCACATGTGATCCGGACAATCTTGCCTCGAAAAGAACGTGTGAGATTCTCGGAGGAGAACTTCTTGAAATAACTGAGCTCCCCGAAGATCATGTGATGCGCGAGGGCGGCTCGACACACAAATGTATTTTTCGCTACGATCTCACACAAGAAAACTCCCTGGATGGGCAACAATCCATCAGTGAAACATCGTGTAAGGAGAGGCCATGATCTACACCAACGCCACCATCAAAGACATTGAAGGCATCCGTGCGCTTCAGAAGAAATTTCATGTGGACACCGTATCGGATGAGGATCGTCCACATGGTTTTGTCACGACGCTCTTTACAGAGGATCAACTGGCCGATTTGATAGAAAAAGAGAATGGGATTGTCATTGCAAAAGACGGCGACAGAGTGATCTCCTACGCAATGGCCGCTTCGTGGGAGTACTGGTCTGTCTGGCCACTTTTTGCCTTTATGATAGAGGATCTACCCTCGATACATTATCTGGGACGTCGGCTCTCAACAGAGAACTCCTATCAGTACGGCCCCATCTGCATCGACACCCCTTACAGGGGAAGCCATGTTCTTTTGAAGGTGTTTGATGTCTCTCGCGAGCAGATGAACAGAAGATATCCTGTGCTGATCACGTTTATCAATCAGATCAACGGGCGCTCTGTTGAAGCGCATACGAGAAAACTCGGGCTTGAGATATTGAAAGAGTTTTCCTTTAATCGTCAAAGGTATTTCACCCTTGGGTATGACACCTCGGTGCCGGTAAAGGGCCTCTAGCCTCAGAATATAACACATAAAAAAGCTCCCTCCGGTTAGATTTCGAAGAGAGCTTTTCTTTTTATCAGTACTTGACGCATTCCTCGTTGTCTTCGCTGTAGCGGGCCATGGCATAGATGGCATCGGATAGACGGTTGAGATATTTGATGACCAGAGGATTGACCTCGGTGATCCCTGAAAGGGAGATCGTTCTTCTTTCGGCTCTTCGGCAGATGGTCCGCGCGAGATGGAGAAATCCTGCGGCTTTCGTGGAGCCGTTTAAAATGAAGCAGCTCTCCCGAGGAACGGCGTCCATGTATTTGTCCACGACATGCTCCAGTCGGGTGATGTCCTCTTCGGTAATCTTTGCGGGGACCTTTGTCTGATCTTGTGTGGCGAGATTGCTGGCGACGGTGAAGAGTTTGTGCTGGATGATTTCAATATCTTTTTTCATCTCCTCATCCGTAAAATTCTTGGCAACGCCCAGCGCTGCGCCCAATTCGTCCACAGTGCCGTAGCTTTCCACACGAATGTCATCTTTTGAGACGCGAACCTGATCAAATAGAGAGGTGGCGCCTTTGTCGCCGCCTTTTGTATATATTTTACTCATGTGTACTCCTTTCATACGTACATCATCTATACCCGAAGAATGATCTCTTGCTACTTTCAACGAGGAAGGTAGACTTATCAAAAATCGCTGTTGCACTGAGGACGTTGCGCAAGGTAAAAGAGACGATCGATCGATTGGATATATCCGGGGTCATCGATCTGCGCAAGACCAAAGTCCACAAGGGAGTGAAATCGAACGCTTCCCATGAAGAGACTGGAGAAGTCCGATCCTTTTAGTCTCACGTGAACATCGGGCGTTTGTGCGGCGAGCATTCCCTTCGCACCCTGAAAACCGACGGTAAACGATTCGAGGACGTCTTCTTCCTGCTCATCGAGTACCTCAAAGGCAATGGCTAGATGCTCCTCGCCATATCGCCGATACTCAAACTGCCTAAATGACTGTTCAAATGAGAACACTTTGTACATGATGCCGGTGTACTGAGTATTCGTCTTTACGTTTCCGTGGGGAATGCACTCACCGCTTGTGTCGAGCGGGTTGTCAAAGAGCAGGTGGAAGTCATCCAAAGAGGTGTGGAAAATGACCAGCTCTACCTGATCCGATTGCCTTCGGATGAATTCGAGGAGTTTTCGCAGAACTTTCGGGGAGTCGACAAACCATTCATCGGCGATCAGATGCTGGGAAAAGCAACCTGCCTCCTGCGGCTTTTGAAAGCGAAAGCGAAGATAGCCCTCCATGTTTTCGTCTTCATCAAAGCTGGCGACGTATCTTGCCTCTCTGTCTTCTTGTAAGACGCGAAGCTCTCTTTTAAGTTTATGATTGAGTCCATGCGTTTGTTCCGTCTTCTTCTTATGATATTCAGCGATCCACTCTATTTCAGAGGGCTTAATCAACTGCAGATGCATCTCTGTTTTGTAGATGGGAATGTTCTCGGGAGCGATGCGATACTCATGAAATTTCGATCCAAAGCCATACCCGAGACGTTTATAAAAATCAGGGCGAAAAGGAAGGAGCATCCCGAGCGGCAGTTCGTTCTCTTTGGCCCATGACTCGAAATGACGCATCAGCTTAAAAGCGGATTGTTTCTTTTTATGTAATAGATCGACTGCCAGCGAGCCGATCCCTGCCGTCTCCACCACTCGGCCAAACAGATTCGTGCGAAATCGATAGTATCGGGCAAGCGCAATGAGCACATCGTCTTCGTAGAGTCCGTAGCATTCGACTTCCGGATCATCCTCCATCAGCTGAGCCAATCGTCGTTTCTCTCTTTCGATTCCCTCAGGGGTCAACTCTCGACGCGTTGGAAATGCATTGCTGGTGATGCGAACAATCTCGTCGAGATCATCTGGATGTTGTCTTCGGATATCATACATGTCGGCCTCCCTTGATTTGTCTGCATATTACATTGTACCCAAACGCAACGGGAAATTCCTGTTTAGACAGAAGGGTGGGCGTAGGCGGCACTAGTGCAAGAAAAAAATGGATTGGTAAAGAGTTGCTCGAGAGGATGTAATGCATAAGAAGGGGCGCTATTAACAAGAGCAGGCTCGATCAAAGGAGTGTAATCGTTCGCCGGTCAAAGTCAATGAGGCCGTCTTGTTTCATCTTGCTTAGCTCTCTTGAAAGAGAAGTGCGCTGTACACCGAGTTTTTCCGCCAATTTCTTCTTTGTCATCGGCAGAACGATTTGAGGGGACTGCTGGCGCTGTCTTTCTTCTTCAAGAAAATGACGGATTCGCTCGCGTAGAGAGGTGTGGATGTGATATCTCAACGTGTCGCCGAGGATATTGGCGTTGGCGCTTGTCAGCTCTAGATAGGATCGAAGAAAAGATGGATGGGAGAAAAAAAGTGAGAACAGTCCCTCTTTTTCAATCCCAAGAAGGCGAGCAGAGGAGCGAGAGGTAATCGTCATCGGATAATAGGGGGTTTCTGAGAAGAGAAGATTTCCCCCGAGGATCTCCCCTTTTTTCATTTCACTGATCGTCAGCAAATTTCCGGCGGCGTCAATTCGCTCAATGACGACGGTGCCCTCGAGGATCAGTTCAAATTTTGTGCAAGGCTCTCCCTCGAGATGAATGATATTTCCTTTGTCATAGGATTTGATCTGAAGGATCCCTCTTTCCAGTAGCTCATCGAGCTCTTGTTCAGTAAAGGAATGTAGGAGCGCCGGATACGGCTCTAGAACTTTTTTCATCAATCGTCTCCATGTGTTACCACGGTAACACCTTTTTTATCATTTTATCGCCAAAATAGAAAAAGAGCAATCAATGGAAGGAGTGACAATGAAAACGGCTGTCAATACGGTAAGAGTTCTGTTTCTCGCATTATTTCTTTTCCTGCTGCGAAGCGGAAAGATGAATTTGTGGTTGATTCTATTCGGGGTAAGTCTTCTGCTCGCTCTATTTTTCGGCAGAGTATTCTGCGGATATGTCTGCCCCATGCATACGCTGATGATCCCGACGGAGTGGCTGGCACGAAAGTTCAACTGGCAGACGAAGAAAAAGCCTGACTGGCTATCTTCAGGCGTTGTCGCCTGGGTGGGGCTGATCCTCAGCGTCGCTGTCATGATCTACGCCAAAAGAGTGTTGAAGCGGGATATTCCGATTCTTTTGTTCTGGATAGCCCTCGCGGTGCTCGTGACGCTTCGCTATCGACCGGAAGTCTTCCACAACCTCCTCTGTCCGTTTGGAGTCCTTCAGAGGGTCTTTGGTCGCCCGGCTCGCTTTTCTCAGATGGTCACGCCGGAAGGGTGCATCGGATGCACGAAATGTGTCCAGGTATGTCCTGCCGAGGCGGTGCGGATGAAAGTCGACAACAAGGCCTTGATTACGCCCGGCGCCTGTTTGCAGTGCACCAGCTGCACACAAGTCTGTCCGACGAAGACCATCAAATACCAGAGTATCCACGTCAAACCAGCTGAACGAGTAAACGCATAGTTCATGCGCTTTGAGGCAAGAAAATTAGCATACTATCACCCCTAATATCCTTCTTTTGTGTCTCCCCACAAGTCGTCACGTGCCATCCTCTCGCACAGGCTTTCCTATGCACTGTCGACAAGCTCAAAAGAAGCGATTATCTAAGGCTCCACCTTCACCGGTGTGAGCCATTTTTTGTCGCCTATGAGATGAGTGAGATGTCATTGCAAAGCGGATATTCCTGCGTTACACTGACTATAATCAACGGACATTTGCAGATAAAGACGAGAAAAGGCATCGGTCTGACTCTGCTTACAAGTGCACAAAGAGGACCGTTAAAAACAGTGGGGAGAGAGCAGATGGGGACAGAAAGACAAAAGCGGGAGGATGCATTTGCGCCGATCTTTATCAGCGGGGATGAACAAATCCCTCATGATGTTCCCTTTCACAAGCGGGAAGTATATCGATATCTCATGGCAAGAGAAGGCGCGGATGAGACGACAGACCGTCTAGTCAAGGAGTGCATGCAAGAGATCCGTCGCATTGCCCGCTATCAATACGTGTATCGCCAGGCGAAGATCGCCTCGACAGATTCTTCTATTTTCTTTGAAGGGGTGACTTTCGAGTTGCCGGGAAAAGATATCCACAAACACCTCGCTCACTGCGACTACGCTGTCGTGATGGCCGTGACGCTGGGGATAAAAGTGGAACAGGTGATCCGCTACTACAGTAGGAGCGATTTGACTCGCGGCGTTCTCCTCGATGCCTGTGCGACGGCACTTGTGGAGGCGCTCTGCGATGATGTGCAGGAAAAAGTTCGTCAACTCGCCGAGGAAGCAGGCTACTTTATTACGCCGAGATGGAGTCCGGGCTACGGAGATCTTCCGCTAACGGTACAAGCTCCTCTCCTGGATTACCTCAACGCCTTTCGACGCATTGGTTTGTATCTGTCCGAATCATCGATTCTTCTTCCAAGAAAATCAGTGAGCGCGATCATCGGCGTGACAAAAGAAAAAAGAGAGCCAAGACGACGCTGCAGTCGTTGTCATTTGTTCGAAACGTGCCGTTTTTCACGAGAAGGGGAGGCTGGATGTGCTAGATAAATTGTCGAGGGAATTTCTGTTTTTTGACGGTGCCATGGGCACGATGCTCCAACGAAGAGGGCTAAAAGCCGGAGAAATCCCGGAGCTCTACAATATCAAACACCCGGAGAAGATTCGGCAGATTCATCAGGAGTATTTGGAGGCGGGAGCCCAGATCCTCACGAGCAATACCTTTGGTGCGCACCGGCTAAAACTCCAGGGCACCGGCTATTCAGTTCGAGAGGTGGTAGAAGCCGGCGTGAAGATCGCAAGAGAAGCGGTTAAGGCGCAAGGAGAAGGACTCGTCGCCCTTGGCATCGGTCCGATCGGCACCTTGTTGTCTCCTTTAGGTACACTCCCTTTTGAAGAGGCGGTAAGTCTTTTTAAAGAGCAGATGGAAGCAGGGGCACAAGCTGGTGCCGACCTGATTCTCATTGAAACGATCAGCGATCTCTACGAAGCCAAAGCGGCCATTATCGCCGCAAAAGAGAGCGCGGATCTTCCTGTTTTTTGCACCATGACGTTTCAGGAAGACCACAGGACATTTACAGGAACGGACGTGCTCACCATGGTCACGCTCCTTCAGAGTCTAGGCGTCAATGCGCTGGGGCTCAACTGTTCGCTGGGGCCGGCGCAGATTCGCCCACTGGCTGAAGAGGTGCTTCGATATTCTTCGCTTCCCGTGATCGTCACCGCCAACGCAGGACTCCCTCGCTCAGGTGAGACGCTGGCCGTCTATGACGTCGGGCCGGAAGAATACGCGGAAGAAGTCAGAAAGATGGCGGATTTGGGTGTCTGTGTCTTTGGCGGATGCTGCGGTACGACGCCTGAGTACATCCAAGAGATGAGAAGAGTGCTTCGTGATAAGCAGCCAAAGAGAGTGGAAGTCAAGAGACTGTCCGCCTGCTCCTCATCCACTAAGACCGTCGTCTTTGGAGAAGATGTCAGGGTCATCGGGGAGCGACTGAATCCGACAGGTAGAAAAAGCCTGCAGCATGCGCTCAAAGTGCGCGACATGGATTTTGTGGTGCGGGAAGCGATCGCTCAAAAAGACACAGGCGCAGATGTCTTAAACATCAATGCCGGTCTTCCCGACCTGAAGGAAAAGGATGTCCTGGCACTGATGATTCAGGAAATTCAGTCCATCCTGCCGATTCCGCTGATGATCGACACCTCAAATGCAGAGGCGATGGCATCAGGTCTTCGGATCTACAACGGAAAGCCCATTGCCAACTCCGTGAATGCAAAGCCCTCCAGTATGGATGCCATATTCCCTCTGGTGAAGAAGTACGGGGCTATGGTGACGGCGCTGACCATCGATGAAGACGGGGTGCCCGAAACAGCCGAAAAGAGGCTGGAGATTGTAGGAAAAATCGTAGAAGAAGCAAGAAAATACGGCATTCCAGAAGAAGATATTCTCGTCGACCCGCTGGTGCTGACCGCTTCAGCTGAGCAAAAAAGTGTGCTGGAGACTCTTCGCTCTATCCCGATGATTAAAGCGGCATACAAGGTGCCGATTGTGCTTGGCACCAGTAATATCTCCTATGGGCTTCCCCGCAGACACCTACTCAACAATACCTACCTTGCGATGGCGCTTGCCTATGGCCTCGATGTGCCGATCACCGACTCGACAAACGCTGGACTGATGGATACGATCAGAGCCTTTCGGGTCCTATCAAATCTCGATGAAGGAGGCGCTTCGTACATTGAGAGTAGCGCCACCGTGGATACACAGAAGAAAGAAGCTCCACCGAAAGAAGAGTCGAATCTCGCAGATATGATCATCAGAGGACTAAAAGATGCAGCCGGCAAGAAGACAGAAGAGCTTCTTCACAGCCTTCAGCCGCTGGAGATCGTACAGCGCTGGATCATTCCGGCGCTAGATGAGGTGGGGGAAAAATATGACAGCGGAGAAATCTTCCTTCCGCAGCTGATCCAAAGTGCCGAGACATCCAAACAGGCCTTTGAGGTCATAAAAAAAGTGTTTTCAAACGACGAGACTGCCAAACAGAGCGCAGGAAAGATTCTCCTTGCGACCGTTCAGGGCGACATCCATGACTTGGGAAAAAACATCGTCAAATTGATTCTTGAAAATTACGGATATGAGATCGTTGATCTTGGCCGTGATGTGCCTGTGGAAACTGTTGTGCAAAGAGCCGTAGAAGAAGATGTGAAACTTGTCGGCCTCAGTGCGCTGATGACGACGACGGTATTTACCATGGAACAAACCGTCAAGGCGCTCTCAAAAGCGCTGCCCGATACTCAGGTGATGGTCGGTGGCGCTGTCTTGACATCGGAATACGCACAGATGATCGGAGCGGATTACTACGCAAAAGATGCGCGAGATGGAGTAGAGATTGCCAGAAAAGTATTTGGCAGATGAGATGCTTTCTATAAAAGAAAGAGGAAATGGTATGGGAATGAAGCGGGAAATCGGCAACCTGCCAAAGGGAAAAAAGAACACCATCTGTGATGTCGAAGGAGTGCTCGTAGGGCATGTCACCGTGGATGAGGCAGAGGCGCATACCGGTGTTACGGCCATTGTGCCTGCTCGGGAGACTTATTCGATCAAAAGCTCGTCGCCGCTGTCAGCGTCCTCAACGGATTTGGAAAGAGCGCCGGTCTTATTCAGGTGGAAGAACTGGGGACACTGGAGAGCCCGATCGTGTTGACAAACACTTTGAGTGTCGGCACCGCCCTCACGGCGCTGAACAAATATATGTTAGAGCAAAACGCCACGATCGCAGACACCGACGCCACCGTCAACTGCGTTGTCGGCGAGTGCAATGACGGAAGAATCAACGATATCCGGGGAATGCATGTGACAGAGGAGCATGTAATGGAGGCACTCCATACCGTCTCGGATACTTTTGAAGAAGGAGCGGTCGGCGCCGGAAGAGGTATGGTCTGCTTTGGTCTAAAAGGAGGCATTGGCTCAGCTTCTCGAACTCTACTCATCGATGGGAAGAACTACACGGTGGGCGCGTTGGTGCTGTCAAACTATGGAGGGAAGGGAAAACTCCGATTTGACGGACAACTTCTCCCTTTTTCGGACAAGGAAGAAGATAAGGGGTCGATCATGATCATCATCGCCACCGATATTCCTCTGTCCTCTAGGCAGCTAAAGCGCGTTGCAAAACGCTCCTCAATGGCTCTTGGAAGGACGGGCTCTATCATGGGACATGGTAGCGGAGATATCGCCATCGCTTTTAGTACGGCGAATCGCATATCGCAAAAAGCGAAGAAGGCGATCCGCGCATTTCCCATTTTGCATGAAAAAATGATCGACAGAGTATTTGATGCGACGGTAGAGTCTGTGGAAGAAGCGATCTACAGCTCTCTTTGGCACGCCGAGCCGATGATCTCTCGCTCGGGAAGACGAATTGCATCCCTTCAGGAGGTGCTTGATGACTAAGATTGTGGGAATTATCGGGGGAATGGGGCCGCTGGCCTCTGTTGACTTGCAGCGCAAGATCATTGAAAACACCGTAGCGGACGAAGATCAAGATCACCTTCATGTCATCACGGACTGCAACTCACAGATTCCGGATCGAACAGCGGCCATCCTCCACGGGGGAAAAGACCCGCTTCCAGAGATGATCAACAGTGCTAAACGCCTAGAACAGGCGGGAGCGCAGGTACTTGTCATGGCGTGCAATACGGCGCATTTCTATCTAGAACAGATGCGCCCAGCGGTCTCTATTCCATTTCTGAGCATGATTGAGGCAGCAATAGAGGAAGCAAAGAGACAAGACGCAAAAAGAGTCGTTATCTTTTCCACCACCGCCACCCAGGAAAAAGGACTGTATGAGCTTCGATGCCAAAAAGAGGGGATGGAGGTGCTGGCACTCTCAGAGGAAGAAAAAGAGCTCATGATGCGCATCATCTACGCGATGAAAGCCGGCGTCATGGATCATGGAATAGAAGAAGCAAAGGCGCTCCTTGAAAGAAAGAGGCAGGAAGGGGCAGATGTCTTTTTCACCGCCTGCACCGAACTTGCCATCTACTTCCAGGAAGATGATTTCGTGGGACCTTTTGTCGATCCGACAGAAGCGCTGGCAAGAAAAGTGGTTCGCTATGCAGGGGGGAAACTAAAACCTCTTACGCCTTAATGCTATAATAGAGGAAAGTGGACTCATTGAGCCCCCAAAACATTAAAACAACAACGGGCAGAGACCATCGTGATAGATTGGGTTTTTGCCTTTTTTGTTATGAGTACAATGTGACTAAGAAAGGAAAGCCGATGAAAGAATTTGTTGAAGCTGTTCGCTCTTCTAACTACCTCCTGGCGTTTACCGGAGCCGGAATGGATACAGAAAGTAATCTGCCGGATTTTCGCGGACCGAGTGGACTCTGGAAAAACCACGACCCGAGAACCTTGGCCAGCGTAGAAGCGCTTCACAACAATTATGAGTTGTTCCGTGAGTTCTACACGCATAGGATGAAGAATTTGCGCGGCGTGTCCCCGCACAGAGGCCATGAGATCCTCGCAAAGTGGGAAGAAGAAGGTCTCCTGAAGGGAATCATCACGCAAAATGTCTCCGGACTTCACAGAGCTGCCGGCAGTAAACATGTCATGGAGCTCCACGGAAGCATCCGTCGCGTCTTTTGTCAGCACTGCGAAAAGGAATACAGCGAAGAAGATTTCTTTGAGGGAAAGAGTTGCTCGTGTCACGGACCCCTGCGCCCCGGCGTCACGCTCTTTGGAGAAGCACTCCCTCAAGAAGCGTTTCGCCATGCCGTGGAGGAGCTCTCTCAAGCGGATATGATCTTGATTTTGGGAACGAGCCTCGAAGTATTTCCCGCCGCCCAGCTGCCGTTTATGTATCCCATGACTCGCGCCTATGTAGATCTCGAAGCGTACGCAGACGGAAGGATAGAATACGTTTTCAAGGAAAAGATCGGACCCTTTCTTGAGGAAGTGGACCGTGCACTAGAAGGATAGAGAAAAGACCAGCTCCATCATTGAATGGATCTGGTCTTTAAAATTGTCATTAGGGAAATGATGTGACTAGAGCGAGGCAAGCTCTTTTTCTAACGACTTGATTCTTTGTTGGGCTTGTTTTCTCAACACACGCTCTTCACCAAACCATCTTTTATTCTTTTTGATTATGTGGTTCTGATCCGACATTTCTTGGAGTATCTGCCAAGCCTCACGCAAGTAATTATCTAGCTTGCTCCACCCTTCCCACTGATAGTCTTTGTCTTCCATGCGCTTCATCAAGTGCTCTTCAAAGTTCTCGCAGAATTCGTTCGCTTCACTCATATACTGATGTATGGATCTATAATATTCAGTAAGTGTTTCTTTAAAGAGCAATAGATCACCTTTTCAAAACAATTTAAACAGTTTGTCTTCGTACTATAATCTAACAGAAAAAATTCGATAGTTCTAAAAATATTGACGGCAAATTGTGTCAGTATTATACCCTATCGGGAGCATATTGCAGGTTGTCTAGATAATACACCCTATTGGGTATAAATCTGAAGTGATAATTGACAATATACCCCATAGGGTATAAAGTGATAACATGAACACAATAGCTAGATTTATCAAAGAAAACAGAAAAAAGGCAGGTTTGACACAAGAAGAGTTTGCCATGCGCTCTGGTCTGGGGCTGCGCTTTGTGCGCGAAATAGAGCAGGGTAAGAAGACCGTTCGCATGGATAAAGTGAATCAAGCACTTGCTATGTTTGGCATGGAGGCAGTTCCCGGGAGAATGAAGAGAGATGAATAGAGTGTATCGCAGAGCAAAAATCTACGTCCAATCAAAATACGCTGGGATCCTTCAAGAATCCGACACGGGATACCAATTCACTTATGATCAAAAATATCTAGCGAGTGATCAAGCATTCCCGGTCAGTTTGACCCTTCCGCTTCAAACAGAGCCTTTTGAATCGAAGGTCTTGTTTTCTTTCTTTGATGGACTGATTCCCGAAGGGTGGTTACTGCAAGAAGTAAGTCGAAATTGGAAAATTGAACGAAATGATCGTTTTGGGGTGCTACTTGTTGCTTGTGAAGACTGCACAGGAGATGTAAGCGTAAGGCGTGAGGAGACACTATGAACTGCCTGTATTGTGGAGAACCACTTGAGGATTCGCAAAGAGATGCCGCCGAATGGCATCCACGCTGTATTAGAGTTTTCTTTGGAACACATGACATGCCACAACTTCACATCACGCCAGAGCAAATACAAAAACTAGTCGAAAAAGCGATTCATATGGGAGCTACAGTGGCTGGTGTGCAGAAAAAACTTTCTCTTCATTTGTCCACACAAGAAGGTTCAGAACGTTTGACCCTTAAAGATCATCCATTTGGATACATCCTTAAGCCTCAGACGAAAGAGTTTCAAGCACTGCCTGAAGCAGAGGATCTCAGCATGCGCATGGCTAAAGCTACTGGGATTCAAACCGTGTTACACGGATTGATTCGAGTAAATGATGAAAGCGCCTCCCTAGCATATATCACAAAACGTGCAGATCGTGAGATCAAAGAGAGTCATGGTCACTACCATATCAAAAAATATGCCATGGAGGATTTCTGTCAATTAAGTGATCGTCTGACGCAGTATAAATACCGAGGCTCCTACGAACAGTGCGCAAAGATTATCTGGAGATACTCAAGTACTTCAGGACTTGATTTGAGTGAGCTATTCTTCCGAGTAGTCTTTTCATTTGTTATTGGGAATTCGGACATGCACTTAAAGAACCTTTCCCTGATTGAAACGAGCCCGGCTTCGCGTGTTTTCACACTCTCTCCGGCGTATGACCTCCTGCCCGTCAATGTAGTTTTACCAGAGGATCAAGATGAAATGGCTCTCACTTTGAACGGTAAGAAAAGTAATATCTCAAGAAGAGATTTCCTACGATTTGCTGCAAATGCAAAGATACAGGAAAAGACAGCTCTGAACCTTTTAGAGAAAGTGATTTCAATGAAAGATGAATATCTTCAAATGACGGCAAAGTCTCTTCTTCCTGAACACATGAAAGAAGCTCTCAAAATGTTGGTGTTAGAAAGGATCCGGCGTTTACAGTAATAACCTATTTTTCTATTTATGTATTTGCGCTTGTTTAAAATCATTTTAGTACTTTGTATATATGTGTGATGCGCCAATACCTTTTTTAAATAGAGGGAATGGTGTATCTGACAAAACATAGGTAGCCTGCTTAGTGTAAGAATTCAATTCTGCATGCTACTAAAGAGTGTATTGAGGTATGTTGTCATCTTCGCTCTGTAAGGGAAATGACGGATACCTTTTTATTTTAGATCAATACTTCTTGACCGAACCTTCTCATGACTGAAAATGGACATATATTCTTTTATTAGGTCCGTTAACTCGCAGTTATATCAAGTAATAGACTCTATTGTTCCGACAACTACGTCGCTTGTATGAATGCTCTTTTCACATACATTCTTCCTCTTTCAGGTTGACTTTTGATTGGCACAGGAGTATATTTTAGTTAATACTGGTAGGCAAAATCGACCGTTTCAACAAAGAAAATTTGAGCAAATTAAAACAAATACTTAATAAATTAACGGGAAAGTTCTCTCGTAAACGCTAAGTGTTCTATATAAGCCCCATGTCAACCTTAACTGGTATGCAAAAATTTACTTGATAATGAAAGTAGGGAGAAATGCTCAAGATTGATAAGTCTGAAGTCGATTTTTTGGTTACCGAAGATATGGTACCAGAAACCTCGCATGTGCTCAAAAATGTCTTCCCGGTTGTCGATGAGATTCTGGCGACGATCGGCAAGTCCTCGATTGAGAGGGTGTATTTTGTGGCATGCGGCTCTCCACTCTGTGCTTGTCAGACGGCAGCACAACTTGCCGACATTTATGGCGATTTTCGTGTCAAGACATTTAGCGGGATGGACTTTGTTCTCAATCCTCCGCACATACTTGATGCCAGTTGTCTGGTCGTCGGCGTCAGTGACTCAGGAAAGACAGAGGAAGTCGTATCGGCTGTGGAACTCGCTCGAAAACGTGGCGCACGCACCCTTGCCGTCACGAAAACAGAGGAGTCCCCTCTTGCCAAAGCCGCTGAATACGTGGCAGCCTATCACGCAGAATGTATCTGGATCGTTCATCTTTTAATCAGTTATCACGTTGTTCTTCATTTTCTACAAGACACACCTGAACTGCAGCAAATCAAATCAGAACTTCATCAGCTTCCCGGAGAGCTTGAGCGTCTCCTCAACGAAGTGGAAGGTGAGATGGAGAAGTGGGGAGAGAGAGCCTCCAAATGGCCCCTCATCTATACCATCAGCTCCGGAAATCTCTTACCTATCGGTTACAAAGAGGGCATCATCACGATGCTCGAGTTTACGTGGACGCATGGATGCAGTCTGAACGCTTCGGAATTCCGCCACGGTCCACTCGAAGTGGTGGACGAAGATACCAACTATGTCGTGTTCATCGGGCGGGACAAGACGCGTGAGAGTGCTGAGCGGGCGCTTCGCTTTATCGAAGGGTTGACAGAAAACGTGATCGTCTTTGACAGCAAGAAGTTTTCTGAGAAGTTCCACCCGGCTCTCGACCCCTTCTTGCTCTTTGTCCCGCTTGAATACTTCTACTATTATCTGTCCATCTATAAGGGGCACAATCCCGACGACAGAAGATATTACGGTGGATTGAGGCCGTACTGATGAAATTAATCGGTGTGGGAGACAATGTCCTGGATCACTACATGGACCAGGACTTGATGTACCCGGGAGGCAATGCCGTCAACGTAGCGGTCTATGCTCGCAAACTGGGAGTTGAGACGGCCTATCTTGGGAGTGTAGGCAAGGATGAGCCCGGAAGATGGCTGACCCAAGCGCTGACAAAAGAAGGGGTGGATGTCTCTCGTGTAAAAGAGCTTGAATGGAAGACGAATATCTGCCATGTGGCGCTGGTGGAGGGGGATCGCACCTTTGTCGGAAGCGATGGAGGCGCCAGCGATGAACTGTTCTTATCAGAGGCGGATTTTGCCTATATCTCTGAATTTGATCTTGTCCATTCGAGTATCTATTCACGCCTAGAGGATCAGTTGGAAGATCTCTCAAAGGCGTCCCAGCGCCTGACATTTGACTTTTCTAACGATTCCACTGCGTCGTATCGGGAAAAGGTTCTTCCTTGGTTGACAGCCGCCTTCTTTTCTGGAAGCGATCTTTCAGAAGAAGAGCTGGAAGGGCTTTTTTTGGAGTGCCGTCAGGCGGGAGTGGAACTGTGTCTTGTTACAAGAGGGTCGCAGGGAGCGATTCTTGAGTATAAAGGAACTAAGTATTACCAGGGGATTACGCCGACAGAGGTCGTAGATACACTGGGCGCAGGTGACGGCTTTATTGCCGCTCTACTTGTCGCTCTCTATGACCAGAAACTTGATCCCCAAACATCCATGAAGAAAGCGTCGGAGTTTGCTGCAAAGGTCTGCTCAGACTACGGTGCTTTCGGCCAAGCAATGTCATACTGAAAGGAGAGGACAATGCGAAGAAAGATTGCACTGCTGTTGTGCCTTGTCATGCTGACGGGTCTGTTTGCAGGCTGCGGCAATGAAGGTGCGCCGGCACAAGGAGGAACTTCTGATCAGGTTACGATCAAGTTCCTACACAAGTGGCCCAACCCCGAATACAATGATTACTTTGTATCAGCCGTGGCCAAGTTTGAAGAAGAAAATCCCGGAATTAAGATTTCCATGGACTCAGCCGGAGACGAGGCGATTAAGGACAAGATCCGTGTCGTCATGGGAACCAGCGAGCAGCCGGATGTCTTTTTCTCCTGGAGCGGCGAGTTTGCCAAAAACTTCATCCGCGAAGGAAATGTGCTGGATCTGACCCCGTATCTCGAAGCGAATGCTGAGTGGAAAGACGGGATTATGCAAGCTGGACTCGAGCCATTTATGGACGACGGCAAGTACTATGGCATTCCCTATCGCATCAACGGCAAGTTCTTTGTCTACAACAAAGAGATCTTTGAAGCCAACGGACTGAGTGAGCCCAAGACATGGGCAGAATTTCTGACGGTCCTTGAAACTATCAAGGGTACCGGTATTGCGCCGATCGGACTTGGAAACATTTATCCGTGGGCCGGTGCGCACTACATCACCGGACTCAATCAAAAACTCGTACCCGACGATGTACGCCGCGTGGACTATGTCAAAGAGACCGGCGAATACACCGATCCCGGCTACGTCAAGGCGCTTGAATACTTAAAAGAGCTCAAGGACAATGGGTATTTCCAAGAGGGCGTCAACTCCACAGAACACAATATGACCCTGGAGATGTTCTATGGCGGTCAAGTGGGCATGGTCTACGTGGAGCTAGAAGAGTTTGTCGACTTTGATGAAAACTTTGCTGACAAATGGGGCTTCTTCCCGATGCCCGCTATTGAAGGCGCTCCCGGCAATCAAAACTTCCTGACAGGTGCCCCTGACGGATTCATGGTCTCTTCAAAGACCGCACATCCGGAAGAAGCCGTCAAATTCCTCGAGTTCCTGACGAATCTTGAGAACAGCACAGAGATGGTCAAAACTCTCGGGTGGCCAAGCCCCGTCATTGGAGCGGTCAACAGCGAGAACTCTTCAGAGTCACTGGTAGCGGGCCTCAACGCCGTTTCAGAAGCAGAAGGTATGGCCCTGTGGCTCGATACGGATATCGATATCCGCATTTCGGACGTGTACTTACCCGCCCTACAAGAGCTGCTCAATAACGACAAAACTCCCGAACAGATTATGAAAGAAGTGCAAGACGTCTCTCAGAGAATCAAGACGGAGTAAAATGACAACCCGCAGCTTTACGCTGCGGGTTTTTCCTCGGAGAGTATTATGAAACTTTATGGCAATAAAAAGACCGCACTGCTTTTCATTGCTCCGGCGCTTCTGTTTGTTCTACTGTTCATATACTATCCGATCGTGCAGAACTTCTTCCTGAGTCTTTACAGGTGGAAAGCGTTCGGAGAAGAGCGCACGTGGGTCGGACTACAGTACTACAAGCGCATTGCGCAGGACCCGGTCTTTTTGATCGCACTTAAAAACAACTTTCTCTATGCCCTGATCTCCATCGTCTTTCAGGTGGGATTCGGACTGGTTATTGCAGCGATCCTGGAAGAAACGTTTTTCAGACGCTTTCAGGGGTTCTTCAGGACCGTCTTTTTCATGCCCTCAGTCATCAGCATCACCGTGGTAGGTCTTTTGTTTCAACTGGTCTACCATCCCAGCATCGGTCTTTTGAACAACTTCCTTAAGGCTGTCGGGCTTGAAAATCTGACCAGAGCCTGGCTTGGTGAGAGTGGATCGGCAATCTTTGCCATCGTTGCCACCAGCCAGTGGCAGTACATCGGTTATATCATGCTGTTGTTTCTTGTCGCCATCCAAAAGATTCCCCGAGGACTCTACGAGTCGGCGGAAATCGACGGCGCAGGAGCACTGCAGCGATTCTTCTATATTACGGTGCCTCAGGTAAAAGAGACCATTATCATGACGTCGATCATCACTGTCATCGGAGGATTCAAGGTCTTTGATGAGGTCTATGTCATGACGGCAGGAGGACCGGGTAGAAGCACGGAAGTGTTGGCAACGTACTTATACCGCTCGGGCTTTCGAAATGATGAGATGGGCATGGCTAGCGCCATCGCCTCGATCATCTTCGTCATCACATTTGTGTTGACGCTGGTCCAGCTCTATGTCAACAAAAGGATTGCGGAGGATTAGATATGGGAAAAGCGAAAGGCTGGAATCCGTCAAGAGCTCTTGTCATGTTCCTTCTGATCATCTATTCCATCTTGATCATCTATCCCCTGATATGGATGCTGTTGAGCGGATTCAAAGACAACCAGGGACTGTTTCTTGACACATGGGGACTTCCCAAAACATGGCTCTGGGAAAACTATGTGATGGCTTGGAAGCAGGGGATCGGAAGATACTTTGTCAACAGTATCATCGTCACCAGCGTCTCGGTCATCCTCACACTGATCATCAGCTCCTGCGCAGCGTTTGCGCTGGCGAGATTTGATTTTAAAGGACAGAGTGTTCTGCTCCTGATTATCATCGGTGGGCTGATGCTCTCGCCACAGGTCAGTTTGATCTCTCTGTTTAAATTCCTCCAGAAACTGGGAATTTACAACACGTATTTAGCGCTCATCATTCCCTATGTCGCGTATCGGATTCCGTTTACTACTTTCTTGATCCGAAGCTATATGCTCTCGCTTCCCAGAGAAGTAGAAGACTCCGCATATATTGACGGGTGTAGCTCTTGGCAGGTGTTCTCACGCATCATCATGCCGATGAGCAAACCTATCTTAGCGACCGGGGCGCTGTTAACGGCCATGAGCTGCTGGAATGAGTTTATGTTCGCCCTTGTCTTTATCGAAAGCGATAAGTTTAAGACGATTCCCGTGGGACTTATGAATCTGCGAAGCAGCCTAAGTACCAACTGGACCGTTTTGATGGCCGGACTGACACTTTCAGTGGTTCCCATGATCGTGATGTTTCTTATATTCCAAAAACAACTCGTCCGCGGCATTACATCCGGCGGCGTGAAAGGATAATAAACAAATGGAAAATCGATATGAAACGTATGAAAAAGTTCTGCAGCATGGCGTAGACCAGGCTCCGTCCATCGAAGCGGCTCTCGATCCCGTTCTAGAACGAGGGATTGATTCGGTGTATTTGGTCGGTTGCGGAGGGTCCCTTGCGGTGATGTTGCCTCTGGAGAAGCTCCTCCATGACCATAGTGCCATCCCCTGCTACGCCTTAAACAGCAATGAGTTTCTACAGGAAAAGCCCAAAGGATTCTCGAAAAACAGTCTCGTCGTTCTTTCGAGCTATACCGGCACCACCAAAGAGACGGTGGAAGCAGCGCGTTTTGCTAAAGAAGCCGGCGCCTTTACGATGGCGTTTGCAGGCAACGCTGACACACCGCTTGGCCACAGTGTCGATGTCGTCTTTGCCAATGACGCACCGATCGGTGTGACGGACTCCAAGGCGATCATGCTCTATCACATTGTGCTGTATGTACTGGAAAAACGAGGAGAACTCGAAAACTATAAAGGATGGAAAGAAAGCCTGGCGGCGCTTCCAAAAGCCCTTCGCACCATCCGTGAAAATGAAACGCGTTCGAAGGAGTTTGTGGACTTCATTCAGGAAGGTCCGATGATCATGGTCACCGGAAGCGGTGTGAACTATGGAGAGGCGTATATGTTTGCCATGTGCATCCTGCAGGAAATGCAGTGGATTCCTGCCCAGTGGATTCACGCCGGAGAATTCTTCCATGGAGCCTTTGAGATCTTGGTCGAAGACACGCCGCTTCTTGTGCTTCACGGCGAAGACAAGACACGCCCGCTCTCACAGCGCGTGGTAGACTTTGCCTCCGGCATCACGAAGAGACTCTTTGTCATCGACTCAAAAGACTATGTGATGGAAGGCGTCAAGCCCGAACATCGCGGACTTCTCAATCCCTTTGTGTTCATGTCAGTCCTCGGCAGACTTGGAGACGATCTGGCAGATGCGAGAAATCACCCTCTGAGCACCCGACGCTACATGGGCAAAGTAAAGTATTAATGGCCGAGCTGGTAAGCTCGATGAAACAATGATGGACAAGGAGGGCGTATGGCCAGTCTGTCACTGCAAAATATCAGAAAAATATATCCCGGCAACGTAGAAGCCGTAAAGGGCATCAATATCGACATTGAAGACAAGGAATTCATTGTCCTTGTCGGCCCCTCTGGCTGCGGGAAATCGACAACGCTTCGTATGATTGCGGGGCTTGAAGACATCTCCGAAGGAAATCTGCTGATCGACGGAGAGAGAGTGAACGACACACATCCAAAAGACCGCGACATTGCGATGGTGTTTCAGAACTATGCTCTGTATCCGCATATGAGCGTATACGACAATATGGCTTTCGGGCTCAAGATCAAAAAGACGCCCAAAGCGGAAATTGATCGCAGAGTCAAAGAAGCAGCCCGGGTGCTTGAGATCGAAAATCTTCTGGATCGTAAGCCAAAGGCGCTTTCGGGCGGACAGCGTCAACGTGTGGCCCTTGGTAGAGCCATGGTGCGAGAGCCCAAGGTCTTTCTCATGGATGAGCCGCTCTCAAACCTCGATGCGAAGTTACGCGTGCAGATGCGCTCAGAGATCACCAAGCTCCATCAGCGCATAGATACGACCTTTATCTACGTGACGCACGATCAGACAGAAGCGATGACGATGGGAACGCGAATCGTCATTATGGACCAGGGGGATGTCATTCAGATCGCCTCGCCGCAGGAGCTCTATAATCGACCGCACAATGTCTTTGTCGCTCGCTTCATAGGCAGTCCGCAGATGAACCTGTTTACAGGCACCGTCGTAGAAGATAACGGAAAGCATGTGGTGGCGATGGAAGACGGTACGATCCTTAAGCTGACACCGGAGCGCGAAAACGCATTAAAAGCCGGCAATTATCTTGGTAAAGAAGTTTTCGTCGGCATGCGTCCTGAAAACCTACATGAGGCCGAAGTTGATCCATTGGCGGTCGAATATGCCGTACTTCATTCGAAAGTCGAAGTCGCCGAGCATATGGGTTCAGAGACGTATCTCTACATGACGATCGCCGGAGAAAACACCATTGCCCGGGTAGACCCGAAGACGAAAAAAGAAGTGGGCGACGACGTGGAACTTCACATTCACTACAATCGCATTCACGTATTTGACAAAGAGACAGAACTGAGTATCTGCTGATGAAGCTGGTGGAACTGTTGGCGTGGCAACAGGTCAAAGAACAGCTGATGGCAGATATCTACTCTGACAATGTAAAAAATGGAGATCGGCTGGACAGCGAACGCACGATGATGCGTCGCTTCGGCGTGACAAGAGACACTCTTCGACGCGCTTTTGACGAACTGAGACGAGAGGGACTCATCTATTCGGTGCCCGCGTCCGGCCATTATGTCTCTAAAAACAAAAACATTCGAAATCTCAGAGATCTTCAGAGTTTGACAGAGTGGTCACGCGAGAGAGAGATTTCTTTAGAGACGGAGATTCTCAAAAAACGAGTCGTTGAGGCGGACAAAGATCTGGCGGAGAGACTCCGCGTGACGTTGGGAAGCCCCATCTTTTATCTGCAGCGCCTGCGTATCCTCGATGGAAAACTCAGTCTCATTGAAAACTCATATATTAGCCTCATCCGTTTTCCGGGGATCGGAAGCATCGACTTAGAGAGTGAGAGCCTCTACCGATCGATGGAGGAGATGGGAGCGAAATTCTCACATGGAGAAGAAGAGATCTCGATCACGCATCTGACGGAAGAAGAAGCGGATCTCTTTGGGCTTCCGCCCGGATCTCCCGCATTTTTCCTTCGAAGCTTGGTCTTTGACACATCTTCGGAGCCCTTGGAGTATCTGTACTCAGTGCATCCGTATAAATTCCAGGCATTTCGTTATGACAGTGTGGAGGGGGATGATGAGTAAACCCTATTATCTCCAGCTGAAAGAAGTCATCCAGGAAAAAATTGAAGACGGCACCTATTCGCCCGGCAAAGAGCTTCCTTCCGAGCGCCAGATTGCCGAGCACTATGGGGTGCATCCGCATACGACTCGCGCGGCTCTGAAGCTCCTTGAAAAAGACGGGCTCCTTCAGCTTGTCCCCAGACGCGGCGCCTTTGTCAATTTGCGACGCTCTGAAGAAGACAACACGGAGTTAGGCTTTACTCTTCCGGGAGGGAAAAAGGGAAGACGAAAACGCATCGTCGTGCAGATCCGACAGGCGGGTCCATACTATGCTAAGATTTTCCAGGTGCATCCGGAAGAAGAATTATACTATGTAAAACGAGTAGTGAAAGAGAAAAAGCCCCTCTACATGGAGGAGCTCTTTGTGCTAAAAAAGAATGTACCTGATTTTCCTGAGCTGCATCCGGATATCTTTTCTCTCTCCGATATACTCGCACAGAAAAATGTGCCGATCACCCGTACATCACAACTTCTAAAGATCTGTGATGCGTCGAAGGAAGTTCGAAAGAAGTTAAAACTCCCAGAGGGGTCTGTGGTGCTCCATCTCGAGCGCACCGACTATGACAGGGAAGGGCCGGTAGCCTTCACGAAGTACTATCTGCGAAGTGAAGATCTGGCGGTGGAAGTCAAATTCAAGAAAACACCTATCGACGAATGACCACCGGAAGTTTTTTGGGGGTGCTGCGTTCATAGCGCACCGCCGGATGACCGATAATGAGCGACGCCTGCACGGTGTCGCTTTCTTGCATGCCTAGAAACTCCTTCAGTTCGGGAGAATAATTCACTGCTCTTGTCGTAAAGCCGCTGTAGAGCATGCCTAATCCCAGAGAGTAGACCATGGTCTCCATGTGCGAAGCGGCGATGCAGGCATTGATGGGAGAGGGCGAGACAAGAAGAATCACACAAGGGGCGCCGAAGAACAGACGATCTTTGGCGTCGGGGAGCTGGCTCTCCTCATACATTCTTTTCCAGTTCTTGGCATAGCGCATCATGTTGGGCTCTTTTTTCATGCTCTCAGAGAGATCACTGAGTTTATACAGTGATTCGATGGCGAGTTTTCTGGCGTGCAGCAGATTGTCCTCAATGACCACAAAGGAGACATTTTGCACATTCCCGCCTTTTGGAGAGTGGACGCCCATGGCTAAAATCTTCTGCAGATCTTCCGGAGCCACTGTCTCCTCTGTGAACTGCCGGATCGTCCGGCGCGTCTTTATCCATCGAAGCAGTTGTTCGGGGTCCAGTCGATCTTCTTCTGTCACACTGATGACATCTGCAGAGGAGTAGTCCTTTAGCGTGACAGCGTTTACAGGGCAGATGGCCAGACAATGGCCACATTCTATACAGAAATTATCCTTGGGATTGGCCTTGCCATCGACCATCTCGATGTCTTCTGTAAAACAGTCACTCACACAGAGTTCACAGCCGATACATGTATCTCTGTCAATGGTAATCATATGTATACCTCCTAAAAATAATGGCATAGCGCTATTATATCTTGTTCCATGACAAAACGAAAAAAAGGGTCTTCATCACCGAGGAAAATGACGAAGGCACTCAGCTTTTATAATATTTATACACAGAGAAGATAGCGCCAAAGGACATCAATAGGATCAGCAAGATCCAAATAAGTTTTGTTGTCTCTTGCGAAGAAAACGAATAGAGCATGCCGGTGATGATCCAGGCGACAGCAAGTGCGATCAATAAGAGACTCTCGGCTTTTTTCGATTGTCTCTTTGTCTTGGCAAATGTCCCTATCAGAAAGACGGCCAAGAAGACGATGCCGCTATGCGCGTGCAAAGAGATTCGGAAGGTCTGCTGCAGGGCATAGCGATCCCATGCGTCGGGGCTGAAGATCTGCGTTGCGGCTACCTCGCTGTAATCCTGTATATTCATGAAGAGGAGAACAAACTGCAAGACAGAGGCAACAAGAAAGAGCCACTTTTGCCACGGGCGTTTCCAGTAAGAAAATTCTTCAGATGGTGTTTGATCGGACAAGGGATACTCTCTTTCTACTCAGATGCTCACGAAGGAGTCACAATGCGCTCTGTCTGCTTAGGAAGAAGAAGCGTGAGAAGGAAGCCGATGATGAAAAGGGGGAGAATGCCGAGGATCGAGTATCTGACAACACCGGTTGCGCCTTCGATAAAACTCATAATCGCCGGTCCCAAAATCGCGGCAAATTTGCCGAAGATATTATAGAAGCCGAAGAATTCATTGGACTTCTCCTTCGGGATGATGCGGGCAAAATAGCTTCTCGAGAGCGCCTGAATGCCTCCCTGTGCAAGGGCGACCATCCCTCCCAAGACAAAGACGTGGGCAAGAGAGTCCATTCCATAGGCAAAAAAGACGGTGACAATGTAAATCATGATGGCAATCCGGATCATCAATAGAGTGCCGAATTTCTTTGCCAGATGTCCAAAGAGCAGGGCACAGGGGAAGGCGACGACTTGGATGACCAGGAGAATGGC
>DUVM01000031.1 GCA_012841045.1 Tissierellia bacterium | reverse complement strand
GGCCTATCTACCAAGTGCCGTCTTGGCCTCGCGCGGTACTTTTTAAAACGTTCAGATGTTAACATATCTGGGTTTAGTGGATTATAGATGACGATTTGATCTGCAAAAGCTTATTTCCATTCATTCGATATACACGAATAGAGGGAGGGATTTTCTTCTAAGGGTTCCTCTGACGGTGGCTTTTTTGATCAATAGTTTCATTTACTCGAGGTAAAACAAACTTAGCACTAGCCTAGTATAAGCCTGAGCATAAATAACATAGATTTTTGTGCTAGAATGTTCTTCAAGGGGGTTTCATGGTTCAATTAGGTAATAGCTGGGATGCTTTGCTTGAAGATGAGTTTTCGAAAGAGTATTATCAGATGCTCCGACGAAAGCTTTATTATGAATATCAGACGCAGACCATTTATCCAGACATGTACCATCTGTTTGAAGCTCTCAAATTGACAGCCTATGAAGATGTACGAGTGGTTATCTTGGGGCAGGATCCATATATAGGTCCTAACCAAGCGCATGGTCTTGCTTTTTCTGTTCAGCGGGGTGCAGCGATTCCGCCGTCTCTTGTCAATATCTATAAAGAACTGCAGAGCCAATTGGGATGTAGCACCCCCTCTCATGGCAATCTAGAAGGTTGGGCGAAGCAGGGAGTGCTTTTACTCAATGCCACTCTCAGTGTGCGAGAGGGATTATCGAATTCTCACGCCACACTTGGCTGGCAGATTTTTACCGATCGAGTGGTAGAACTGTTGGCTCAACGAGAAGAACCAATGGTTTTCCTTTTGTGGGGACGAAATGCACAGAGAAAGGCGGGCTTTGTGGGTCCTCCACACTTAGTGCTCCAGAGTGCGCATCCGAGTCCACTTTCCGCCAGCAGAGGTTTTTTTGGAAATGGACATTTTATCAAGACCAATGAATTTTTAGAAAAAGAATACGGAAAGGGAATTGACTGGCAGATTTATGAGTGAACATATCGTTGAAGAGAGATCCTATGGGGTGGTGCTGCTGAGCAGCTGGAATTTAGAAGAGGTGCTGCTGATTCGGCATGTCAATGGGGGACACTGGGCCTTCCCAAAAGGTCATGCCATGGCTGGCGAAACCCCGAGAGAAACAGCACAGCGTGAAGCTTTTGAAGAGACAGGTCTCTTGGCAGAATTTGATGAAGGGTTTTCTTCTCAGACAGAGTATTGGATTAACCCTACCACACACAAGGTGGTTCAGTATTTTTTAGCATACGTTCGCAAACAGAAGTTCACGCTACAAGGGGAAGAAATCAGCGATGCGAAGTGGCTCCAAGTCGACAACGCCATGCGGCTGTTGACTTTTGATGAGGATAAGAAACTCCTAGAAGAAGTCATGGAGTATCTTGATTTAAGAAAGTCGGTGGAGCCGAGCATGCTCTCAGAAGCCATACGAGTAGCACTTGATGCACGCGAAGGTCATGAAGACAGATCGGGGGAGCCTTATATCTTACATCCTCTTCGCGTGATGCTGGCCATGAAAGACGAGACGATGCGCACTGCAGCTGTCTTGCATGATGTCGTGGAGGATAGTAATATCACTCTTTCAGAACTCTCACAGAGAGGTTTTCCGGAAGAGGTGGTGAGACTGGTAGGGACTCTCACACGCCGAGAATTGGAGAGCTACGACGATTACATCAGTCGAGTACTCCTCAGTAGTGATGCTTGTCAGATTAAACTCGAAGACCTCAAAGACAATATGAACCTCTCACGGATCAGTAATCCTGACAGAGATGATTTTGTCAGGCTGGAGCGCTATGAGCGCGCACGTGAGAGAATCCGCTTACATTTGCAAAGGAGTATGGAGTGAAATTCCCTGTGCAATTTACGACTCGCCTAGAACCGAAGGAAGCTTTCCATTTCTTTTTCTACGGCACGCTCTTTCGAACGGTCTTTTTTGTTCCGTTTTTGTTGATCGTCGGCTTTGCGCTGGCATTTTATACCGTGTATACAGCGGGAATAAGAGATCCGTTTGTCTATCTTTCTTTTTGGATTTTCTTCACGCCACTACTCAGCTTGGGTATTCTCTTTAATGTCTGGCGAATGAGTTCGAAAGCCAAGAATAAAAAAGGAGAACCGTTGTTTTATCAGCCGATCCGGGTGATGCTCTATGCCAATCGCCTGCGTATCAGCTATCCCGGGAAGAATCCCTATAACTTACCTTTTGATCGCATTACCCGCTCGCTAGAGACAAAGAAATACTTCATTTTCTTTGTCGCAAAAAACGTCCTGTTTATCAGAAAACAGGACGTGCCGAATCAAGAGACAAATGAATTCTTGAGGAAGACGCTCAAGCCGAGAAAACTATACTTTGGCTATTAAACGAAGTAACACGATTTCCTCTGCATAGCCTTCGACATCATTAGGCGTCTCCAGATAAAAAGGAAGCTTCTTCAGATGTGGATGGTTGATGACATTCTTAAAAGTATCTATCCCCAGCGAACCCTGGCCGATTTTCTCATGACGGTCTTTGTGGGCGCCAAGGGGATTTTTTGAATCGTTCAAATGGATCGCCCAGAGATATTTCAGTCCTACGACGTCGTCAAATTCCTGAAGAACACTCTCGAGATCATCTTTGATGTTGTAGCCAGCCTCCCATAAATGACATGTATCAAGACAAACACCTAAATTGTCAGGATTTCCCAGTTTCGAACGGATGGCGGCAAGTTCCTCGAACCTCGATCCGATTTCCGTCCCTTTTCCGGACATCCCTTCTAGCAAGAGCTTTACGTTTGGGACAAGAGGGAGGATTTCATCGAGCATGCGAACAATGTGTTCTGTCCCTTTTTCAATCCCTTGCCCCACATGAGATCCCGGATGAAAGTTATACATGGCGTTGGGGATAATACGAAGCAGATCGACTTCCATCGCTTCGCGGGCAAACTCCCGGACTTCCGGTTTGGCTGAAGCGGGATTATACGTGTAAGGGGCGTGGCAGAGGAGAGGGCCAAAGGATTCCTTCTCTGCAAGTTGAATAAAGGCGTTCTCGTCTTCTTCATCGCGCTTACGCAGTGCGCTACCTCTAGGGTTGCGAGAGAAGTATTGCGCGGTGTTTGCATTAATCGAAAGTCCTTGCTCTGCTAGAGCAAGAAAGCCATTAGATATCGTTAAATGAGGTCCTAAGATCATGTAATACTCCTTAAAAGTCAAAAGAACAGTTGGCTGCTAGACAGGGTGAGGGTCATAGGGTAAATGACTCTGCACCCTTCTTATCGTACATACCCGGATAGAGATTGAACCCATATATTCGGGGCGAAGCAGTTTATCTTCTTTCTTCAGGGGGGATGTGATCACTTGCTGTTGCACTCATCCCGAAGACTTGCTCCACGGGCTGAGTAAAGATAATACCCTGTCCCGGTTCGTCTATGCTGAGATCTTTTTGTATCGCCTCAACAATGGCGTCAGCTCCGTCTGCAGTCATCAAAAGGAGAATGATGTCTTTTTCCGGCATGATGGGTACGTTGAAAACCGTGGCGGTTTTTTTCGTTCCCGAACCTCTCCCGTGAACAATGGTGCCTCCTCTGGCACCTGCCAAAGTAGCCGTTTCCATAACATCGTGACTGCGACCTCGATCGACAATGACTGTAATCAGTACAAATTCGTGTTCCACTTTTTCTCCTCCCAGCACTTCGCAAGTGCCTAAACCCCTTGAACCGTAGCATCTGGCGACATTCTGCAAGGCAAGAATGCCCCGGTTAGGTTTTTCTAGCTGTAGCTTCTGCACAAGCTCCTGTGCCGTGTGTTGAGCCACATCACTTGGTGCAAGGATGATCAGTATTTCCTTTCTGATATCATCAAGCCCCAGGATTTTTAGCCATTTATTACTAGATGTCCCCTGACCCAAGAGGATGGTTCCTCCAATAACACCAGCTTCTTTGGCGATTTGAAAAGCTTTTGATGCTTCGCCGGCATTGACGATGAGCAGGAGTTTTTGCATAGTGTACATCATTTCCCCCTAACATCTTTACGATAGAGTAGCCCCAGTAACTGGAGTGCGATCACAGGCGCCATGGCTACCATGGCAATGATACCAAAGCCGTCGATCAAAACATCGGCTGTCGGGACCCCGTTTGCCACGCCCTGACTAAAAGCCAGAATAAAAGTTGCCGCCATAGGGCCTGATGCGACACCGCCTGAGTCAAAGGCGATGCCGACAAACAGATCTGGAACAAATCTCATAATGAAAATGCTGATAATATAACCAGGAAGCAGAAAATGCCATAAGTGCAGCCAAGGTGTCTGGATGCGCACGATGGACAGGGCCAAACTCAGTCCTACCCCAACGGACAGAAAGACCAAAAGGGCCGGTCTCGACACAGATCCCCCTGTCACATCTTCAATCTGATGAGAAAGGACGATGACGGCAGGCTCTGCCAAAACAGTGAACAGCCCCAGCAAAAATGCCAGTCCTATTGCATAGTACGGAGGATATTCACTGATCCGCTGTCCGAGCATTCGAGAGATATCAAGAAATCCCCCGTTTACTCCTGTCATGAATGTAATTAAGCCTAAATAAATATAAATACTTCCTTTAGCGATGCGTCCGATTTGATATTTAGAGAGCCCTCTTCGACGCCAGTAGAATAAAAGGAATATCAACAGGATGGGTCCTATAGCCAGCGCTATTTCTACCAGCGATTGAACCAGACTTGCTAAAAAAGGCGACCAGAAATCAGCTGACACTACCGCTTTTGGAAGTTTTCCCGAAAGATCGGGGCGTCCGCTGAGGATGTATAACATCATGACCGCCATGATCGCTCCTGAAGAAGCGATACCTACTAGACCGAAACTGTCGGCCTGCGACTCTAAGTCATCCCCTTTTTGCGTGGAGACACTTTTTGAGAGCGCCAGTAAAAATGGGACGGTCATCGCTCCTGTCGTAGCGCCTGAGGCATCAAAGCTCAATGCGATAAATTCTTTGGAAGTAAAGATGGCTAAAAACAGGATGACTAAATAGGAAATCAAAAAGAATTTTTTCAAGGGGAACGATTTGACAATCCGATACAATCCCAGACTGACAATGAAACCAAGCCCAACTGACACAGCAAGGACCATGATATTTTTTCCGAGCATTCCCGCTGTCACATCGGAGGCCTGTCTGGCTAAGATGTGAAGATCCGGCTCAGCTACGGAGATGAAGAACCCTATAAAGGCGGAGATGATGACAAAGAGACTGATTTTTCTAGTCTCTGTCAGTTGCACACCGATATACTCACCGACAGGATAAAGTCCAATGTCGATGCCAAAAAGAAAGATGGTCAGACCGATAAGAATCAAAAGCGCTCCCATGAGAAAGCGGCCCAGCAGCAGTGGGCTCAGTGGTGTGATCGTAAAATGCAAGATCACAACGATGAGCGTTATGGGGGCGAGACTGAAGAATACTTCTTTAAACTTATCTAAAATCAATCGCAATCTCCTTGTAATAAGGTTACCATAGAAATGTGATTGCAACACTCCCTTTTCTAATGATTTACCTGAAAAAGATAGCAGATTATTTGTCTGCAGGCAGGATAAGAAAGGATAGCAACATCATCGCAAAACAGTCTCTCTTCATTTCATATCAAAATAGGATTTATCCCTTTCATAAGGTATCGATGAATTTGAAAGAAGCAACTCGTTCAAGCGTGGAAAGTCATAGGACAAAATGTCAAGAGCAGAAAATCCTTTGGAATGCACGCATATAAGAGGAGGATTTCATTCTTTTTATCACTAAATGAGTGTATTTCACGCACCACTGCTTCAGCCTGAATGATAACCAAAAGCTGTAGAGACCTAGCGCTATGAAGGTGTAGGTGATTGTCCTGGACACATGAGGCAATTATTTCGCTACTACAGATTTTTGCACATTTCTAAAAGATTGAGATATGATAGAGAGAGATTTTTGATGGAATGAAGCAAATCCATGGAGGATGTAATGGAAAAAATTGTACAGTGTATTCCCAATTTCAGCGAAGGCCGCAGAACCGACGTCTTGGAAGCGTTGGCAGAGACTGCCCGAAGTGTTCCCGGAGCGATGCTTCTTGACTACTCTTCTGATACGAGCCACAACCGCAGTGTCTTTACGCTTGTGGGAAATCTAGATGGAATTGAGGAAGCGGCTTTTGCCTTGACAAAGAAAGCAGCCGAGCTGATTGATCTTCGCAAGCACACCGGTGCACACCCTCGGATGGGAGCGGTCGATGTACTCCCTTTTGTCCCGATTAAGGGAGTGAGCATGGAGGAGTGCGTGCATCTCTCCAAGAGAGTGGCGGAGCGCATCTATCGCGAACTTCAGATTCCCAGTTTTTTCTATGAAGAAGCAGCGTCAAGTCCTCAGCGAGTCAATTTAGCTGACGTCAGAAGAGGAGAATTTGAAGGGATGGCGGAAAAACTCCTTATGGAGGAATGGGCACCCGATGTCGGTGAACGAGAGGTGCATCCTTCAGCGGGGATCATGGCGATCGGTGCGAGGATGCCTCTGATTGCCTACAATGTCATCCTAGATACGGACGATATCGCGATTGCCGATCGCATCGCCAAGATGGTGCGCGGTTCTTCAGGCGGTTTTAAATATTGCAAGGCGATCGGTGTCATGATGGAAGATCGGGGAAAAGTACAAGTTTCCATGAACATGGTCAATTATCTGCAGACGCCGCTCTATAGAGTTTTTGAAGTGATCAAACGCGAAGCCGCTCGGTACGGAGTCCAGGTCTTGGGAAGCGAGATCGTCGGGATGACACCGGTAAAGGCTTTAGTGGATACGGCAGGCTATTATCTGCAACTGGAAGCTTTTGAAGACAATAAACAAGTGCTCGAGAATGCACTGATGGCCATGGAGAAGGAGGCATAAATGAAACTGGTTGACTATACCGTAGAGAATTTTGTACAGGTTCTTGGCTCCGATGCGCCGGCGCCGGGAGGCGGGTCTGCCTCGTCTCTTGCCGGGTCTTTGGGCGCGGCACTTTGCTCGATGGTGTGCGCTTTGAGCATGGGTAAGAAAAAATACGAGCCATACCAGGAATTGGTGATCGAGACGAAAAAAGCTTCCGATGGTCTTATGAATCGCTTCCTTCAGTTAATTGATGAGGATACGCAAGCCTATAATGAAGTCAGCGCCGTCTTTTCTATGCCAAAAGAGACTGACAGTCAAAAAGAGGCAAGAAAAAGAGCTCTTCAGGAAGGACTGAAGAAGAGCACGCAACCGCCTTTAGAGATGATGAAGACAGCGAAGGAAGCCCTCGAATGGACAAAGGGAGTCCTCGGAAAGAGCAATGAGAATGCGGCAAGCGATTTAGGTGTCGCCGCTCTTTGCCTTAAGGCAGCTCTGCAGGGTGCCTGGCTCAATGTGCTGATCAATGTGGGTTCGATTGAAGATGAGTCCTTCAACAAAAAGTATATTGAAGAGGGGGAGGCGCTCTTAGATGCTTCCACACAACTCGCTGATGAAATATACGAGCACATTCTTCAAGGTGTTCGAGGAGAATAGTTGCTAGAGCAACAAACAAAGTGAATGATAGAGAAAAGAGAGCCTGTGGTGTAGGCTCTCTTTTAGATTCTCGATTGAAGAACTACAGTGGCAATAGATGCGCCTGGAAGTGTCGCAGGATGGGCGGCTCCCATGTTATGCGATAGCCTTTGACCTGCTCCGCTCGATCTCGGATGTTTTTCATGGCTTCGACAATGAGGTCGAGATGCGCCTGCGTATAGACTCGTCTGGGAATCGCCAAGCGGGTAAATTCGAATTCTGATTCGAGCTGCTCTAGGGTATCGGGGTCATTGCCCATCATATAACTGCCGATGTCACAGCCGCGGATGCCCGCCTCCTTATATAACTCAATGGCCAATGCCTGACCGGGAAATTCGTAATAGGGAATATGGGGCAACAGAGCTTTCGCGTCGAGGAAAAGTCCATGACCTCCGGCAGGCATCTGATGAGCGATTCCCTCATCGTTTAGAAGGGCAGATAGATATTCAACCTGTCCGATGCGATAGTGCAGCTGGTCTTCGTGGATGCCTTCCATCAGACCGATCGCCATGGCTTCAAGGTCTCTTCCGGCAAGACCTCCATATGAGATATATCCCTCGAAGGAGATGACATTGGCTTTGACTTTGAGAGACATCTCTTCATCGTCTTTTACACCGATCAGTCCGCCGATATTGACGATCGCGTCTTTTTTTGCACTCATAGTAAAGAGGTCACAGAGCTGAAATGTCTCACGTACGATGTCTTCTAGAGAAGCGTCTTTAAATTCTTCCTCCCGCTGTTTGACAAAGTAGGCGTTTTCAGCAAAACGCGCGGCGTCAAGACATAGCGGTATATCGTGCTGCCTGCAAAGAGCCGACACCTTTCTCAGATTCTCCATGGAAACGGGCTGGCCTCCGGCGGAGTTATTGGTGAGCGTCATCACGACGGCGCCGATACGTCCCTCATACTCTTCAAGTAGCGACTCGAATCTAGGGATATCCATGTTCCCTTTAAATGGCGCTCTGCTCTGCGTGTCTTTTGCCTCCGGTGTGACACAGTCAATAGCGCGTCCCCCCGCCAACTCCACATGAGCGCGTGTCGTGTCAAAGAACATATTGCTGATGGCCACTTTTCCTTTGCCAAGAAGTAAGGGAAAGAGAACTTTTTCCGCTGCTCTTCCCTGATGAACGGGCTGAACAAAGTCATAGTCAAAGAGTTTTTTTGTCACATCCATCAGTCGATAATAGCTTGAAGAACCGGCGTAGGATTCATCTCCGCTCATAAGTCCCGCCCACTGGGTGCTGCTCATAGCATTGGTCCCGCTGTCTGTCAAAAGATCAATCGCGACGTCATCGCTCTTTAGATAGAATACATTGTAATGCGCCTGTTGAATTGCTTCTTCCCGCTCTTTTCTTGTGAGTAGTCGGATGGGTTCAACCATTTTGATGCGAAAAGGCTCCATAACGTACTTACGTGCCATTGATTTATCCTCCTTGAGTTTTGATGAGATAGAGAAGGTCTCCGTCGGCGTCGTTGTATGGTTCGTTTCCGTAAAAAGTATGACTTGCTCTTTTAATTGCTATAGAAAAAGCGCACGTGGTTTAGTCTCTTTTGATGCTATAGAACGATGAATGTGCCGTTCAATACGGGCTCATATTCACTTGTTTCATTTAAGAGAAACCTTTTGTCTAGGTCAGTTGATGAACGCTCAGAACGACAATGCTCTTAGTGAATCTCACGGATCAGTTTATAAAAAGTATATGTTGTAAAGTCTAAGGCCAATGTCACGTAGTCCGGACTTCTTATCGGGAGATGAGGAAGCCTTTGAATGAACTGAGAACAAGATATCCATTCTCGTTTTTGATCGAGTGATTTTTCTTACCTCTAGAATATCATATAAATAAGTGTTTATCGTGAAAACTTGATTCGTTACATTAGATGAAATAAATAGTCTTGACGTATAAATAAAATATCATATAATATAATTAGATGTATTAATTCTGAAATATGATAGACAAAAGAGCGATCATCTTTTTTTTTAGCGACTGCACAAAGGCATAGTGTGGGAGGAGGTCATGAAAAGAGATCACCGGTTATATGAGGAAGTCTTTGAAGAGTTATCCCGCGTGTATTTTTTGTTCCAAACACAACTCAGCGACGTATCGGAAAACAACAGAAGCAAAAAGCTCGAAGAGCTCTTCTCGGCCTTTACGCTAGAAGAGGTCATCTGTTTCCATGAATCCCTAGAACTTCTCTGATTCTATGCTACACTCAGAGAAAAAGGATAGTCACAATGACCTTAAAAGACCACGTACTACTTACATTGTATCGCTCTTTTTCACAGGAAATATCCGGAGAAAAACTGGCAGAAGAATGGGGAGTCACGCGAGCTGCCATTTGGAAGGCAGTGGATTCCCTGCGAAAAGACGGCTACGAAATTCATTCTACTAGCGGGAAGGGATATGCGCTGATCTCCATGCAGGAGAGGCTCTGTTTGCCTTGCATTGAACTCTCTCTTCAAGAAAATGACCGAAACTTTCAGGTATTTTATGAAAACACCGTCGATTCAACCAACAATGAGTCAAAGCGCCTTCTGGCTTCAGACGTCTCCACTCCTTTTTTGTTTCTTGCTTCCGAGCAAAGTGCCGGGCGCGGAAGGCTAGGCCGCAGTTTTTTCTCCCCATCCGGCGGGCTCTATCTGTCTCTTGTGGTATCCAACTTTCCACTGCTCTCCGGAGGCGTCAGATACACGGCAGCTACGGCGTTAGCTGTAGCACAAGCACTGGAGTCTGCCACAGGAGAAGAGATTTCCATTAAATGGGTCAACGATCTCTATTACCGCGGGAAAAAGGTCTGTGGTATTTTGACAGAAGGGATCTTCGATATGGAGAACTCGCGCCTTAGTCACCTAGTCGTAGGGATTGGCATCAATTTAAAAGATGTGAGTTTTCCTGAAGATATCAAAGACCGGGCGGGATATGTTCCAGTCGACCCAGAGAAAAAGACAGAATTGGTTATCGACATCGTCAGAAATATCTTCAACTATTTTTCTTCTATTGAGGATCCGGCGTTCTTAGAGGGGTATCGAGCCCGCTGCTTTATTCTGGGAGAGCGTGTTCAGTTTACAAAAAATGGCCGAACACTTTCGGGGAAAGCGACAGCCATTGATGATTGGGGTGGATTGGTCGTAGAGACTGCAGATGAAACCCTGACTCTTCAGAGTGGAGAGGTGTTTCTTGAAGAAGAAGTCTCAGTCGATTTTCAGTTGCGGCCGGATACGTTGGGCGATCGTGATGGCGATGATCATTTTGACTAGGTCAGGGATGATGAAGGGAAACACGCACCATCCTAGGACAGTCCACAGCCCAACCGGGCCATTATTTTGCGTATAAATATACTGAAACCATATGGTTCCAAATGCATAGCATAAGATCAGCCCCGTCATCATGCTAATGGTCAGTGCAGCCGTGGAGTTGCCGTAGCGCTCTGTAGCCCATCCGACACAAAGAGCAATAAAAAAGAAACCAAATATATAGCCGCCGGTCGGACCGAGCAAAACCCCGACGCCGCTGGAAAACCCTGCAAAGACAGGGATCCCGATAGCCCCCAAAAGCACGTAAAGTGTGATTGTCAAGAGGGCTCTTCTTATGCCTAAAATGCCCGAGACCAAAAAAACGGCCATCGTCTGGAGTGTGACAGGGACAACGAGCGGAACGGAAATCCAGGAGCATACAGCCGTGATCGCGACACTAAGTGCAATATATGTCATGGAACGAACACTGATAAGTTGCTTAGCCGTCATAGTACCTCACTTTCTGCCATGATTATAAAGCAGAAAGGATATATTGTAAACTACATACCAAAACACGGTTTACAAGTCGAGGTCTGGAGGAAGTCTTCGCTTTCTTCTTAAGCCGGTAGCGCTGAGGATCAGAGCGGCTCCCAGCGCCGAAACCGCCACTGCCACGCCCATCATAAAGCGCACCCCAAAGTGATCGAGAAAGACGCCACCTAAGAGCGCGGCTAAGACATTTCCGAGAGTAGCAAGCACTGGTGATAAACGCCTGCCCTTTGGAGCGATCATTTGGATTCATCATGCCATCTACAAAGTAGACAGAGGACGTGGAGTATAAGCCATAAGAGAGCGCCTGTGTTGTCTGGGCGAGATACAACATGGGGATCGATCCGCTGAGCATAATCAATAGCATCTTAATGCCGTAGAACACGGAGCTTAGCTGAAAGAGTCTCGTGGCGCCAAAGCGTCGCAGCAGATAGTTAAAAGAGATCATCGCCGGAATCTCGCTGAAAGAAGCGATCGAAAGGGCGACACCCAGTTGGGAGGAATCCCCGCCGAGATGCCTGACGATGTGGATAGCATAATTATTAAAGATGCTGTAGTTAAAGTAGATGCCGACAATCCCCACAAGCACCGGGACGAAGATGGGATAACGCGAAAAGAAATGAGATTGAAGATCTTCGCTTTCACTGTATGTGTGTGGTGGGTCAAGCTGGGGTCGAAAGAAGTACATGGCGGTTAAGAAAAGCGCGCCGAGCAGGATCATAGAGGCAGGGACTAGGTGCATGCCCGTCTTTACGAGGATGGAACCAAAGATCAATGTGGCTGCTGAGTAGTAAAGGGAGGAAGCTGCGCGGGCGATCCCGAAATTGATTTGCCCCCCTCGAGCCATGATGTCCACTGCGAGGGCATTGACAAGAGGTTGCATCGTGTACAAAAGAACAATGTTTGCGGCAAAGAACACGGCATGGAGCCATATCGGAAGCGGCACAAACAACAAGACGGCGCACTGAGCGCATATCATGAGGGTCTGTATCAGAAGCAGTCCTTTGTGTGTTCGGATGCGACGGTCAGCTACAGAAGCAACAAGTGGCTGTGACACCACGGCGATCAAGTTGGCGGCGGCAAGAAGCATACCTATCTTCGAGTTGCTAAGTCCCAAATGAAGAAGGTACACGGTAGTGTATGCAAACACGGGCATAAAAAAGACGGAATAGAGTCCATTAATGTTTGCCAGGGGAATGGTATAGTTTCGTTTCAATGCTGCCTCCGTTGAGTATTCTATCACGAGAAGCTTCGTTAAAGGAAAGAGAGTGATCATATTTCTTGTGACTTTTTTGAGGGGCAGAAATAGTCGGTCGCTGAGAAGAAAAATTCAGTTTCTTGGATAGATTTCAAATATCCTTTGAACAAAACAATGGGCGGGGGTATAATGCATTTTGTATATCAAAGGATGTAAAGTCTTTTTTGTGAAAGGCTTATTAGAAAGGAAAACATGAAGGAGTATCTAGTTGACAAAGAGGAAGTTCTCAGTGTGCTCGACTCATC
>DUVM01000030.1 GCA_012841045.1 Tissierellia bacterium | reverse complement strand
ACGGGCTCATAGGCCACAATGAGCTGTTTCATATCCTCAGAAGAAACGCCCGATAACGCAGCATAAAGCTGTGTCGAAACGACGTCTTTTTCTTTTCCTTCTTCGCGAGAGACTAAAGATTCTCCCACACACAAAATGACTTCCAGCCCCTCTGAAAGAGCTCGAGAAACCTTCTGGGAGACAATGTCATCCGTCTCGGCAAAGTACTGCCTTCTTTCCGAGTGGCCCACGAGTGTGATCCCCACGCCAATCCCTTTTAGCATGTTGGCGCTGATTTCCCCGGTGAAGGCACCTTCTTCGGCCTGATGGACGTTCTGTGCGCTGATCTCAAGAGGCTTCACCACATGTTCCATCATGGCCGGCAGGGCCAGATACGGCGCACACACGATGACACGCACATGCTCTTTTGCCTCCACACCTTGGATGTTTTCGACAAATTCTATCGCTTCATCCGGGGTCTTATACATTTTCCAATTGCCTGCTACGATTATTTTTCTCATGACATATCCTGTAGAATCGCAATCCCGGGGAGTTCTTTCCCTTCCAACAGTTCAAGACTGGCGCCTCCTCCGGTGGAGACATGTGTCATCTTGTCCTCAAGCCCTAACTGATGGATGGCAGCTGCGCTGTCTCCTCCGCCGACGATCGTGTCGCCTTCCAGTGTGGCCAGCTTTTGCGCAATGGCCCGGGTTCCCTTTGCATAGTTTTCCATCTCAAAGACCCCCATCGGGCCATTCCAAACGACGCTCCCTGCGCCGTCCAAGGCATCGGTAAAGATCTCAATGGTCTTGGGTCCGATGTCCATGCCATTAAAATCGTCCGGGAAGTCTTCCTGCCCTACAATGACCGGAGGCACATCCTCAAAGACAGCAGAACCGGCTGTGTCTACCGGCAGAAGAAGCTCCACACCGCGTTCCTTCGCCAATTCCATCATGCGTCTGGCAAAATCAAGTTGCTCATCTTCAACTAGACTCTTTCCGACCTTTCGTCCTTGAGCCTTAAAGAATGTGTACGCCATCGCACCGCCGATCAGGAGTTTGTCGACTTTTGGAAGAAGGTTTTCAATCACTTTGATCTTGTCGGACACTTTGACGCCTCCCAAGATCGCGACAAAAGGACGCTTCGGATTGTCGAGCACTTTCTCAAAGGACTCCAGCTCTTTTTCAATCAGATATCCGCTAAGAGCGATCGGCAAAAGAGTCGGAACGCCCACCGTCGACGCGTGCGCTCTATGCGCTGTGCCAAAAGCATCGTTCACAAACGCATCGGCCAATGAGGCAAATAGCTCTGACGTTTCTGGGTCATTTTTCGTCTCCCCTGGCAAGAAGCGTGTATTCTCAAGAAGAATCACATCTCCTTCATCCATCTTTGACACCGCGTGGCGAACAGATTCGTCCACCACATCAGGTGTGGCAATAAACTGGACTTCTTTTCCAAGAAGTTGCGAGAGCTTTTGCGCAACAGGTTTTAAGGAAAATGACGGGTCGCCAGCTTCTTTTGGCTTTCCAAGATGAGACGCTAAGATCAGTTTAGCTCCCTGCTTGATCAGCGCATTAATAGAAGGCAGCGATGCGACAATGCGGGCAGGGTCGGTGATGCGGCCGTCTTGTAGCGGTACATTGAAGTCAACGCGCATGAAGACGCGTTTTCCTTTCAAATCCACCTGACGGATGCTTTTTTTTGACATATACTTCCTCCTAAAAAACCCGAGCCCTTTTACAAGGCTCGGGCTCTTATTGTTTTAGAGACCTTTATCGATAATGTAATCGGTCAGATCCACTACCCTTGCAGAATAACCCCACTCATTGTCATACCAAGCCATGACTTTTAGCATGTTCTCCCCGATGACATCCGTGGACAGAGCGTCGACAATGGAACTTCTCTCATCGGCTCTGTAATCGGAGCTGACCAGCGGTTCTTCACTGTATCCGAGATACATCTTCATGTCTTCTTTTTCCGAGACTGCCTTGAACGCGGCATTGACTTCTTCAACCGTCACCGGTTTTTTTGTCGTGACCACGAGGTCTACGAGCGAAACCGTCGGGACCGGGACACGAATGCTGATGCCGTTGAATTTGCCTTTTAGCTGCGGCAGAACCAGCGCTACCGCCTTGGCGGCACCGGTGGTCGTCGGAATCATATTGAGGGCTGCAGCACGAGCTCTACGCGGGTCCTTGTGCTTATAGTCGACAAGGTTTTGATCATTGGTATAGGCGTGAATCGTCGTCATCATGCCGTTTTCAATACCAAAATTCTCATCAAGTACCTTGGCGACAGGCGCTAAGCAGTTGGTCGTGCAAGAGGCATTCGAGATGATATGATCGGTTTTTGGATCATAGTCTTTCTCATTGACGCCAAGGACGATCGTAATGTCTTCGTCTTTCCCGGGTGAGGTAATCACCACTTTCTTGGCTCCTGCATCTAAGTGCAATTGCGCTTTTTCGCGCTCTTTGTAGTGCCCTGTGGAATCAATGATGATTTCCACTCCCAGATCTTTCCAGGGGAGTTCTTTTGGTTCACGGATATTGGCGATCTTGATCTTTTTTCCGTCAATCACTAAATATTCGCCTTCTGCGACCACTTCCCCTTCGAATCTTCCATAGACCGTGTCATACTTCAGGCGATCGCGTGCTTCTTCTGCGCTTGCGACGCCGTTGATCATGACGACATCAAACTTCTTATCCTTTTGATAGGCCCAATAACGGATCACTGACTGTCCGATACGTCCAAATCCGTTAACAGCAACTTTTACCATGATATTTCCTCCTCTAATGGGTTAGGTGATATTACATAATCCATCAATATGGTTACCCTCATGAGTGTTTGTTAATCGTTTGCCCTAGAATAACTTCTTCGCAGTCCAGAGGGCAAAATCTGCATTTCATCGCGATATTTTGCAACGGTCCTTCGAGCAATTTGAATCCCTTTTTTCTTTAGGATACGAGAGATTCTCTCGTCGGAGTACGGTTTCATCGGGTCTTCGTCCTCAATGATACTCTCTATCATCTGCTTGACAACTGTGGAAGCCACAGAAAAGCCGTCCGTTCCCTGCACAGCGCTCGGGAAAAAATAGCTAAGAGGCATGACCCGATTATCATAGAGCAGATACTTTCCGCTGACCGCGCGGGAGATGGTGGATTCATGCATTCCCAGTTGTTCAGCCACGTCAATCAGATTCATTGGCTTGAGAGCCGTCTCGCCCTCATCGAAAAAGGATCGTTGCAGATCATAGATCGAGTTCATGACCCGCAAAATAGTGGTGCGCCTCTGGGCGATGGCTTCTAAGAAGATCTTGGCGCGCTGCGTCTTCGAAGAGATATACACTTTCGATCGGGCATCAAGCTGATCGGGTGTCAGAGAGGAATAATACGGATTGATAATGATCTGCGGATACGTCCGCTCATTGAGCTGAATCTGCATTTCTCCCTTTTCGTTTCGGCTCATGACGATATCAGGTACGATTGCCTGCGCTTCTTCACGGGATGAATAGCGAAGGCCGGGCTTGGGATCCAAACTGCGGATAATCCGCATGCATTTTTCTACCTCGGGGATGCTGAGCTGATGGGTCTGTGCAATCTTCTCCACCCGACTGCTGGCGACGTCTTCGAGCGACTGTTCGACGATCTGCACAGCGCACGTTGTGTCATCTCCTCTTCTTCTTAACTGGATCGACAGGCACTCCGCCAGATCTCTAGCACCTACGCCGGTAGGATGGAGCTGCTGAAGTGTCCACAGCGCTTTGCCCCGAGTATCCTCATCATAGCGATTAAAGAATTTGTCTTTTGTATACTCTTTGTTCAAATAGCCTGTCGGCTCGATATACTCTACCAAGCGCGAGACAAGCGCTCTCTCTTCTGTGCTCAGTTCCAGGGTGCTGATCTGAAACTGCAGATGTTCCCAAATATCAACGTCTTTTTTGAAGTGAAACTGTTCGCCTGATTCCGCTTTGTAGTAGCGAATGGCGTCGTTATAGGACTCGCCCTGTGAGAGATCCGTCTGCTCAAGAAGAGGGTTTTCCTGCAATTCTTGTGCAATACGCTCCTCAAGTTCCAGGGAGGTGTCCTGTAAAATATCAATGCTTAGTCTCAATGAAGGGGTAAGCGTCAGCTGCTGTTTTTGTTCTAGCGCCAGATGAAATTCCAGTTTCACAGGGACCTCCTTTCTGAGTCAATTATCTTTTAGAAATATCGTAGGGTTGACCGACTGCCTTTGGCCCGACGCTTTTGCGGCTGAACACGAGTATAGCCAGGATGGTCAGGACATACGGCAGCATATTAAAGAATTCCTTCGGGACATTCTGAAGCACTTTGAAGTCCGTCGAATAGATGGAGAAGATCTGAGAGAAACCGAAGAAGAAACCGGCTCCCAGGACGCCCAACGGATGCCACTGTCCAAAGATCAACGCTGCAATGGCGATAAAGCCCACGCCGTGGATAGAAAAGACAGTGAACTGAGTAGACTGTGTGAGCACCATGATTCCTCCAGCGAGGCCTGAGAGAAGTCCGGAGAGGAGCACACCCGTGTAGCGCATTTTTCGAACGGATACGCCCATGGAGTCGACAGCGGACGGGTGTTCGCCGGATGCCCGCAGCCTCAGTCCGAAACGAGTTTTGGCGATGACAAACCACGTGATCAGGGCAATGGCCAAAGCGACAAAGAATGTCGGATAAATGCGAGTGAAGAACAATCTCCCTACGATGGGAATCTTTGAGAGCACCGGCACTGTCTGTTTGATAAAGCCATTGCGAAAAGCCTGAGTGCGCTGTTGATTGAAGATGATCTGACAAAAGTACACAGTGATTCCGACGGAGAGCATGTTAAGAGCGGTACCGCTGACCGTCTGATTGCCTCGAAGATCGATGCTTACATACGCGTGAATCAGTGAATAAATACCGCCTGCCACCATGGCAAGAAAAATCGCAATCCAAGGCGTTATCGTGCCGAGCTGATTTTCAAATAGCGGAGTGAACGAGGCTGCGACAAATGCACCGACCAGCATAATGCCTTCTAGTCCGATATTGACGATCCCGCTTCGCTCACTGTAGAGACCGCCCAAAGACGCAATGATAATCGGCGTTGCATAGTTGAGCGCTAGGACGAACATGGAACTAAACTGATCCATCTTCTCTCTCCTTTCCTTTCGAGAAGCGCGACAGGAGCGCCTGAATTCCATACTGCATGGCAACAAATAAAATAATCAATCCACTGACGATGTTGACGATCTCCAATGGAATTCCCAGTGATTGCATCATCGTCTGTGAGCTTTTCAAAATCCCAAAGAGAAGGCCGCTGAGAAGAATGCCGAGTCCGGTGTTTCCTCCCAGTAAAGCGACAGAGATGCCATCAAAACCGTAGTTCTCGAAGTGAAACATCACCCGCCCATAGTCAAATGTCCCAAGAGAGAGCATGGCGCCGGCCAGTCCGGCAAACGCACCTGAGATGATCATCGCGTAGACAATGCGGCTGTTCACTTTGATGCCGGCGTATTCGGACGCAGAAGGATTGAATCCCACTGCGCGGAGTTCATAGCCGAAGGTGGTCTTGTCGATGATAAAGCGAAACACCAGTATCGACAGGATCACGACGATAAATCCCCAATGGAGACGAGAGTTAGAAGTGATGGAGCGAAGAAAGTCACTTCTCAGTAGCGCCGTGGAGGCAATGTCCACTGTTTTTTGATTGTCACTCCCAGGAAGAAGCTTTAGGACATACGCACTCAAATACAGGGCTGTATAGTTTAGCATGATCGTCACGACCACCTCGTGCACCCCGAATTTTGCTTTTAAGATGCCGGGGATGGCCGCCCACAGAGCGCCAAAGAGAGCTGCCGTAAGGACCGCCAGTGGCAGGTGGATAAAGATCGGCAGATCAAAGAGGATCCCTACACAGACGGCGCCTAGAGAGCCCATGATCACTTGCCCCTCTGCCCCGATATTGAACATCCCGGTTCGAAACGCAAAGCCGATGGAGAGTCCCGTAAGGATCAGCGGCAAAGAGGTCTGTAAAAATTCTCCGATATAGCGTGGGTTGAAATTCCCTCTAAGGACATCATACCCACTAAATGTTCGAATCAATGCGACAAAGAAGTGAAGGGGGTTGAGTCCGGTAAGCATCATGACGAGGATGGCGACTAGAAAGGAAGCCAATACCGCTACGAGCGAGAGAACGAGTTGATTATTCTTGAATGATTTCTTCATCCTTGATCTCCTTCGATCCGCTCATTAGCAGCCCCAGTTCCATTTCGTCCGTATCGTGGGGGTTGCGGATTCCTACAATTCGTCCTTGGTAAATGACGGCAATACGATCTGAAAGATTGAAAATCTCATCGAGTTCAAAGCTCACTAAGAGGACGGCTGTCCCTTGATCACGCAGCTCAACAAGGCGAGAGTGAATATACTCGATGGCTCCGACATCAAGTCCTCTTGTCGGTTGAGAAGCGATCATCAGACGCGGAGACAGATCGATTTCGCGGCCAACAATGGCTTTTTGCTGATTGCCTCCGCTCATGGTGCGCACGAAAGAGTCAATCCCCTCTCCGCTTCGCACATCAAAAACCTCCACCAATTCCTGCGCCTTTTCACGTATCGCAGGAAATTGTAAGATCCCATTCTTCGAATACGGCTCACTCTCGTATTTTTCCAGCAGCATATTTTCAAACAGTTTAAAATCTAAGATCAGTCCGCGCTTCTGACGGTCTTCTGGGATATGTCCAATTCCCAGATCCGTCCTCTCTTCCGAGCGAATCTGCTGATACTCTGTACCGAAGAGTTTGACTCTGCCTCGGTCGATGTCGCGAAGTCCTGTGAGCGCCTCTACCAGTTCCCTCTGTCCGTTTCCATCAATGCCGGCCAATCCTAAAATCTCACCTTCTCGGATCGAGAGATTCAGTCCGCGGACGGCATCAAGCTGACGGGCGTCTTTCACCCAGAGGTCCTCGATCTCCAGCGCCACTTCACCTGGCTTCGCCGGCTCTTTATCGATTTCAAAGGAAACTTTTCTGCCGACCATCAATTCGGCCAGTTCTTCTTCGCTTGTTTCAGACACTTTAAGGGTACCGACCATTTTCCCCTGTCGCAAGACAGAGACTCGATCGGCAATCGCCATGATCTCCTTTAATTTGTGTGTGATCATAATAACGGATTTGCCTTCTTTGACAAAATTTCGAAGAATACCCATCAGTTCCTCAATCTCCTGCGGCGTCAGAACGGCCGTCGGCTCATCGAGGATAATAATTTCAGCATCGCGATAGAGTACTTTAAGGATCTCCACCCGCTGCTGCATGCCCACAGAGATGCTCTCAATCTTCGCATCCGGATCCACGTTGAGATTATACGTTTCGGAAAGCTCCCTTACTCTTTCTCGGGCCACCTTCATATCGACCATCATCCAATTGCGCGGCTCATCGCCGAGAATGATGTTCTCCGTCACCGTGAAGTTCTCGATCAACTTAAAATGTTGATGAACCATTCCGATGCCAAGATCATACGCAATATTGGGATTGCTGATATCGACTTTCTTTCCTCTTACGAAAATCTCTCCCGCATCGGGATGATAAAATCCAAAAAGGACGCTCATCAGCGTACTCTTTCCAGCACCGTTTTCACCTAGAAGTGCTAGAACTTCTCCTTTTTCAAGTGTCAGGTCAATGTTGTCGTTAGCTATAATACCTGGAAAACGTTTGGTAATGCCCCTCAGTTCCACTATAGGTTCCATCACAACTCCTTGTCCTTGTTATTTCTATTATAGCAAAAACAAAGCCATCTTTCGATGGCTTTGTGGCATGTTGATTGCTTTATCTAATTTCCTTTGACACGACTGGGGACCGGATCGACTTCGATTTCACCGTTTTTGATCTTCTCGGCAAACTCGTTGATCTTCTGTACCCATTCGTCTGTCAGGTTTGGATTCTCTTCGGGAATACGCACGCCATTTGCTTTGAGGTCAAACATATGGATGCCGCCCTGGAAGGTACCGTCTTCGACTGATTTGGCAGCAACATACGCCGCTTCGTCGACAGCTTTGAGCATGGACGTCAAGATGACGCTCTTGCTTCCGTCTCCGTAGAATCCTTCTTCGTATTGGTCTTTATCAACGCCGATGACCCAAACATCCTGGCCTTCGGTGGCGCGGTCTTTGGCTTCTTTGATGACGCCATTACCGGTTCCGCCGGCTGCGTGATAAATGACGTAGCAACCGTCATCGAACATTTTGGTGGCCAGTGATTGACCTTCTTCCGCTTTATCAAAACCGGAAGCATACTGAATGACGATTTCCATGTCAGGATCGACCATTTTCACGCCTTGCTCAAAACCTGCTTCAAAGCGCTGGATCAATTCAAAGTCTGCTCCTCCGACAAATCCGACCATATTTTTCCCGGCTTCTTGCGCCTTCAGAGCGGCGGCAACACCGACGAGGAAGCTTCCTTCGTGTTCAGCAAACACGGCGTTCATGACATTGGGAGCATCCACGACCGCGTCGATAAAGAGAATCTTCTGGTCAGGATAGTTGGTGGCAATTTCCTGGATTGCTTTTTCAAACAGGAATCCGGCAGCGACAATGAGATCTACTTCCTGGTCAGCAAACTGACTGAGGTTAGGAATGTAGTCGGCATCGCTGATGGACTGCAGAAAACTGTAATCCTCATTGAGTACGAGACCTTTTTCTTCAGCATAGCGGACGACCCCTTCCCAGGTTCCCTGGTTAAAGGATTTGTCATCGATTCCGCCGGTGTCCGTTACAAGACCGACGCTGATTTTCTCTCCTGCAGGAGCAGGTTCTTCAGCGGGTGTCTCATCAGCTGGCGTTTCTTCTGCAGGTGTCTCTTCTGTAGGTGCCGGTGCCGGCGCAGGCGTATTCGTCTGGCAAGCTGTCAGCGAAAAGATCAGCAGAATGACCAGTGACAATGTCAGCAGTTTTTTCATGTAAGTCCTCCATTCTTTATTTAACTCCATTTTACACCCTGACGGTACAAATCTCAACTGCAATACCCTTAGAGGCCGATCAACGCGCAGGTTTACAGGGCGCTCATCCTCTGTCGGAGTGCTTCATAAAGCACGACAGCGACTGCGTTTGAGAGATTGAGGCTGCGGTCGTTCATCTCTCCTGGCATGGGAATCCGAATGCTCCTTTCAGAGAGCTTTTCTCGAATCCAGACAGGGACGCCGCTGTCCTCTCGCCCAAAGAAAAAGAACACATCTTCGGGATATTCTTCCTCCCAGTATGTCTTTCTCGCCTTGGATGTCACCAAAAAAAGCGGAGCGTCGCCGATATACCCAAAAAATGATTCGACATTGGGATGCGTCTGCAGCTGCAGATAAGGCCAGTAATCGAGTCCGCTTCGCTTCAGCTGAGATTCTTCCAGTGTAAAGCCCATCGGCTCGATCAAATGCAGCTTCGCTCCTGTCAATACGCAGGTGCGCGAGATGTTTCCCGTGTTCTGCGGGATACGAGGCTCAAAGAGTGCCAGGTGGATCATAACGGGCTGACCCCGTCCCCACTGAAGTGAACGAGCATCACGCCGGGATACAGCGCCTCAAATCCTACTGTCACGTTGTATATCCCTTCGGCTCCAAGATAGTGTGCCTTTTCACGGGCGCGCGTGACGACTTCGGGATAGGCGCTCTCCAGCATGGCTTCGTACTCCGTCAGCGTATTTGGCGTAAAGCTCTTTAAAAAGACGTCAAAGTCAGCCTTGATGGAGCTTGAGACGATGACGGTCTCAACAATGACTCCGAGACTTCGATGGGTGGTAGGATCATACGGATTTTTTGTCAGGAACATGAGGGAGCCCCTTTCTTGGGCAATAGCTGTTTAAAAGGCAGGATGAGCATTTCGGAGAGCGAGCCGTACAAACTCTTCGACCGTGAAGGATCAGCAGATGATGCATCAGACTCCATGAGCTTTTCGGCAGGCGCTTCTGAAGATCTTTTTCGATCTTCAGCGGATCTTTTTGACGAGAGAGCCCCAGTCGAAAGGCCAGTCGACTGACATGCGTATCGACAGCAATCGCCGGAACGCCAAAAGCATTTGACAAAACGACATTGGCGGTTTTTCTCCCGACACCGGGAAGACGCATCAATTCCTCTCGCGTCCCCGGAATGACGCCGTCAAACTCCTGAAGAAGCATCTGCGCTCCATGATAGAGCGCTTTTGCTTTTTGTCTGTACATCCCGCAGCTGCGAATAATCTCTCGGATATTCTCCTCACCAAGGGACAACATTTTCTCCGGCGTATTGGCCTGAGGGAAGAGCTGACCCGTGATGATATTCACGCGCACATCCGTGCACTGGGCAGAGAGAATCACAGCAACCAACAGCTCATAATCACTTTGAAAATGAAGCTCAGGTCCCGCATCTGGATAGAGACTCTTTAAATCCTCTTCGAGTCGCATCACATCGATCATGGAATGAGATTCATCTTTCTACCCACACGGGCAAAGGCTTCCAGTGCCTCTTTGAGATCCTCTTTGCTGTGTTCTGCCGTAATCATGCATCGAAGCCTTCCGGTCCCTTTAGGTACGGTGGGAAAGACAATGCCGGAGACGAACACGCCTTCTTCAAGGAGCGCGCGGCTAAAGGCCATGGTCTCGCCTTCTTCACCGATGATGACCGGGGTGATCGGCGTTTCGCTTTGACCGGTATCAAATCCCAGCGCTTTCATCTCTTCTTTGAAAAAGCGCGCATTATCCCATAATTTCTTCGTAAACTCGTCGGTGGAGCTGAGGAGCTCAATCCCTTCGATCAGGGCACCTACAGCGGCCGGCGGGAGAGATGTGCTAAACAGGATCGGCCTTCCTCTGTGCGAGAGCCATTCCTGCATCACTTTGCTGCCGGCAACGTATCCTCCAATGACTCCTAGCGCTTTGGACAGGGTGCCGATAATAAAATCGACTCGACCGTGCAGGCCAAAATGATCCACTGTCCCTCTGCCATTTTCACCGAGGACGCCGGAACCATGCGCGTCATCGACATACGTGAGAGCGCCGTATTCTTCGGCCAGCTCAACAATCTCCGGCAACTTTGCCAAGTCGCCGTCCATGCTGAATACGCCGTCCGTAATAATGAGTTGCGTATTGTATTTACCTTTGCACTCTTCCAAAATTCTTCTGAGGTCTTCCATATCCGAGTGCTTGTAGACCTTCTTGTCTGCTCGAGAGAGTCGAACCCCGTCGATGATGGAGGCGTGGTTCAGCTCATCAGAGATGATGACGTCTCCTCGATCGGTGATCGCCTGAATCGTGCCGGCATTGCAGTTAAAGCCCGATTGGAAAAGCATGACGGCTTCTTCTCGTTTAAACTCCGCCAGGACTCTCTCCAACTCTTCGTGGATATCCATGTTTCCAACGATGGTGCGTACAGCCCCGGCGCCGACTCCGTATTTTTCCACCGCATCGATCGCGGCCTGCTTTAATCTGGGATGATTGGCAAAGCCCAAGTAGTTGTTGCTTGATAGGTTGATGACTTCTTTCCCGTTCAGATGAATTCTGGCGGCGTTGGGTCCGTCAAAGACGGGTAGCTTTCTATACACTCCCTGTTCTTTGAGTTCTTCGATCTGTTCTTTCAGGTACGAAAGTTCGTGGATAGTGTTCATCGATCCTCCTCTTGATTCCACAGTATGTTTCGATGCAGGAGATTGCGACCGAGCCAGGCAAACTCCATCTCTGCATATTGTAACTGAAATTCTCTATGAGAGAGAGCAAAATCTTCTTCTCGATAGATAAATCTCTCTTCCCTTTCTTTTACTTCATTATAAGGACAGGCCTTTAAGCAGATGTCACAGCCGTAGAGATACTTCTCTAGATATTGCGGCGCAGCTTTTCGGTTCTGCGTCATACCCGATAGACAGAGCAGATGCCTAAGTCCTCCCTCTTTTTTAATCGCTCCTTTCGGACACGCATCAATGCATTGGGTGCATTCCCCGCAGCTGCCCTCAACCGGGGGATCCGGTTCCCAAGAAGCATCCGTCAGAAGATAGCCGATATGCACCGCGCTCCCCCACTTTGGATGGATCAGGAGACTGTTTTTTCCTATAAAGCCAAGACCTGCGTCCAAAGCGATCTGTTTATCTAAGAGACCCTCCGTGTCACACATCACGGTGCTTTGAATCCCATTCTCCTCGAGTATTTTCTGCAGTTCTCTAAGAATCCCTTTCACTTCGCGATGATAGTCTATCAGAGAGGAACTGGTCACCTTATATTCATCTTTTGCCAGATGGTTCTCGAAAAGATCATGAGACTTTAAAATGCATACGACGCCCTCCGCCTGCGAAAAATGCAAGAACGGATCGATCCTTCGAGCCACATCGGGCTGTTCAAACGGCAGATTGACTCGCTTTTCCAGCACATCTTGCCATTCATGAAACACCCTCGGCACACAGAAACCGACAGCGTCAGCTCCCAAGGAAAGCGCTATTCTTCTGACCGCTTCTCTGTCCATTACGTCACCTGCATCAAGAAGTACGTCACGTCATCTACGAGATCTCCCGCCACCGGCCGAATTTGCCTGTAGATCGCTTCATCGACGACGCTCAGCGGCTGATCCATGGTAGAAAGAAGAATCAGCTCCAGATCCTCACTCGTTAGATTGATACCCTGGCGTTCATCGAGCAGTCCGTCGGTGTAAAAGAGAATGCGATCGCCCTTAAAGAGCTGCACATTGACACTCTTATACTGCGGGACATAGAAGTCGCCGAGCTTTGTGATCGGAAAGCCACTCTCAGAGTTTAACAGACGGATCTCTCCGTTTTCGCGGACAAGAAGCGGCTGCGTGTTGAGTCCTCCCGAACTGTAGGTAAGGGTCCCCAGTGACATATCGTAGGATGCGATCAGCATCACTATATGCATCTCATCGGGGAAATTCATCTTGTTAAACTCTTCGTACAGATAGCTGAGATTTCGATGCGGCTTATCTCCAAGATATCTTTTGACAAGTGGCGAAGTGGAGCGAATATACTGATAGCTATAGATATTCATCAGCGCCGCATTGATGCCGTGACCGGAGACGTCAAGAATGTACATCCCCACTTTGTTTTTGTCGATGGTATAGATGTCAAAAAAGTCACCGCTGAGTTTTTCGCACGGGATGTTGCGACTGACGAAGGAGGCTCCGGAAAACACGACCTCGGCAGGCGGCAGAAGGGACTGCTGCAAGCGCTTTGCGCTGTCAATCTCCCCTTCAAGGATGCGATTGGCCTCCAAAAGATCTTGTGTTTTTTCCTCGACCACTTCTTGAAGACTCTGCGTGTAAATATCGCGCTGCTCACTCATTGTCTCCACCTCTTTTAAGTACGATGTAAAGAGATGTCGGTAAAAAGTGTTTAACAGCACAAACAAACTGATTGCCCGAAAGCTCAGAGAAACAGTGTGTTGATACATCTCCACCGGGTCCATCATCGGCGTCAGGCTGACAGCATGAATCAGCCCGACGAAGAGGAGATTTCTCGAAATGGCATCTCCGTCAAGTAAGTATTTATACCCGTATCCGATGAAATTGGCGAAGATCAATAGATACAACAGGATCAGGACAAAGGTCTCTCCCATCGGCGAACCCAGATAAAACTGGCGGTAGATGAGCAGGATCACCAAGAGAACCCCTCCGAAAAGAAACGGGAGTGTCCGCAGAGGAAGTTTTGAGAACAGATCCTGTCGAACGACAAACAGCTTAATGAGCAATGTCGAGAGAATAGAGATACTCAATAAGAGCATCATCTCCTGTGCCGTCTGGCGATCGAGATCCGTGATGTAAATATGCTCATTGACGGTGAGGATCAGGCCGATCCCCACGGCGATGATATATAAAAACAGCGCGAGCGAAATCAGCAGATTTCTCGCTTCTTTAAAGATGCTGTAACCGTAGGCATTGATAAAAAACATGCCGACAGCACTGACAAGCAGGAGCAGTTGAAGAAACAATGAGATATTCATGCTCATCCTGCCAAACTCTCGGATAAAGAAATCCCTGTAAAGGAGTGAAGAACTGATCGCAAAATAAAGCAGCGCAGTCACTGCCATAATTGCCAGACTCAATACTTTGTCTTTCAGTTGCTTATCCATTCAATCCTCTAGGGAAGGACGCTACTGCCTCCGATAAACTCCCGCAGGAGCGATGTCGAGGGTACCCAGCTGTCATCCTCAATGTTCTCAAAATAGTATAGAAACTTTTTCAGTCTTTTTGCCTGTGCATACACAGGACTACCCGGCTTGATCTCCTCTAACAGAGGCAGCGCGACTTTCTTTAAAATCGCCAGTTCATAGATCAGTGCAGAATTAAAGATGGCGTCGGCTTGTTCCTGAAACGGAAAGATATGACGGTTCTCCCCTCTCTGCACGCTTGGCCACATTTCTATGGTTGCCTCCGCGCTGTGGCCTCTCGTGGCAAAATCACGGACCATCCTGCGCAGCAGACGGTTGTCCGTCGTAGGGATCCTGTTGTGCGGATCGAGGTTGAGTTGTGTTAGCGCAGAGATATACACCTTGAATTTGTCTTTAAGATGAACGCCAGGTGTCAGTTTGTCATTGAGACCATGGATCCCTTCAAGGATCACCGGCTGTCCCGGCTCCAATCGCATCAGCACTTCTTCTTTGCTCCTCTCGCCGAGGATAAAGTCATAGATAGGAAGAGAGACTTCTTCTTCCTCCAAAAGAGCGGCGAGGTCTCGGTTGAGACGCTCCAAATCTAGTGCTTCCAGTGCTTCATAGTCGGGCTTTCCGTCTTCGTCAAGCGGTGTGTTCACTCGATTAATAAAGTAGTTATCCAAAGAAATGGTCTTTGGGAAGACTCCGTTTGCCATCAATTGGATCTTCAAGCGATGGGTAAAGGTCGTCTTTCCGGACGAAGAAGGGCCTGCCACTAAAATGACGCGGCTCTTTTTTTCTTTGATCATATCGGCAATGTGTGCAATCTTTTTTTCCTGCAGGGCTTCTTGCACCTGGATCAATTCTCGAATGCTGTTTTCCTCTGTGACGATGGCATTGAGCTGCGCCACATTGGAAACGCCCAGGAGATTTGCCCAGATCCCACTCTCCATGTGCACTGCATGCAACTTCGGCTGCTCAATAAAAGGAGGAACACCAGAAGGATGCGATTTTGTCGGATGGCGCAGAATGATTCCCGGGGAATAGCTCAACAGCTCAAATGCGGGAAGTGCTCCGGTGCTAAGTGGCATATATCCGAAAAAGTAATGCACGTAGCCTTTTAGCTCATACATCGTGGCTACTGGGTTATGCTTATATACGATGATATCTCGCTTCCATGTCAGTCCCTGTTCATCATAGCGCTCTGCCGCTTCAGGGATGCTCATTTCCCACTTGGTAAAGGGCATATCCGCCAGACGAATCTCCTCCATTTTCTCAAAGATGTTCTGGATTTCATCCTGATGAAGCGTCTCTCCGCTTACCTCAAAATACAGACCGTCCGACAGAGAATGAAGCAGTTCCATCTTGTGCCCCGGAAACAGCTGTCGCAGAGCGATATAAAACAAAAATGTCAGACCCCGCTGTAAGATGCGAATCCCATCATCATCTCGCTGGTCGATCCAGCAATACGTCTCGCCTTCTTTCAGATCATAGCTCAGTTCACGAATCTCGCCGTTGACATAAGCAGCAAGAATGGGATACGGATGCTCTGCCGAAGCGGCAAGCGTGCTCAGGTTCATGAAAATTCCCTTTCTACACTTTTAGTAATGACATCATTCATCAGATGATATTTTTGCGTGTCGATGTTCAGACCGACATGTTGAAGATGCAGATAAAGCTGATCCAAAAGGACTTTTGGCGGTGCAAACTGCTGCGTGATCATCTCCTCCGATACGGCTCGGAAACCGTGGCCGACAATCGAACTGTTGCGTAGATCTGCCAGCGCTTTCATTTCTTTTCCTGTTAAAAACTCCAGCGCCTGCTTTACTCCAGGCATCATCGGGGAAGTCTGCAGGAGGAAGGTATGAATCGCAAAGATGATGTTTCGGTTGTGGATATTGTATTTCTTTCGAAGGATGCGAAGAATTCTTCCTTCCTCATAGATTTCGTCAAAAATAGATTTTTTTCCCGTATGTTTTAGGACAAAGACGTATTTGAAAAAGGCTTCATTGAATCGGTAAAGCCTCCCCAAAAAATCTATAAACTCCTCTTGCTCCAGCTGGAAGCGCATACTCCACAAATGCTCGCTGAACATGGCGTCGGGCTCTCCTGCAATGAGCGCTTCATGGTTTCTCTGAAGTTTCCTGCTGTCCTCTTTCGAGAAAAAATCTTTCAGATCGGGAAGCATCGAACGAGCTGCATGAAAGTCAAAATTCACGCTGCTTTTACAAAGCTGCAGGAGACTTCCTAGAGGTGTCTGATGTATATTCAATGCACGGGCGATGTTGTAGGCGCCGCTATAATCGAATCGTCTGCAGAGTACAGTTATCATCTGATATTCTAGCATCAGAAAACTCCTTGTCCTTTTCACTGCGCAGTATTTCCGGGCTGAACTTTTCTATCACTAGAAGAAATCGTTGAAGATCGTTGTTTTTCTTCTATACCAGCGTATAAGAGGATGTCGTCTTACATCCGATAGATCATGTGTTAGATGGCACGCTGTCCTAATCATTGTACCAAAGATACGCGAGAAGTAGTACTTCTTTAGTTTCCTCCCATCCGTCTTGTGGAATGTTT
>DUVM01000029.1 GCA_012841045.1 Tissierellia bacterium | reverse complement strand
CCTAGATGAGGGGGTGCAGGAGTTTTATCCGAGAAAGATCAAGGGCAATGTCATCGCGCATATCGATGCATTTCTTGAAAGCGGTTATACCAAAGAAGAGATGAAAATGATCGATGAAACGCGCAAGATTTTGGGAGATGAAAGCATCGGCGTGACGGCGACAGCTGTACGAGTACCTGTGCGCTTTGGTCATAGCGTCAGCATCAACGCTGAGCTTAAGCGTCCTTTCTCCATTGAACAACTCCGTGAAAGCATTGCAGAATTCCCGGGGGTGGCGGTGTTGGATGATCCGTCGAACAACCTATATCCTGTGCCGGAGGACAGTGAAGGAAAGGATGATGTCTTTGTCGGTCGGATCCGAAGAGATACCAGCCTTCCATCTGCCGTCAACCTGTGGGTTGTAGCCGACAACGTGCGAAAAGGCGCAGCGACCAATGCGGTGCAGATTGCAGAAGAAATCATCAGGAGGAGACAATGATCCGCATAGCGCTTGCAGGATACGGAACTGTTGGACAGGGAGTCATGGATCTCTTTCACAAAAGAAAGGAAGCCATTGAGCAGCGTCTGGGAAAACAAGTCGATCTTCCGTACGTGTTGGTGCGAGATACATCAAAACCACGCGACATCGACCTTCAAGGCGCGATATTGACATCCGATGTCAGAAGAATACTTGATGATGAAACGGTGCAAATTGTCATGGAAGCGACAGGGGATATTGACCTCGGCTACCGACTGATGAAGGAAGCATTAGAAAAGAAAAAGCACGTGATTACGGCCAATAAATCTGTCCTCAGCTTACACTTCGAAGAATTGAGCGAAAAGGCTCGCGAACATGGCGTCTATCTTCTCTACGAAGCAAGCGTAGGGGGTGGAACGCCTCTAATTAAACCTCTTCAAGATCTCAGCCTCCACGGAGAAATCCGATCGCTCAGAGGACTGCTGAGCGGGAGCTGCAATTATGTCTTAACAAAGCTGAGGGAAGAGTCGATCTCGTATGAAGAGGTGGTAGAGGAGGCTACGGAACTCGGCTTTCTCGAAGCAGACCCCATCGACGATGTCGGTGGGTTTGACACCCGTCGCAAACTGAGAATTTTAGCCACGTTGGCCTTTCAGGGAAAAACCGAAGAAGCCGATATCTCTCTAGAGGGCATTACCGAGCTAAAGCAAGAAGACATCTCGCGTTTAGGCGAAAGGGGCTATGCTGTTCGTCTTTTGGCCCAAGCAAAAAGAGAAGGCCAACGAGTACAGGCTTCCGTTCACCCTGTTGCCCTCCCCAAGGCCAGTTTTCTCGGAGCCATGGACGGGGCAGAAAATGGCGTCGAGTTTTTCGGGGAGAATTTTATCAAGGTCAGTTTTCAGGGCTCGGGGGCCGGCAGATATCCCACGGCCCATGCGATGCTCAGCGATCTAGAAGATGCCTTGTTTGAACTCAGAAGAAAAGATTTAGTGGCAAAAAAAGAGCCTTTGCATCATGAGCCTTTTAACGAAGAGACACGGTTTTATATCCGAAGCGCGGAACCGCTTACGCTACCTGTTGAGGAGAAATGGGGAGAAAATATCTGGCTGACAGCTCCCATAGAATACCTCCAAGTAAAATCCATGCTCCCGCCTGGAGCAGTGGCGATTCCGATAGAGAAATGATGAACTACACAAGCACGCGGGGGAATGTTCAACAAACAACGGCAGAAGAGGCAATATTACATGGTTTATCGCCTGATGGAGGGTTGTATATTCCACTTGCCTTTCCCTCTCTGCCAGACGGGGAGAGCTTACGCTCATTATCCTACCCTGATCTGCTGTCCACTGTGCTCAGCCCCTTTTTCTCCTTAATATCAAAAGAGGAATTGAAAGAGTCAGCGGAGCAGGCCTACCAATCGTTTTCTCATCCCGTGCCTGTTCAGCTCGTTGAGCGAGAAGATATGGCGGTACTTGAGCTATTTCACGGACCGACGCTTGCCTTTAAAGATATGGCCCTGTGCTTTCTTCCGCATCTGATGCAATTGGCGAAAAAACACCTGGGAAGAGAGGAGAACACGCTTCTACTCACAGCGACCAGCGGTGACACGGGGATTTCGGCCATCGAAGGTTTTTCTGGTGTGGAAGGGTTTTCAACGATTGTCTTCTATCCAAAAGACGGTGTCAGCCCGCTTCAAGAAAGACAGATGCTCACCACGCGCGCAAAGAATGCTATGGTGATTGGCCTGCGCGGAAACTTCGATGATGCGCAAAGAGGTGTGAAACAGATGCTGGCAGATGTGCGTTTTCATCAGAGACTCCAAAATAAAGGCTGGCGAGTCGCCTCTGCCAATTCCATCAATCTGGGAAGACTGCTGGCGCAGATTGTCTACTATGTCTATGCATCACTGCATGTAAAGAGTGTTCCACTGCGCTTTAGCGTCCCGACCGGAAATTTCGGAAATGTCCTCGCTGCGCACTGGGCGAGGAAGATGGGGGCACCCATCGCCGAGCTTCTCATTGCCACGAATGAAAACGATGTGTTGGATCGTTTTTTCCAAAGCGGAGTCTATGACGCTGGAAGAGAGCTGATCCGCAGTCAGTCGCCTTCTATGGATATTCTTGTCAGCAGCAACCTGGAGCGACTACTCCATGAAACGGGTGGAGTAGAGGAAGTGCGCCGAGCGATGAACGAATTGGAGACCTCTCGCCGTTTTCACTGGTCTCATCCTTTTAGCGGCTTCCGCTCCGGAAGTGTTCAAGAGTATGAGGTGCGTGAAGAGATTCGCCGCGTCTGGTCAGAGGAGCAGATCCTTCTTGATCCGCATACGGCCGTCGCCTCCTCTCTCCTTCACAGAAGAAAAGAAAAGGGGATTGTGGTGGCCACAGCTAGCCCCTTTAAGTTTCCTTCCTTTGTTTTGGAGAGCCTCGGAAAAACGAGCTCCCACGATCCGATACAGGATCTGGAAGCACTGAGTGCTTTGACAGATCTGCCTCTACCTGAACCGATGCAAAAACTAGAAGATTCGCAGAGGACGCAGGAGAGAATCTGTAGGAAAGAAGACATGGAAGCGAATGTCTTGGAGGTATTGCATGTTTGAAGTCAGAGTGCCTGCCAGTAGCGCGAATATGGGGCCGGGATTTGACTCCTTGGGTGTAGCGCTGAGACTGTATGGAGAATTTGTCTTTCAAGAGACGACGGCGCCCGAGGATACGAAACATCTATCCTTGAAGGCGTATCGGCAGACATTAAAACAACTCGGTGTAGAGGGAGCCAATCTTCAGGTCCGCGTTTCGCGCACCATTCCCGTCGGAAAGGGTCTTGGTTCTTCTGCTGCCTGCATTGTAGCTGGCGTCATGGCGGCGTACCACATTTCAGGAACAGAGATAGTAGCGAGAGACGTCTTAAAGATGGCAGCGAGTCTGGAAGGGCACCCTGATAATGTGGCTCCCGCATTTCTTGGCGGACTGATCACATCGAGCTGGGAAAATGGAGAAATCTCTTACGGTAAACTTCCCCTTTCTAAACATCTTTCGTTTGCTCTTTTGATTCCGGCCTTTTCTCTGCCAACAGCCAAAGCGAGAAAAGCATTGCCTGCGAAAGTCTCTTTCAAGGATGCCGCTTATAATCTCTCTCAGCTGGGACTGACCATCAGCGCGCTCGGAAGTGGAGATGAGAAGCTCGTAACAGACGCGTTTCAAGACCGACTCCACCAACCCTATCGCTTCTTACTTATCGAAGATTCTCTGCAGTTGATTGAGCTGGCAAAGAAAAGAGGGGCGCTTGCTGTGGCCCTCAGCGGCGCGGGACCGAGTCTGCTTCTGATCCGACGAAAACGTGATCCACTGCAAGGGCTTCAAGAAGATTTAAAAAAGTTGAAGAATCGATGGAAATTGCGCCTCGTCGAAGCTGATCGGCACGGAGCCAAACTGAAAATCCTTTAATAGAACAAGATACGTAGACACCTTTCGAAAAGAAAGGTGTTTCTTTATGACGGCCAGTGCGCATGAGCATCCCTCTTAAGAAAGAGGGCTCAACTTTATATCGTTTTAACATAATTTTTACACAGGAGACATAGAGCCAATTACATGAGATGGTACGATAATCGCAAGTAGAAATCATGTTTTAAAGGACGAAAAATGAAAAGATTGTTGGCCTTCATCCTTATCGTTTTTATATTGTCGGGCAGTGGCGTATCTTTTGCAAACGCCTCGTGGGATGCATTCGTACAAGAGCACGAAAAAGATATCTCCGGCGCCCATTTATCTATTTTCACCTCTGATGAGATTTTATATGATCGCTTGTTAGGCTACGAGAACAAAGAAGAACAAGTCAAGGTAAATGATCAGTCCGTCTTTGACTGGGGATCGGTGAGTAAACTCCTGACCTGGATCAGCGTCATGCAGCTGGCCGAAAAGGGGGAGATCAGCCTAGAGGATGATATCCGCACCTATCTTCCGGATGGCTTTTTGACGAATCTACGCTTTGACGAACCGATTACATTTTTGGATCTCATGCATCACAGCGCCGGCTTTCAGGAAATGTTGATCGATCTCTTTGTTCCTATGGACAGCAAGATACCAACATTGGGAGACGCGCTACAGAGCCATCCACCAGCTCAGGTTTTTCCTCCAGGCACCGTCACGGCGTACTCAAATTGGAGCACATCTCTTGCCGGCTACCTCGTCGAGGTGATCTCAGGAGAAAACTTTGCAGACTACGTCATCAAACATATTTTTGAGCCGCTCGAGATGAAAGAAACGGCCATTCGCCCGGATCTCTCTGATCAGCCGGATGTGCTGAACAGACGTCGCCACTTGCGATCCTATTCAGAAAACGGATCGCATGTAGAGGATACGTTTTTTGCCATCCCACTGTATCCTGCCGGAATGGCGGTTGGGACACTAGCTGACTTTCGTCTGTTTGACCAAGCGCTTCTGGAGCCGGATGCACCTCGACTCTTTGAGAGCCCTCAGACAGCACGAGCATTTTTTGAGACGAGTCTGTTCTTTGAAGATGGCACACCTAGAAATAGCCATGGACTGTGGCAATATCCCTTTGAAAAAAATGTTATCGGACACGGAGGCAATACGGCGTCGTGCTCGTCTCACCTTCTTTTGGATAGACAAAACGGCATCGGCTTTGTGATCATGAGCAACCAACAAAAAGAAGAGCTTTTTAACTATGAGTTTCCCAAGCTGATCTTTGGGAGTTTTGAGAACTCTACATATTACTCTGGCACTCGAACGATCCCCTCGTCACTGCTGACAAGCGCCCGGGCTGTATTTCGCGGACCGTTTTCATTTACGAGTCTGATGATTCAAAAGATGGACGAGAGCGATCGAGAGTCATTTTGGAGTGAAACGCAATCGGGCAGCATACCGCGTGTGCAAATGCTCTACACCGATTATTTGAAGCTATCGGGAGTGAGTCTTTGGGCTCGAATCCTTGGCATCTTCTTCTTGTTAGGCGGAGCCTTGTATGGCGCATTGACACTCCTGGGAGGAGGTCTGATCCTTCGACCTCTGAGGAACTTCCGATTCAAAAAACGTCAGATGCACACCATAGAGCGCCCTTGGAGGAAATGGAATTATTTATCGAGTCTGACCCTAGTGTTATTCTTTGTCAATCTTCTGATTCTCCTTATACAGCTGATGCTTTTTCAGCCCAAAGCACACTACTATTGGCAACTGATTCTAATTGCCATCTTTCTTGTCTGTATGCTTGCCCTGATCATTCGATTCTTTTTCCTTAAGAAAGTGTCAGAGAGCCGATGGGAGAGGATAAAAGTGATAGTGACATGGGTTTTCTTGGTAGGCGTGTTTTTGATAGGCGTCTATTTTCAACTGTATAGCTTCTGGACCCTGTAATCTTAAAGGAAATACATTCTTTGGGTATATCTCCACATTCAAAGGCGCTGTCTCGATCACTTTCCCTATTCACTTGTAAAAGCATCAAAGAACGAAACACAGTGGAGGGGTTTTGACAGTAGGAGAACCCCATCTCATAAATCTGGAAATCTTCTCCAGATTTTTTTATTGGCGTAGAAGAGCAGGCTTGATAAAATATACACATTAATAGGAGTGAAGAGAAAGAAGGATATAACGTCCGCCTGAGATAACATGTGAAGACATGTGGGTTGAATACGGGAGAAAACAATAAGATCAAAACGGTGCAGAGCCACTAAGATCAAACAATCATCGTTGTGACATCGAGGAGAAAAAATGAACAGAAAAAAACGTCACTACATAAGAATAGTTTTGTGTCTCCTGCTATCGATATTGTTGTTGAGCGGTTGTGCGACGATCAATCAAAGCGATAATCAGGAGAGTAGCACTGAGCCTGTTGATATAGGAAACAGAGTATACAAGCTAGACGAAAAACATATAAAGATCGATCCGAACACGGGATATGGCTATGTCGACAATGTGATCGTCCTTGTCGTAAAACCAGAAGTAGAAAACAGAGAGATTTTGTCGTGGTTTCCGAATGAAAATGCTGTGATT
>DUVM01000028.1 GCA_012841045.1 Tissierellia bacterium | reverse complement strand
TCCAACAGGCGCTAAAGCATGCTCTGGATAAGAGACAAGTCGATCTGCCGGTGGTGAGCCTAGTCACTCAGATGGAAGTCGATCCACAGGACCCTGCGTTTTCGGATCCTACAAAACCGATCGGACCGTTTTACACTGAGGAAGAAGCTAAGACGCTTGCACAAGAAAAAGGCTACACCGTGAAAGAGGATGCCGGGAGAGGGTGGCGTCGTGTCGTTGCCTCTCCGCGACCGATTCAGGTGGTAGAGATTGAAACAGTCAAGGCCCTGTGGGGAAAGACCGTGGTGGTGACTTGTGGAGGCGGCGGTATCCCCGTCATTAAAAACGAGGACGGATCTTTTGAAGGGGTGGCGGCCGTCATTGACAAAGACTTTGCGGCAGAGCGATTAGCTGAAGAGATGGATGCAGATATCCTCTTGATTTTGACAGAAGTCGAGAAAGCTTCTCTCTACTTTCGCACACCACAGGAACAAAAGCTCGGACATATTCGCGTGGATGAAGCGCTGAGATATATTGACGAGGGACACTTTGCAGCTGGGAGCATGCTCCCCAAAATGAAAGCGGCTGCTATGTTTGCCGGCAGCAAGCCGGGGCGAAAAGCCATCATCGCATCTCTTTTTCAGGCCCGAGAGGCGATGGAAGGCGTTTGCGGGACCGTTATTGAAGGATAAAAAGAGGAAATATAGCGACAACGGGGAGGCTTTCACTCCCCGTTTTTTGTACAGTAAGTAGATGCAAGGCAATAAACTTTTTAATTTTAGATTTCAAGGAATCTACGAGTATAAAATGTAACAATATATTTCCTTCTTTTTTTGTATAGCAGACGTTTTTCTCTACACTTCAGTAAACCGACACGTGTCGACCGGTTTGATCATTATTCTGAACTATGACGTTTGTCCTTCAGCGGCGTGTTTCCAGTTCATACGAGGTTAGTAAGCAATTCGTGATAGTATTTTATGCGAAAATGTGTCGCTGACAAGTATCAAAAGATGACCATTGTATGTCAATGCCGGATGAAAATGCGTCATATTATTTATATTTTATTCTATTTATAAATTAAGAATACTTAATGCAAGAATATTGTTATCAAATTTTGTCTGGGGTACTTCAAGAATGAGACAAGTAAGGTTGATGAAAAGTAAAGAGCGGTTAGAACGATGGACCGCGCAGAGGGTGCACCCATTCCCGTACAAAAAAATTTTATCGGTATCTATTACTAATTGGGAGCGCACCAACGGTAGCAACAGCTCGATCGCCTTTGATGTCACTCCACAACGACTATCGGAATGAGTCATTTCTCATCAGATGACGTAGAACTAGTAGAAAGAGATCTGTGTTTTACTCTCATACTGGTTTCACTATAGAAAACAAAGGAGATAATAATGATTGGATTTATACTATGGTTAGTATTTGGTGCAGTGATCGGTTGGATTGCCGGCGCCATCATGAAAGATCAGCGCGGCGTCGTAGGAAACATCATCATCGGGATCCTCGGTTCCGCCCTCGGTGGCTGGATATCGACGATGACGGTGGGCACGAACTTCAATGACTTCTCTGTTGAAGGTGCACTATTTGCTGTTCTCGGCGCAGTCATATTGATTTTCCTCAAGCAACTTGTCATGGGCAAGCGCGCATAGAGCAAGATCACAAATCAGGGCGAGGAATCATCCTCGCCCTTTTGTATTGTCTTCATTTTTCCGCTAGACAGGTTGTGCTTATAACGCTTGTGAGCAGCGCACGCATTGCTTGCTTTGAAAGTCATTGAAACTGCCGCATTCCCGGCATCGGATGGCAAATCTCACCTCTTTTTTAGGCGTTAAAGGTAGTGGCGGTTCCTCTTTGGGAGCGGGTTGGGGTGGAACAATCAAAAGGGTTCCGCATTTGAAACAGAACTTGCTGTCCTTATCATTGACTGCTGAGCAGTTGCCGCAGATATTTTCAGCTGACTCTTCTTTTGCTACCGAGTCGGCGGAAGGCAAGGGTTTTCCGCATTTAAAGCAGAATTTGCTATCCGGTTCATTTTCTTGTCCGCAGTGGGGACAGCCAGCTTCCTGAGAAGGTGGTGACTCTTCCGCTTCTGACTGTGGCTCCAGGCTCGCTCCGCAGCGGAAGCAGAACAAACTGCCCTCTTCGTTGAGCGCATCACATGCCGAGCAGACAAGACCCTGTTCCTCTTTTTGTGCAGCAGCTTTTTCTTCAGATAAGTTCTGTCCGCATTTGAAACAGAACTTGCTGTCAGGCTCATTGACACTCTGACAGTTCGGACAGATGGTGTCTCCAGAGGCAGAGGGTGTTTCTTCTTCGGGCGTTTGGACCTCACTCATGTCATGACCGCATTGAAAGCAGAAGCGACTCTCCTTGAGGTTCTTAGCAGAGCAGGAGGGGCAGATCTTTTCGCCTTTCGCCTCCTTTTTGACAGGTTCATCTACAAATTCAGCGCCGCATTTCCAGCAAAATTTGGCGTTTTCTTCATTTTGATTATTGCACTGATTACATGTCTTCATGTCCCGCCTCCTCGTTCCACGGATCCCACTGATGAACTTCGTCGCAAAAAGCGATGAATTGATAGCTCTCGTCTCCTGCACTCAGTATATCCCGGTGCACAAGCTCTACGGCCTCATCAACTTTCTGGTGATTGAGTTCCATGTCGCTTCTCCCTTCGCCTGGCAGGAAGGTCATCTTTGCGCTTTTTGGCTCAAAGATCAGGCGAGCATCTCCGAGGAGTTCATCTAAGCCCCATGAGATGCTTTCGCGCTCCCGATAGTCTTCGACAGGGCATAAAAGGGATAAGTACTTTGCGAGTTTTTCACCGGCAATGCATACCAGCCATCCAATGGGAAGGCTCTTTGTGTTTTTTGGTGTTTGATTCTGTACAGTCTCCATAGATTCCTCTTTCCCTACTTAGAAATAGATGACCTGGTTGTTGGCAACCGAATCTCTGATGATCACATCGCTGAACATTTTCCAGGTGGCGCTGGCTTCGTCATAGATGAGTTCTTTTCTCCAGCTGGTATTCTGCTTTTTTCCGTTCGAATAGTATGTGTAGACTTCGTTGCAGCTAGCGTAGATCTCTCCTCGCATGGCGTACACCTGAAAGGAGGAGTAGTCAAAATACATGCTCACGGGGACGATATGCGAAGGGCGAGAAGAGGCTCTTCTTTCGCTGATCGCCTCCAATAGCCTTTTATGTGTAGGGGAATCAGGATAGACATAGCTAAAGTCCGTGCTAAGGGCGTTGACTTTTTCCTGTACATCCGATGTAAACTGCGCTACAGCTTCTATGATCTCGTTTCGGATTTCTGCCGTGACTTCAGGCAGATAGACGGTGTTTCCTGAGGCGATGGATTCGTTTTTGAGTGCGATCGCCCACAGACGATCGAGTTCCTTCTCATCAATTAGTTGGATCTGGAGCGGATGACCTTTTGGAGCGATGACGAATCCGACATCGGCAAATTGAGCCACTTTCCCCTTGTCCACCCCGTTGACGATGACGTGCTTAGTAAGGTCCGAGTCGTCAAGCAGCATGGCGTCAAAAGTGAAGCGAATGTCGCCGGAGTGATCTGCCTTGACTTGATGGGATATCACGTCGCCATACTCTGTCTTTAACAGGAGATGAATCTTTGTTCCTCTTGGAATCGTCAGAGGCATCCCCGCTTCCAATGACTGGATAGGCTTTGCATCTTTATCATTGTAGACGATATGCGCTTGGGCAGGGACGTCGGAGAG
>DUVM01000002.1 GCA_012841045.1 Tissierellia bacterium | reverse complement strand
CTGAAGGAGCTCCTTCTTCATCCGAGTAGACAAACGCCCCAAGGCGCTCGAAGGGATTGTCCTCAAGAAAGGTCATCAGTTCTTCAAACTCTTCCTTTGTTTCTCCGGGAAAACCCACCATGACCGTGGTGCGAAGCGCCATGTTGGGAACGATCTCCCTCGCCCAGTCAATGACTTGCTCTATCTGCGCTTTTGTCGTTCGACGGTTCATTCTTCGAAGCACTCGATCGCTGACATGCTGAATGGGCATATCAAGGTAAGGTACGACTTTTTCACAGCGCGCCATCGTCTCAAAAAACGATCTGGTGAGAATGTCACTATAGACATACTGCAGGCGAATCCAGAACTTTCCAGGCAAGTCATTTAATGCTATGAGAAGTTCTTCCAGCGTCTCCCCTTGATCCTGTCCGTAGCGAGAGACGTCTTGCGCGATCAGAATCAGCTCCTTCGCCCCCTGCTTTAGCACGCTCCTTGCCTCTTCTACCACGTCTTCCACTCTCCGTGAGCGCATAGCGCCACGCAAAGAAGGGATCAAGCAGTAGGTGCAGCGATTGTCACATCCTTCAGCAATTTTGAGATACGCCGAAGGCAGATGCAGGAGCGGTCTTTTTCCCGACAGAATCACCGTATCCTTCTTATCAAAATGGAATCGCTCTTCACTCTCGAGAACATCCGCCATTTCTTCAAGATATCCTGTGCCGACAAATACATCGACTTCCGGCAGTTCGCTCTCGAGTTTTTCCTGGTATCTTTGTGAGAGACAGCCCATCATCACGAGTTTTTTCGTGTGGCCTTCGACTTTATAATCTGCCAGCTCGAATAGTCGATCTAAGCTCTCTTGGACAGCGGCTTCTATAAAACCACATGTATTTAAAATAAGGATGTCAGCAGTTGAAGGGTCTTGCGTCCACAGATATCCTCTGTCGACTAGCGACATGATCGCCGCTTCCCCATCTCCTGCATTTTTTGAACAGCCGAGGTTTTCTAGGTAAAAGCGCTTCAACTCTCCTCCTCGCTGTTTAGATCATAGAAATCCACCAGTACTTCGCGGGGTTTACTGCCTTGAGGAGGACCGACGATTCCCCTTTCTTCCATCATATCGACCAGTCTCCCCGCCCGGCTGTAACCGATCCGGAACTTTCTCTGCAAAAGAGAAGCAGAGGCGCTTCTTTGATCCAGCACCACGCGGATGGCATCGGGTAGAAGTTCATCTTCCATCGCATGGGTTTCCACTTCTGCCGGTGCTTCAATGACCTGTTCGTCGTACTCAATTTCTATGTCCTGGTTTTTAATAAACTCTACAATTTTGGTGATTTCTTCATCCGTGATGAGCGCTCCCTGGATTCTTCGAGGTTTTGAGCTGCCCGGTGGCAGGAAGAGCATATCTCCCCGCCCCAGAAGCTTCTCCGCACCACCCATATCGAGAATGATTCGAGAGTCAATGGCGGACGAGACGCTAAACGCAATGCGTGCAGGGATATTTGTCTTGATCAGTCCCGTGATGACATCCGCGCTCGGCCTTTGTGTGGCAACGATCAGATGGATGCCGGCTGCCCTTGCCATCTGTGAAATACGGGCAATCGAATCCTCTACCTGATTCGGAGCCACCATCATCAAATCCGCCAATTCGTCGATCAACACGACGATACGCGGCATTTTGTTTTCCGGATGCGCCAGATTATATGAGTCAATGTCGCGGCAATTGGCTTCAGCAATCAATTCATACCGCTCCGTCATCTGATTGACAGCCCATCCAAGGGCAATCGCCGCTTTTTTGGGATCGGTCACCACAGGCAAAATAAGATGAGGAATGCCATTGTATCCGCTCAGTTCAACGACCTTGGGATCGATCATCAGGAGTTTGACGTCATCAGGCGACATCCGAAAGAGAAAACTGTTGATAATCGTGTTCACGCAGACGCTCTTACCGGAGCCGGTGCTTCCGGCAATCAATAAGTGAGGCATTTTTGAGAGATCTGATACGACAGGCTTGCCGGCTATGTCTTTTCCAAGAACGAAGCTCAAAGGCGACGTGGCTTCGATAAAGTCGCGACTTTCAAACATGTCGCGGATAGAGACGACATCGTTTTGTTGCGCCGGCACTTCAATGCCGATCGCTGCTTTACCGGGCACCGCAGCGACACGCACCTGTGAAACGGCTAGATGCAGTGCAATGTCATCTGACAGCCCAGATACTCTGGAGATCTTCGTGCCGGGCTCCAATTCCATCTCGTATCGATTGACAATCGGTCCTCGTGTAATCCCGACCACTTTGCCTACGACGCCAAAACTTTCCAGTGTCTCTTCTAGCTTTCTAGCTGTCG
>DUVM01000184.1 GCA_012841045.1 Tissierellia bacterium | reverse complement strand
TCTGCACTGTAATGGGTTCTTTTCTTACTCATGTCTTCCATTATATTCACTTATTGCCGATTTTTCTTGTCTCATTTCTGGGGTCCATTATACTATTCCCTTCGTAACTAGCAACATACAATTCAAAAATCACGAAAAATAAACGAGAACGTTGTGGTAGTAGAGCTGCCCAAACAATTAGACATTGCTTATTACTATCTAGAAGTTGATCGTATGACCCAATAACTAAATGTCGTTGAAAAGTAACACATGACCGAATAAATAGATGCCATTGGAAGGGCTCCAGAATAAGGAGTCCTTCTCTATTCATTTGGTACTGAATACCGACTAAGAGCTTCAATGGTTCTGACCATTGCAAAAATTCATTTATGAGTTAATCGCAAATTAATTAGCAAAAAGATTTGTCAGCAAACAGAGAGTTTGGCTTTCAACGCCTATATGAAAAGCCTGAGTCATTTTTAGATGGCTTTTTCCACGATACATAGAATATCTGATATACTAAACGATAGGAGATCGAAGGCTGGGAAGAGTTTCGATCTTTACATAAGAAACTTGAAAACCATCGTCCTCTAGATGGATTAGATAGAGATACTTACGAATGAAATCTACTTATCAGCAAGGAATAATGAATGGATAAGAAAAAACTGTTTGCCAATGGGCAACTGATGCTCGCCAGCGCCATATGGGGCTTGGCCTTTGTTGCCCAGCGAGTGGGGATGGGCTCGGTAGGGCCCTTTATGTTTGGGGCCGCCCGCTACATGCTCGGCGCCTTAACCCTTTACCTGCTGATCCGAGTCATGCGACTACGAGGGCAGGATATTCCGATTACGAAGGGGGCCATCAAAGGAGGACTCACTTGCGGTGTCTTTCTCCTGTTAGGCAGTACGTTACAGCAAAGCGGACTGGTGTACACCACCGCCAGTAAGGCCGGATTTATCACCGCTCTTTACATCGTTCTCGTCCCTGTTCTTGCCGGCGTGATATTTCGAAAAAAGATCCGCCTTCGCGTTTGGGTCGGGGTGGCCTTGGCGACACTTGGACTCTATCTAGTGAGTTTTTCCGGCACTTTAGAGGACATCAATATAGGTGACGTCATGATGTTTATCGGCGCTTTTTTGTGGGCCGGTCATATCTTTGCCATCGATCACTTTGTAAAAAAATATGAGCCACTGGTGCTCTCTATGGTGCAGTTTACGTTCGCTTCCATCGCGAGCGCTGTCCTGACCCTAATGTTTGAAACCGTGGAATTACAAGGCGTTCTGGAAGTAGCTGTTCCGATCTTATACACCGGGATTTTTTCTGCTGGCATAGGTTTTACTCTTCAGATGATGGGTCAGCGTCACACCGATCCGACCATCACCTCGATGATCTTAAGCCTGGAAGCGGTTTTTGGAGCCGTGGGGGGTTATCTGCTGTTAAATGAGATCATGACAGCTCGTGAACTCACCGGATTCGCCCTGATATTTATCGCCATAATACTTGCGCAACTGCCAGCAAAACAGAAGGAATTACAATGAATAAATCAAACATTACTTTAGGCTTAGCAATAACAGCTCTTTTGATCGCCCTCATCTTTATTGGAACGTATGCGATTCAGGTACCTATGCCCTTTTCTCAGGGAGGCCTGATTCATGCCGGAGATCTTGTGTTTTTTACAGTCTGTCTTTTGTTTAGGCCAAAGCGCAGTTCTATTGCAGGAGCCTTTGGCATGGGACTGTTTGATCTGCTCTCACCCTATGCGATCTGGGCGCCGTTTACCTTTGTGATCCGCCTTGTTATGGGCTTTGCCATCTCGTCGGTTGCCGGGCAGGGAGACAAAATCAGTCGCAATCTCTTGGCGCTCCTCGTAGGACTGCCGATTCTTATCGGAGGATACTATGTAGCGGAGGCCATTCTCTACGGAAACTGGATTGCTCCGGTCAAAAGCATTACCGGAAACTTCAGTCAGTGGCTGATCGGCGCGGCGGGATCGATCCCACTCAGCCGAATTCTCTACAATATTCCGGCGCTCAAAAATATGCGCTAATACTTAAAAAAGAATGAAATAACGAAGCATCCCTTTTTGATAGAGAAGGGATGCTTGTCTTATCCCAGAATGTCACCCGCCTGCGCAGGCAGATCGGGTGTGATGAGGATCACACCGCCCTCAGAATACGTGCCTAGGATGAGCACTTCGGAGAAAAAGTTCCCGATCTGTCGGACGGGAAAATTCAAAACCCCCAGAACTTGTTTGCCTACGAGCTCCTCTGGTGAATAATGCTCACAGATCTGTGCAGAGGATTTCTTTACGCCGATCTCTTTGCCGAAGTTCACCTTCAGCTGATAAGCGGGCTTTCTTGCCTTTTCAAAGACAACAGCCTCTTCAATCACACCGACGCGGATGTCGAGTGCGAGAAAATCATCAAATGTAATCATGGGTTTTATTGGCTGAGTCATGGCGGTTCCTCCTGGAAAGATCATACCCATCTAAGATTGAAAATGGACCGAAAGGTTTTTCTTGTAATCTATGATACAGAATTACAAATCGTTTTGTGCTAAAGTAGCTCAGAAGGAGAGTGTATGACAAGACAAATTATTCATATAGATCAAGAGCTGTGCATCGCTTGCGGACTGTGCATTAACGCCTGCCAAGAGGGTGCTATCGCCCTAGTTGATGGAAAAGCGACACTTATTCGTGATGACTACTGCGACGGGCTTGGAAACTGCCTACCGGTATGCCCCGCTGGAGCGATATCGTTTGAGGAGCGCGAAGCGGCCCCTTTTGATCCAGAAGCGGTGAAGGCAAGAGATGAGAAAAAGACCTTGACGACACTTCAGCCGAAACCCTCCGGTGAAAAAGTCACGTTGATGCAACAAGCGCCGGCGAAACAAGTTCCGACCTCGGGCAGCGAGCGTCGCCAGTGGCCGATTCAGATCAAGCTGACACCTGTGGATGCGGCATTCTTTGAGGGCGCCCATCTTTTGGTCGCGGCAGACTGCTCCGCTTTTACCTATGAAAACTTCCATCGCGACTTTGCTCGAAATCGCGTGGTCCTGATCGGATGCCCGAAACTTGACTCGGGAGACTACACCCAAAAACTCACAGAGATCATTAAGCAAAACGACATCAAGAGTCTGCAGATTGTGCGCATGGAGGTTCCGTGCTGTGGGGGACTCGAACGAGCGGCCGTTCAGGCACTCAAGGAGTCAGGGAAATTTATCCCGTGGCAGATTGTCACGATCACATCGGACGGCAAAGTATTAGAAAATGGCTCGTTCGGCTAAGGTCAGGCTTCTGTCTTAATGCTCAAACAAAAAAGGCACCGAGATTTCTCTTGGTGCCTTCGTCGTATTTAATAGTCATATGTGGTGTCGTAGATACGTTCGACAGGTCCTGTGAGAAAGATTTCTTTCATATCTTCTCCCTGCCAGATGGCATCCACCTGCAGTGTACCGCCGGGGACACGAAGATCGATACAGGCGCTCTTATCGACCGCTGCGCGTTTCATCAGGCTGTAGACGACACTTACAGAGCCACTTCCGCATGCCAGAGTAAAATCCTCCACACCGCGCTCAAAGGTTTTCTCAAGGAGCACAGAAGGGGAGAGGAAGGTGTAAAAGTTGATGTTGGCCCCTTTGGGGAACGCATCGTGATGGCGAAGAGAAAGAGCCAGTTTTCTGAGTTCATTCTCAGAAACGGAAGCCAACTCTGGAAATTCCAGGCAGAAGTGGGGCACTCCGGGCTCGCCGATCTCTACATAGTCACCTGAAAGTGTTCTTCCGCAGACGTCGACACTCATTTCTCTGTGAATGGAAGGAAGCTGCAATCGCACGCGGTAGCGATTCTCTTCAAGTCTCCACGCCTCCACTGCTCCGGCTGCTGTGTCAAATCTCATCGCCTCTGCGGCGACGCCTTCTTCATAGGCAAAGCGCGCAAGACACCGCGCCCCGTTACCACACATCTCTCCTGCCGATCCGTCGCTATTGTAAAAACGCATCGTAAAGTCGGCATCTGTCTCAGTTTGATCTAAAAGAATCAATCCGTCTGCGCCAAAGCTGAGCCTGCGGGGGCAGAGTCTCTTTGCCAGCTCCGCCTGTTCTTCCCGGGGGATTTTTTCTATCAGATTGTTGATCAGCAGGAAATCATTGCCTGCTCCGTGCATCTTCGTCACTCTCATAGTCTGCTTATCATCTCCGGGATGAGATCGTTCCTGTGGAGTTCTTCAAGGGTCTGGCGCTTGACCATCAGTTCGTCTTTTCCTTTGTATAGGAGAACGACGGCGGGCACGGGAATCTTGTTGTAATTACTGGCCATGGAGTAGCCGTAGGCTCCGGTGGAATAAAACGCGAGGATATCTCCCGGCTCTGTCGGGGCGAGCAGGACGTCTTTTGCTAAGATATCTCCTGACTCGCAGATCTTTCCGCTGACGGTAGAAAGCTCTGTCGGCTCTTGGTCATATTTGGAAGCGTTGACGACATGGTATTTTGCCTGATAGAGAGCGGGGCGAATGTTGTCATTCATGCCGCCGTCAATCATCACGTAGCGGCGAAGTCCCGCAATCTCTTTAATGCTTCCCACCGTATATAAGGTTCTGCCGGCCTCGCCAATGAGGCTCCTGCCGGGTTCGGTGACAATCTCTGGTCGAGGCATACCTTCTTCTTTAAAGAATGCATCGATCTTCTCCATCACAGGGGTGAAGAAATAGTCAAAGGGTTTTGGATCGTCTTCTTCTGTGTAGCGAATTCCGAAGCCGCCGCCGATGTTGAGCTCTTTGGAGACAAAGCCTCGTTCCTTTCGGAGCTTCTTCAGGAGTTCAAAGACGATATCAAGAGAGTCGAGATAGACCTCGTTGCTTTCTAGTTGGCTTCCGATATGGAAGTGAAAGCCCAGAAAATCCGTGTATTCACTTTCGATCGCTTGCTCAATGGTGCGATACAGAGCCGGGGAATCCACGGGAAAACCGAATTTTGAGTCTTTCTTGCCCGTCACAATGTAATCGTGTGAGTCTGCAGACACACCCGGTGTCAATCGAATCAGCACAGGAACGGTGCGATGATGTTTTTTTGCGCTTTCTATGATGCCATCGAGCTCGTTGAACCCGTCAATAATCAGCCTTCCCACTCCGCTTTTGACAGCCAGATCGATTTCCCAAGGCAGCTTGTTATTTCCGTTGAATTCGATGCGTTCGGGAGGAAAGCCAGCGCGCAAAGCGCAGTCGAGCTCTCCGCCAGAGACGACATCAAGACACAGATCCAACTCGTCTATGATGCGTACCATTCCCTTGGTGAGAAAGGCTTTTGCGGCATAGGCGATCCTTGTGTTTTCATAGCGATCTGTAAAGGCGCTCTTTAGCTGCTTGACCTTCTCATAAATGCTGCTGAGGGAGACCAAGTAAAGCGGCGTGCCGTATTTTTTTGCCAGCTCGACCGTGTCGCATCCGTCAAAGAAGAGCCGTTGATCTTGTCTATTCATTTCCATGAGTGCTCCAATAGGTCACGAGTAACGGATGAAAACGCAATAAAGTCAGGTTATTGTTCAAGCTTATCACAAAAATACCCCGAATTATCTTTTGAATAAAATCGTCTTTTTCTCGGTATCCAGGACGCATGTCGCTCCGAGAATCAAGGTAGATGTCGGGAAGCAGTGACCGGCGACAAGATTGTAGAAGATCGGCTTATCCACGTCGGCAAAGAACTCCTTGAAAAGTTCAACAAGCGTGTAACTCGGGTCGGCTGTATTGTCGCTGTTGGCGAAGTCACCGATGAGAAAACCGGCCGCATCGTCGATTTTTCCGGAGTATTTCAGCTGATGGAGCATGCGATCAATACGGGGGACGTCTTCATTGATGTCTTCAAAGAAGAGAATTTTTCCTTTCGTATCCACTTCATAAGGAGTGCCGATCATGGAACTCAGAAGCGCCAGATTTCCTCCGGTGAGAATTCCTTCCGCTTTGCCTTCCCGCAAGACCTTGAACTCTTCTCCCTCAGGATTTTCCAGGTAGAGCTCGTCGTCCATGTTGAGCGCATCCCAAAAACTCTTTTTGGAGAAATCGTCAAATTTATCGATCATGTTAGAGCGAACCATGGGTCCGTGATACGTGACAAGATCGGCCTTCTGATTAAAGTACACGTGGAGGTTTGTGACATCGCTGTATCCGACGAAGATCTTCGGATTGTTTCTCACGAGATCGATATCAATTTTGTCCACCACGTGGCTGCTGGTGTCGCCACCGCGCATGCTGAAAATGGCCTTTACTTCGTTGTCGGCGAACATGTCGTTGATGTTCTTTGCGCGCACCGCGCCTGTGCTGGCGCGATATCCGCCCAGTTTTTCATAGACATAGTCGCCCATCTTGACTTGATAGCCCAGACTTTCTAGATACTGCTTGCTGCGGACGGCCTCTTCTTGTGTGACAGGTGAGGAAGGAGAGACGATGGCAACCGTATCCCCCTTCTTAAGTTTTTCCGGAAATATCATATTCGTCCTTTCTTTATTGAAAGCAGCTAGCAAGTGAAGAGCAGGCAGAGTAACCGTCTTGATGTCTCTTGAATACCTGCGGTATCCTTCCTGCTCTCCTCTTCAAAGGCTGCTGACAAGTAGTAACTATGCAATGAAGCGGATTAGCCAAATACCATATTTGTGATAATGACAGCGGCTAAGAGCCCGGCCAGGTCAGCTAGGAGACCCGCGGTAAGAGCGTAGCGGCCTTTTTTGATGCTGACAGAACCGAAGTAGACGGCAAGGACATAGAAAGTGGTGTCGGTAGAGCCGTTCATGACAGAGGCCATTCTTCCGACCAGAGAGTCAGGTCCATACTCCGTAAAGAGGCCGTTCATAATTCCACTGGCTCCGCCGCCTGAGAGCGGGCGCATAATCGCCATGGGAAGAACTTCGGAGGGCATGCCGATGGCATTGGTGAGCGGCGCGACGAGTTTAGCAAAATAATCCATGGATCCGGAGGCTCTGAACACGCCGATGGCGACGAGCATAGCGGTCAGGAAGGGAATGATGCGAACAGCTGTTGTAAATCCTTCTTTGGCTCCCTCTGTAAAGGCCTCATACACCTTGACCTTTTTCACCACACCATACGTGGTGATTCCCAAGAGAATTAGTGGAATAGCATAGAGGGAAATATTGTTCATTACGGATACAAACATTTAGTTGCCTCCTTCTTTGACGGAATTTGTCACAACCATGTCGGGCTTTGTCGCTCTGTGCTTTCTTGATTTTGAAAGGAGCTTTGCTGCGATGATGGCGACCGTAGTAGAAATCGTCGTGGCAAAAATGGCAGGCCCGATAATCTCTACGGCATTTGCTGAGCCGGCAGCTACCCGATAGGCGATGACGCTCGCCGGGACCAATGTAACAGAAGAAGTGTTAAGAGCCAGGAACATACACATCGAGTCAGTGGCGGTATCGTCTGTGGTATTGAGGGTCTGAAGATCCTTCATAGCTCGAAGGCCAAACGGCGTGGCGGCATCGCCAAGACCAAAGACGTTGGCAGCGATATTCATCATGATGGAGCCAAGCGCCGGGTGTTCTGGCGGAATATCAGGAAAGAGTTTCACAAGGGCAGGTCGTAAGGCGCGGCTAAGCTTTTTAACAAGCCCGGCTTCTTCAGCGACTCTCATCATACCGAGCCAAAGCGCCATGACGCCGATGAGTCCGAGAGAAAGTTCAACAGCTGTCTTTGCGTTATCGATTGCCGCATCCGTCACGACTTGTACATTCCCTGTAAAGAGGGAGACAAGGATTCCGATAAACAGCAATCCAAACCATACATAGTTGATCATACGTATTCTCCTTTGTTATAAATGCATGTCAAAACACTATAAAAACAAATTACGTAGCGAGTTTAGCCTCCTTTCTCTAGATTCGGGTATGAGCCCTAAGTTTGTCGGTACGTAGTTGTAGATGAAAGTAGCAAGAAGCAAGCCAGGGGAGGACAGCTGCAAGAGAAGACGGGTTTTTATTGGAAAAATGGGATAAATCCTTGCTAAGTGAGGAGAAAAAACATACAATGATTCCAGAAAATCGGAAAGAGGTATGAAAAATCGGAATGAAAAGCTTGACGCAAATGCTTTTAGATCATATTGACTCAGGCCTGATGTATATTGACGAAGAGGAGAGGATCTCTTACTTGAACCGTGCGGCCAAGTTTCTCACCGGGGTCATTCACGGGAGCAAGTACTCACATCCTGCAGGGAAAGTCGAGAAAGGAGACATTCTTCTTTTAGCGGATGTGTCCTTAGGAGGCGACGACGGAGGACTGCGACCAGAAGATCTGCACGTCATCGGATGGCATGAGCCTGAACTCGAGATAGGCGACTCGTTTGTTGCCATCGGGTCGTATCAGAATCCTTCTTTTTTACCGAAGTATCGTTTTTTCCGCGGAGAATATCCTGCGCGAATACTGAGTCTTCAGATGAAGCATCGCGGGAAGAAACTGAGTGCGAAAATGGATCTTCGTGACCGCATCTTAACGCTGGGCGTCGATGACGTGTATTACGATCTCTCTTATTTATTCAATATAGGGCATATTGTCATTTTGGATGGAAAAACACTTGAAGTGAAATTCTTTCAGGCAAAAGGTTATTCCTACAGACAGGAGACAATTCGCTCCATTTTGATGGGAGAACCTTTTTTGGCAAAAAAAGACGCGCAGGAAGAACTCGATATCATCGGCTTGCATGCGAGGGATGTTTTTGGAGAAGGCCCCTTTTTAAAAGCGGTGAGGTCCCTTTTAAATGGTGAGGTTCATGAGCTGCGCGATCAGTTTTTTCAGCTCCATAAGCGTCAATTTCTCTGCAATCTGACGAAGATGGACAAAGAGCATTTCCAAGGCGTCAGCGTGGGAATATCTGATGTGTCTGATCTTGGAAATCTTCTAAAGAAACATGAGCACATGATTGAAACCATCGAACGATCGATTCCAAACCTCGTCACTCCCAAGCGAAGAAAGATCGATAAACAACTGGAGACCATCCAAGGGCAGAGTCCGGCCATGATGGAAGTAAAATACCTGATCACAAGAGCAGCTAAGCACGACTCCAATATTTTTCTGACAGGCGAAAACGGAACCGGAAAGACCGTCGTTGCGAGGGCCATTCACAAACTGGGCAGACCCAAAAGACCATTTATCGAAGTGAACTGCGGGGCGATTCCTCAATCCCTTTTTGAAAGCGAGCTGTTTGGTTACGCCCCGGGCTCTTTCACAGGCGCTCTTCCTCAGGGAAAAGAAGGGTTTTTTCAGTTGGCGCAAGGAGGGACCATTTTTCTAGATGAGATTGCGGAGATTCCTCCCCCGGTCCAAGCCAAACTCCTGCACGTATTACAGGATAAACGCTTCTACCCTATCGGAGCTGATCAGCCCATTACGATTGAAGCGCGTGTCATTGCCGCTACCAATCGAAACATTCGAAACGAGATCCTTGCGGGTAATTTTCGAGAAGATCTCTATTATCGCCTCAATGTCTTTCCGATAGCGATTCCTCCGCTTCGAAAAAGACAGGAAGATATCTATTTTCTGTCCAACCGTCTGATCCGAGATCTCTGTCAGCGCCATGGTCTTTCGCAGAAGCGACTCTCGCACTCTGCCTACCAGAGTGTCCTCGCCTATGACTGGCCGGGAAATGTCAGGCAGCTTGAAAATGTCTTGGAGAGAGCCGTTCTCATCTGCGAATCGTCTACGATTTATCCGGAGCATCTCAACTTAGCTGCACAGGAAGCTCCTGTTCTTCTCTTGTCAGAGGTGCGACAACTCGCTGAAAAACGCGCCATGCAACAAGCGCTGTTGATTACAAAAGAAAAGGAAGAACTGGCTGACATGCTGGGCATTTCCCTTAGCACCCTTTATCAAAAATTACGAGATTATCAGTTAATCGGCCAAAGTAAAAGAGCGGCTCGGTGGCCGCTCTAATTCGTGGTTTGATAGATAGAAAGATGGTTCTCCTTTTAGAACGAAAACTCTCCTGCTTTAGGAAAGACTCCGTACAGTCCACCGGTGTGGATAAAGAGAATGTTTTCCGATTTTTCGAAAAGAGCATGGTTCTTGCCAAGTGCATCAAAGAGTCCTCTCATGGCTTTGCCGGTATAGACCGGATCTAGTACGATGCCGCTTCGCTTGGCAAATCCTGCAAGAAAATCCATTTCCTGGGGCGTATTGAGAGCGTAGCCTCTTCCGACATATCCATCCAGAAGTTGTAGCTGCTCTTTTGTAAGGGGGAAGGTGTCCTCCAGCAAGTCGCAGAAAGGTTCATGAAAACTCATCACCACGTCCTGGAAATGCTCTGCGTCATCGCAGATGTTGACACCGATGATTTTTTTACCGGAGCGATGGTATTCATTGGCAAAGGCGAGACCTGCATAGGTTCCACCCGAGCCGACAGCGCACACAATGGTATCAAATGTGATGCCGAGTTCTTTTTCCTGTTTCAAGATTTCCTCAAAGGCGTTAAAATATCCAAAGGTGCCGATCGGGTTTGAGGCCCCTTCAGGTATGATGTATCCCTTCCTTCCTTCTTTTTCGAGCTGCTTGGCGATCTTTTCCATCCGCTGCGTTCGCTCTCTGGCGTACTCCCCTGAGCTGACCCAGCGAATGGAGGCGCCCAGGAGGTGATCGAGAAGGTGATTGCCTTGAGGGAAGGCCCTGATGTCACTTCGAAGAAGCAGGATGCTCTGGAGTCCAAGCTTTGCGGCAGTGGCGGCCGTTGCACGGCAGTGATTTGATTGAATGCCACCGCAGGTAATCAAAGTGTCCGCGCCGTTGTCCAGCGCTTCTTTGACGGCATATTCGAGTTTTCGGATTTTATTGCCGGAGAATTCGATGCCGGTCTGGTCATCTCGTTTGATATAGAGTGTCTGACTGAAATCTTCTGAAAAACAAGAGAGCTTTTCTATCCTTGTCGGTAGATTGGCGATGGATAGTCGATCAGGTCTCATGGAGTCCTCCCATATTTTTGTGGTAATGTAACCTTATGATCATGTAGGTGCCCGTCGCTGTGAAACGATAAACGGATATGAAAACACCTACTTGCTATTATACATGAAAAGGTCTACTCTCAATGACTCTCTTATAAAAAGAGATCCATGAAAGGATAAAAAAACATGCTAAGCACGATAGAAAGAGCCTTTGCGTCGGATGTCACCCTGGATTGGCTGATCGAGATACGCCGTGAGTTTCACTCCCAGCCGGAAGTCTCCGGACAGGAGCACAAGACCATGCGTCGAATTGTGAATCTTCTTGATTCATGGGGCGTGGAGCACATCAGCCCGGTGGCTGAGACAGGCGTCGTCGCCATCATCAGGGGAAAGCGCCCCGGGAAAACAATTGGCCTGCGCGCCGATATCGATGCACTGCCGATTCAAGAAATGAATGATGACATCAGCTATGCATCGAAAAATCCAGGTGTCATGCACGCCTGCGGTCACGACGCGCATACGACGGTTCTTCTGGGCGTCATCAAGCTTCTTCGCGCCCTCGATGGAGATTTTGCAGGAAATCTGAAGTTCTTCTTTCAGCCTGATGAAGAAGATCGCGGCGGCGCAGAGAGGATGATTCAAGAAGGTTGTCTCGAAGACCCGCATGTGGACGCAGTCATCGGTTTGCATGTGACACCGGACTATCCCTCAGGAAATGTTGCGTTCAAATACGGCAAAATGTATGCTTCTTCCGATATGACGAAGTTGATCGTTTCAGGTCAATCGGCTCATGGAGCCAGTCCTGATCGCGGGGTGGATGCGCTCATGATCACAGCGCAGATCCTCACCGCCGCGCAGTCCATCGTCAGCCGAAACGTCAGCCCGCTGGATTCAGCTGTCGTCACCTTTGGAAAGATTCAGGGAGGCAGGGTGAGAAATCAGATTGCGGAGGAAGTGGTCGTAGAAGGCATTATCCGCACCCTTGATCCGCAGATGAGAATCCAAGTGCGAGAAAGGCTGACAAGCATCTGCGAAAACATCGCAGAAGCCATGGGTGGACATGCGCAGTTACAGGTGACGGAGAGCTACGGTTCGCTCATCAACAATGATGCGATTACCGATGTCGTCGTGAACAATGCCCGCACGATGCTCGGTGAGGATGCCGTGATCATAAAAGACAAGGCGCAGATGGGGACGGAGGATTTTGCCTACTTTGCCAAAGCCAGACCCGCCTGTTTTTTCCACCTTGGCTGCGGTTTCGAGGACAGAAACAGCCCTCCCACGCACAGCAGTTGTTTTGACATCAACGAAACGTGTCTGGAAGTAGGTGTGAAACTTCAGGCGTACAATGCGCTGATGCTGCTGTCATCCTTGGATTAAAAACATGTTTTTCAAGCTCCCTTGATCAGAGGGATCTTTTTTTTACTGCTGATCAAGACAGAAATTGTACATTGCGCTCTTTTTTGGGTAAATCGTGTGTATACATAAAGATAAAAAAGTGATGCATAGGACGCAATCGCTGAGGGGGAAGAAAATGTTTGATGTGTTACTGACCAATGCAAAGATCGTCGACGGAGCCAATACGCCATGGTACATGGGAGATGTGGGGATTACGGGAGATCGCATCACCGCGGTCGGGAATCTCAAAGGGCAGGAAGCCAAGGAGATCTTTGATCTTGCGGGCCGTGTGCTGGCGCCCGGGTTTATCGATGTGCATACGCACTTTGATCTGCTTCCGTTTCCTTTTTCAGAGTCGAAATACAGGACAAGTGAGCATCGAACGAGGCAAGGGATCACGACGGTGGTGGTAGGCTGTTGCGGCATTTCCGTCTCTCCTATGTCCGCTGAGAGAAGTGTGCAGTGGATGGATGAGTCGCAGTCTGTCAAGGATTTCCCTGAAGACAAATGGCTTCATTTTGGTGATTATCTTGATGACATGTCTCGTCAGAGGATGAATACGAACTTTGCTGCCTATGTAGGCCATGGTGCCCTGCGTTACAGCGTGATGGGAAATGAAGCGCGCGAGCCTTCCGAGGAAGAACTTGAAAAGATGAAGGAGCGGCTGCGAGAATCGATGGAGGCCGGGGCTCTTGGGATGAGCACGGGTCTCATCTATCAGCCGGGAGTTCACGCAAAGACAGCCGAACTTATCGCACTGACAGAAGTGCTAAAAGAGACCGGGGGAGTGTACGTATCGCATATGCGAAGCGAAGGGGCGCAGTGGATTGCGTCGGTGCAGGAAGTCATCGACATCTGCGAGGCAAACAAGATTCCGGGGATTATGCATCATCTAAAGACAAAAAACAAAGAGTCAGGGGAGCAGGTGAAAACGGTTCTTCGGATGATTGAAGAGGCGCGAGGACGTGGGGTGGATATCGTCTTTGATCAGTATCCTTATCAGGCTAGCGCCACGACCATGACCGTCGCGCTTCCCCTATGGGCGCGTTCAGGTGATCAGGAGGAAATCCTTGAGAGGATCACAAACCCCGAAAATCGGCAGCGGCTAAAAGAAGGCATCCGACAGGACTATGGTTGGAAGAACATGGAAGAAGAAAAAGCTGGGACGGACAACTTTTTGAT
>DUVM01000183.1 GCA_012841045.1 Tissierellia bacterium | reverse complement strand
TTTCCGATGACGATGAGTCGATCGTGCCGGAGCGAATCGTCGCCGGGTATCTTGACGTGGAAAAGCTCCTCACTCAGATCTTCTTCGCTCAGGTGTCCAAGACCTAAAAGGCTGAATTTGTTGGCGACAAGCTCTACGTGAAAGGTTTCCTCTTTGATGGTCACAAACCCCTTTGCCCGCACGACCTGCCCGTACTTACCGTGTAGCATATCTTCAAGAAGGGCGAGCAGTTGATCGGGGTTTTGAAAGGAGAGCGAATCAACGCTCAGGCTCTCGAGCTCTTCATCGGCTTCTCGCTTGATGGCGCGGGAGGTGAAGCGCTCCCCGATTCGTCGTATATCATCACCCGTCAACTCCTTTTCCAGAAGCGCTAGCCACTCTTCTTTCTTCCATTGGCTGTAATGACGAGACGGAAAGGCGACGTCTTCGGGGATATCAAGGGATGAGGCGATCTGTTCAAAGGCTTGTGGATCAAGATGTTCGGATTTGCTGAGCACAAGCGTGCCGGCAGCGATCAACTGATCTTCAAAATAATGGCGAAATTCTCTCCTTTGTGAGAAGTAATTGTCGGCATCGATCATCGTAATCGGGGCTAAAAGGGAGATTCGCTCGTACTGAATCTTTTCAAGATTTTCAATGATACTGGTGGGCTGGGCGACGCCCGATGGCTCGACTAACAGGTAATCTGGGTTTAGTGTATTGGCAATCGTCAAGACAGAGAGCGAGAAGTCCAGATCAAGCGAGCAACAGATACAGCCTTCGGCCATCTCCCAGACCTCCATCTTCGCCGTGGCTTCATCTTGGCTTAGGATCTGCCCGTCGATGCCCTCGCTGGCAAATTCATTTTCGACGATGACAAATTCTCTTCCGGTGGCTTTGGCCATCGCTTTGATAAAGGTTGTTTTCCCGGCTCCTAGAAAGCCAGATATCAGAAGGATTTTCACGAGCTCTCCTCTAAGAGTGGTAAAAGGAAAGTGCTGATTGTTTTCACAAAAAGCACTTTCCTTTCATAGGTATAATGTGTTGTTTTACAAGACGACGACGGGTTTGATTAGATCTCTCGGCTTGTCTTTCATTAAGAACAGAGCCTCTTCAATTTTGTCAAATCCTTCGAATCGATGGGTGAGCAACAAAGAAACATCCAGTCTGCCTGAGGACACGAGGGAGCTCAGTTTTTCCAGACGGTTTCTTCCTCCGGGCATCAATCCGCCAGTGATGGTCTTGTGGCCCATACCCACACCCCATTCCACTCGTGGAATCTGGATATAGGTGCCGGAGCCGAGATAGTTGACATTGCCGATGATGCCGCCGGGTTTAAGGGCTTTTACGGCTGTCTCAAATGTCTCCACACCGCCGCCAGCGATGATGATTCGATCGACGCCCTTTCCATTTGTCAGATCCATCACTTGGTCAGCGATATCACCTTCTTTGTAGCTGATAATATCGGTTGCACCGTACGCTTTAGCGACTTCGATACAGTTAGGACGTGTACCTACTGCTAGGATTCTCGATGCTCCTCGGAGATTGGCGCCTGCGACGGCCATCAGGCCGACAGGACCGATTCCAATGACAAGCACCGTATCGCCGAACTTTACATCTGCCAGCTCCACTCCATGGAATCCGGTTGGAACCATGTCGGAGAGCATGCAGGCTTCTGCCGGAGAAATATTGTCGGGGAGAATTGCGAGGTTACCGTCTGCATCGTTGACATGGAAATATTCACCGAAGACACCATCTTTAAAGTTTGAGAATTTCCACCCTGCCAGCATTCCGCCCGAGTGCATCGGGAAACCGGCTTGCGCCTCGACTGACTGCCAGTCAGGGGTGATAGCGGCTACCATGATTCGGTCGCCGACCTTGAAATCCTTGACGTTCGATCCGACTTCAGCAACGGTCCCGCATCCTTCATGGCCTAGGATCATGTTGTGTCTTTCGCCGATGGCACCTTCCCAGACAGTATGTACGTCGGAGGTGCAGGGTGAGAGGGCAAGGGGTTCAATAATCGCATCATCGGGTCCACAGACAGGTCGTTCTTTTTCGATCCAGCCTGTTTCACCGATTTTTAACATCGCATAACCTTTCATGTTATGCCTCCTTTGTTCGTCATTGTTTCAACTGACATTGACATATCGGTGATAATCGACAATATGCGGTTCGATTAAAGCTGATGACAAGGCCTTGAGTACACGTCACTGACTATATACATGCACATCAGATGATGCGGCAAGTAACAAGGGAATCAGTTGTTTTTGTTCTTGAGGTACTCGTCAATGGCGGCAGCAGCGACTTTTCCTGCTCCTGCGGCGGAGATGACTGTAGCAGCTCCTGTGACGGCGTCTCCTCCTGCAAAGATGCCTTCGCGGGATGTGGCGCCCTTCTCGTCGGCGATGATTCCGCCCCACTCCGTGACATCGAGTCCTTCGGTCGTGGATTTGATCAGGGGGTTGGGGTTGGTGCCGACGGCAATGACCACGGTATCCACTTCGAGGGTAAACTCGGATCCTTCGACAGGGATCGGACGGCGTCTGCCGGAAGCGTCAGGTTCGCCGAGTTCCATACGGATGCACGTCATGCCGACGACTTCTCCGCGCTCATCGTGCAAGATGGCTGTGGGATTTGTCAGGTTGTTAAAAATCACGCCTTCTTCCTGCGCGTGGTGAACTTCTTCGGTACGTGCAGGCATCTCATCAAATGAGCGGCGGTAGACAATATACACTTTTTCTGCGCCAAGACGAAGCGCCGTGCGCGCAGAGTCCATGGCGACGTTTCCGCCTCCGACGACAGCCACGCATTTACTCTGTCGGATCGGTGTGTCGTATCGGGCGTCATACGCTCTCATCAGATTGGAGCGGGTTAAATATTCATTGGCGGAGTAGACGCCGACACTGTTTTCTCCCGGAATGTTGAGAAAGACCGGAAGTCCTGCGCCGGAGCCGATGAAGACAGCTTCAAAGCCAAATTCGTCGAAGAGTTCATCGACGGTAATGGAACGCCCGACAATCGTGTTCGTCTCAAGCTTTACGCCATCGAGCGAAAGCTGGTTGATTTCGTTTTTCACAATGTCATTGGGAAGACGGAATTCAGGGATACCGTAGACCAGCACGCCCCCGCCTTCCGGGAGGGACTCAAAGATCGTGACATCGTAGCCCATTCTGGCAAGGTCTCCTGCGCAGCTGAGTCCGGCAGGACCGGAGCCTACGACAGCGACTTTTCGCCCGTTCTTTTCATAGTCATGAGGGGCGGGCTCGGAGTGCTCGCGGAAATAATCGGCCACAAAGCGCTCGAGACGGCCGATACCTACGGGCTCTCCTTTTATTCCCCTGACGCAGAGCTCTTCACATTGAGTCTCTTGGGGGCAAACTCTGCCGCAGACAGCCGGCAGTACGTTGGTTTCAAGGATTTTCTGATTCGCAGCTATATAGTCGCCTTCGTTGATCAACTGGATGAAATCGGGGATCTGTACATTGACGGGACAGCCTTCCATGCAGGGTTTGTGTTTGCACTGCAGACAGCGAAGTGCTTCTTCGCGTGCCATTTCTTCGGTGTATCCGTGAGCGACTTCTTTAAAGTTTCGGGCCCTGACAAGAGGATCTTGTGTAGGCATCTCCACTTTTTCAGGACTCATGTTTCGTTTGGCCATTCACTTCTCCTTATATATTGATCTGCCAGTTATTCAGCCTTCTTTGACGATAGCTCAAGGGCGGCTAATTCCATGCGGCAGGCGTGGTCTCGTGCTTTCTCTTCATCAACATAGGATCTGTTGCGACGTGTGAGGTCTTCAAAGTCCACTTCAAAGCCGTCAAATTCAGGTCCGTCCACACAGGCAAATTTTGATTTGCCGCCGATCAGTACGCGACATCCGCCGCACATGCCGGTGCCGTCTACCATGATGGGATTCAAGGAGACGAGGGTTCGGATTCCTTTTGGACGCGTCAGGTCGACGACGGCTTTCATCATGGGGACAGGGCCGATGGCGATCACAAGATCATACTCTTCGCCCGCTTCCAAAAGATCTTCAAGCTTTTTGGTGACAAATCCGTGTTCTCCATAAGAACCGTCGTCTGTCATCATGTAGAGATTGTCGGCGACTTTCCCGAAGTCTTCTTCGAGGATGACGATGTCTTTGTTTCTAAATCCTACGATGACATCGACTTTTGTGCCTTGCTCGTGGAGTGCCACAGCAGAGGGGTAGGCGATGGCGGTGCCGACGCCGCCTCCGATGACACAGGCTCGCTTTGCGCCTTCGAGTTCAGAGGGCTTTCCGAGGGGTCCGACAAAGTCGAGGATTTCCTCGCCTTCTTCCTTTTGAGAAAGCATCCGGGTCGCTTTTCCTACTGTCTGGAAGATGATATCAACCGTTCCATCTTCTTTATTGGTCCCGGCGATAGTCAGAGGAATACGTTCTCCAAATTCATCGACGCGGAAGATGATAAACTGCCCCGGCTTCCCCTTGGATGCAACAAGAGGAGCGACGATAGACATGCGTGTCACGTTGTCATTGAGCACTTGCTTTCTCGCAATTTTATACATGCTTACCTCCTAGGTTATTAACAGAAAAACAATTGTTTGACATACTCTTCTTAAGTTTAGCACGAGCGGGGATAAAAGCCAACGTCAACAAGGTAACATATAGTAAATAGACGAACACAAACCTGATGAGAGATAATCGGATGATGACGTCACAGGTGGGTTATCCGCCAAAAACGCCAGACTCGAAGATAAAAAAACCTAAAACTTATTGACAAGAAATTCTCAATATGATAACATTCCTATGATAAAATATAGTGAAAGCGTACCATGCGAAGTATATCATGATGATTTTTAGGAGGAATGTATGGGCAAATTACAGGGAAAAGTAGCTATTATCACAGGCGCTACATCCGGCATGGGTCGTGACACGGCGTATCTCTTTGCAGAAGAGGGAGCCAAAGTCATCATCACCGGAAGAAATGAAGAGCGCGCGAAACAAGCGGTAGAAAAAATCAGAGAAAATGGCGGAGAAGCCGATTATGTCATTGCAGATATGAGTGATCGCAGCCAACTGAAGAAAATTGTCGATTATACATTGGAGAAATACGGGACAGTGGACATTTTGTTCAATAACGCCGGGCTTCTTAGCATCACCCCCACCCTCTCGATGTCTGAAAAAGAGTGGGATGATGTCATGCAGGTCAATGTCACGTCCGCTCTGACACTCACTCAGCTCGTCGCCCCGATCATGAAAGAAAAAGGAAAAGGCGCCGTCATCAACACCGGCTCCATTGCTGGAACGTCTGCTCGTTGGGGCCCCGTCGCCTACTGCACGTCAAAACACGCGATCAACGGCCTGACCAGAGCGCTTGCCCGCGAACTCGGCCCGGAGATCCGCGTCAATGCCATTCTTCCCGGCGCCATCCGTACAGCTATGCTCGATAGTGTAGGCGGAGAGGAGACGATGAGCGGAATGATTGAGATGGCTCCCCTCAAGCGCATCGGAGAAGGGCGAGAGATTGCCACATCCGCTCTGTTCCTTGCCAGTGATGACTCTTCCTTCATAACCGGTCAGCTACTTCGAGTCGACGGCGGTATTGACTGCTGAGGACATTTCTGCTTTTCACTCATTGGATATATTAAAAGGCTTCCTCTTCTCAAGAAGATAGGAAGCCTTTTATACCTGTGTCAAAGGTCGATCGGAAGAGATTTAGGGCCTCGCGTAGTTGCAAAAGTGGGCAGGGTTGACAGCGGATTGCACCAAAATCGATTTTGATCCCGAAGATAGAAAGCTGCTCGAGATTCGTCGGGTATTCGGCGGCAGCTCTTTTTTATCTGAGACCAAGTTGGCGGGCGGCGTCTATAAGCTTTCTTACTTTATGAGCCTGTACACGGGAAAACTCCCCCTTATCTCGCACACCGGTGCCGACGTGTAGATCAAAGGAAAAGTGTCTAAGAGCATTAGAGATTGCTTCTAGAGAACCCGTGTGTACGCCGCTCCCTAAGATGACACGGGGGCGTGCTTGATCGAGAATTTTCTTTACCGTCACTAAATTGTCGGTCACTTTGCCGGGGCCGCCGGAGGTGAGTAGATGCGTGATCCTCTCACAGCCATTGATTCTTTTCAAACTCTCAAAAAGATCGGCGGATTCGTCAAAGGCGCGGTGAAATGTCACGGTAAGTTCTGTCCCTTCAAGAATCTCTTCTACGACACCGATGTCTGCTAAGCCCTCTTCATCAAGAGCGCCCATGACGACATGTGATGCGCCGAAGGAGACCGCCAGTTGCGCTTCGCGGCGCAGGAGTCGGATCTCTTCTTTTGTGTAATGAAACCCTTTTTTCTCAGGGCGAAGCATAACGCAAACAGGAAGGGATGACTCCTTGAGAATGGCGTCCATAAGGGCAGCAGAGGGCGTCAGTCCGCCTTGAGACAAAGAAGTGACGAGTTCCACTCGGTCCGCTCCGCCTGACAGGCTCTCCCGAAGGTCTTCAAGTGATGAGACGATGATTTCGATCAAAAAATGTTCCTTTGGCTAAATAGAAGTGTAGTCACTCTCATCCAGTAGAGATGCGGCGCCTTCATCGATTAAGATCGTGGCATTTGCATGCAGCTGCAGGATGGAAGCCGGTACTTTCGGATCGACTTTTCCCTTGACCAGATCTCGGATGGCTTCTGCTTTGTTTTCACCAAAAGCTAAGAGGAGCACTTTTTTTGCCCTCATGATGGCGCGCATCCCGAGGCTGATGGCGTGCGTGGGCACTTCGTCAATGGAGTTGAAGAAGCGGGCATTATCCTGTCGCGTACTGTGGTCAAGCGCCACGACATGGGTCAGGGGCTCAAAGACGTCATCGGGTTCATTGAAGCCGATGTGGGCGTTGGAACCGATGCCGAGGATCAGGATATCGAGTTCTCCGACGTCCTGGATCCTCTGATCATAGTCGAGCGCTTCCTTTTCAAGATTTTCTGCCACGCCGTTTGGAAGGGAGTTGGCGCCTTCTTTAAAGTCCACTTTGGAGAAGAAATACTCCTCCATAAAGTAGTGATAGCTGGCCGGATGGTCAGCGGCGAGTCCTACATATTCATCGAGGTTGAAGCTCGTGGCTTCGGAAAAGCTGACCTTTCCTACGTGCGTATCTTCCCCCAGATACTCGTACATTTTCTTGGGGGTGGAGCCGGTGGCAAGTCCCAAAATACTCTTTGGATTGCTCTTGATTTGTTCGACAAAGCGGTCTGCTGCATAGCGGCTCAGTGTATCTGCGTCTTTTGCATATAATATTTTCATTGTTTTTTTCCTCCGACATAGACATCGGTGACTCGTTGATCGTCAAAGATCACCATGTCCGCGTCGTATCCTTCGTTGATGTGTCCTTTAAAGTGATCAATTCCCAGGAGCTTTGCGGCAGAAGTACTCATGATCTGCGAAAGCTCCGGGAGAGAACAGTTTGTGTGACGAATGAGATGGGTCAGTGCTCGGTCCATGCGGTGCACGCTTCCTGCGAGGGTGCCATCGGGTAGGCGGCAGGTATTCTCTTTGACGACCACTTTTTGGCCACCAAGATCATAGGTCCCTTCTTCTAGGAATGCCGCTCGCATGGAGTCGGTGATGGCAATGGTCTTCTCCGGTCCTTTTTGTCGGATGACAAGTGAAAAGAGATCGGGGTGGACATGGAGGAGATCGGTGATCAAATCGAGACTGACGGGTTGATTCAGCGCGGCTCCTACGGCGCCGGGTCTTCTGTGGTGCATCCCGCTCATGGCGTTGAAGCAGTGACTCACGTGGCGTACTCCCGAGCGAAAGCTCTCCACAGCCTCTTCATATGTCGCTGCACTGTGACCTAGGCTCAAGACGACCTGATCGCTCAGTTCCTTGATAAACTGATGATCCGGATCCATCTCGGGAGCAAGGGTAATGAGTTTGATGATGTCCAGAAACGGGTCGATCCATCTGCGCGTGGGAGGCTGAATATACTTCTCCAAGTGCGCTCCTTTATATTTAGGGTTGATAAAAGGCCCCTCCAAATGGATCCCCAGGCACTGCGCGCCTGCACTCTGTCGTTTCATAAAAGAGCGGACATTTTCAAGACTGTTGATGATGCTCTCTTCTGACATGGTCATCGTCGTGGCCAGAAACGACGTGGTGCCGGCACGAGAGATCGCGCGAGCAATCGTGTCTAGGGCTTCAAAGGTCGCATCCATCGTGTCGGCGCCTGCAGCCCCGTGTATGTGAATGTCGATAAATCCCGGCAAGAGAGTTCCCGTAAAAGGAATTTGGCGTGCGTCAAGTCGCACCGCATCCTTTATGCTCATGACGGAGCGGATCTTTGCATCAAAGACAATTGCAAGATCGTGATGGAGTTCGCTGTCTATTACGACACTTCCTCCGCTCAAAATATTCATGACGGCTCCTCTTTTTGGGAATGTGTACTTGAAAAAAAGCACGGTCATCTATCAGCAAAAGGGCTCGCTGTAGATGTTTTAATCACTTATTATGCTAGACGCTAACTGGCAGATTGTAAAGTTTTTTACTACATCGAAACTGCGAAAAAAATGTTATATTCTTCTTGAGTGGCTTTTTTTTCAAGAAGTAGACGTTGGCGAAAGTCCGCAAAGTTTTTAATAACAAAAACAGAAATGATGAGAGACACTGCTGGATTACAGAGTTGTCCTTTTATTCACTCGGTTTTTTGATATAATGAGGGGAAGATTGAGGAAGGGTGGATCTATGTATAAACAGAAGTTGGAAGAAGCTAAAAAACGACGCATTGAAGCATTGCAGCAGGCGGATGTGGAAGCCTATATCAACGGATACGATGAAAAGGGAGTGATTCTCTTGGACCGCGGACAGATTGTCAGGGGAAAAGAGGCGCTGCGCGAGCAGATGGATAATTTTATTACGCTCCTTGGCTCCATGCATCATGTCTTGGAGACAGAAGCCTATTGGCCTGATGAAGAGGGAGTCGTCACGGAAAAAGGAAGGTTCTCCTATTCGCAGAGCCTAGATGAGCAGCCCTTTTATACCGGCGTGTATATCTATGTCTGGAAGGAACAGCCCAATGGGGAGTATCTCCTTCTGCGAGAGTTGCACATCGACGACTAGAGGTATTTCATGGCGCGAACGACAGTGGTGGGAGTAGAGATTTCGGAAATGTATACGCTCCAGGCGCGGGAGGGTATTATCCTTCTTGCCATGGATGCCCGGGGGAACTATCTCCTGGAGGGATATGTTTCCAAGCAGAAGATGCAGGCGGAGTTTATGCGCACGCTGCTTTTGCATTTTGAAACGCCACAGGACGCACTGGCGCGACTTCTCGCGCAAAGGGGGATGAGCGCCCGATCCCTTCGTCAGCTTGGTGTTGTCTACCCAAAAGATCCTGAGGTCGAACGCTACTACGTGTTTGTTGCCTCCGACACTCTTTGCCTGAATACACAGAGCCTCCTGCGAGTCGATCTGGAAACACTGATCAGCTATATTGAAGCGAGAGTGTTCCAGCGGCCGGAGGATTTGCAGGCCCTAAAAGAGTTCTTAATCAAGTAAGAGAGGATACAAATGCAAGAAAAACAAAGAGCCGAAATCGGATTTCGGCAACAACTCACTCTGAGGAGCATGGTCATTGGTGCCCTCGGATCAATCGTGATTACTACCAGCTCCATGTACGTTGCGCTCCGAATGGGGGCTCTACCTTGGCCGACCATCTTTGTGGCGGTCTTGTCCATGGCGCTGTTAAAACTGATGGGAAACACAAACTTAAAAGAAATCAATGTCACGCATACGGCCATGAGTGCCGGCGGCATGGTGGCAGGAGGTGTGGCCTTTACCATCCCGGGCATATGGATGTTGATGCCGGATACGCCTTTTGAGTTTTTCCCGTTGTTTATGATGACGCTGGCAGGAACCCTTTTAGGGCTCGTGTTTACCGCCGTATTGCGAAGGTATTTTATCGACATCAACCCCCACCCCTTCCCCACAGGACAGGCAGCTTATGAGACGGTGGTGGCAGGGGATGCAGGCGGCTCAAAAGCGAAACTTCTTTTTATCCCGATGGCCATCACCGCTGCGTTTACGTATGTGAAAGACTGGTTTCAACTGATCCCGACCTTCATAAGCAGCGAAACCCTCATGAAATACAACATTCAATTTGGGGCGTATGTCTCTCCGATGGCACTGGGGATCGGCTATATCATCGGACCGCTCTACACTTTGGTGTGGTTTTTAGGCGGATTCCTGACGTATTTTCTGATCCAGCCCATCGGCATCTCCATGGGATTGTTTGCAGACTTGGCAGAGGCCACGGCCTTCACCAGTTCTCTGGGCATCGGATTGATGCTCGGAGCCGGTGTCGGAGTGCTACTCGTAGGGATTCTCCCCCGCGTGGGTGAGATCTTTGGCCTTGGCAGAAGCCGCCGCGTCAAACGCAGGATGAACGCAGTTGTTCCGATTTTTCTTGCCGCTGTCGTGCTGATGCTGACGATCTTTACGGAGTTAAATATCTGGGTGAGCCTCCTTCTGATTTTTGGCACATGGTTGACGACGACCATGTCCGCCTCGATCACCGGTCAGACCGGGATCAATCCGATGGAAGTGTTTGGCATCATGGTGCTCCTCGCACTCAAGCCATTTGGCGCAAGTGGCATCTCCGCGTTTTTGGTGGCGGGAGTGGTTGCCGT
>DUVM01000182.1 GCA_012841045.1 Tissierellia bacterium | reverse complement strand
ATGCGCATTTTAGGTCCCGTGCGAAGTCGGACACAGGTGGAAATCTCCATCAGCGATTCGTTTACGCTCGGAGTGCCGGCGATGATACGAAACTCAGGAAATATCGAGGGAACCCCAGGAGCCATCCTTCGCGGCCCGAAAGGGGAAGTGGAGATCTCTGAAGGGGTGATTGTTGCCGCTCGTCATGTGCATCTGCACACAAGTGATGCTGAAAGATTTGGCATTCGAGACAAAGACATCGTTAAACTGTGTTCATACGGAGACCGAGCCGTCGTATTTGAAAATGTCCTCTGCCGTGTACATGATGAATTCGCGCTGGACATTCACCTGGATTTGGATGAGGCCAATGCAGCGGCAATAAAGAATGGTCAGGAGATGGAGATCATTCGATGACCAGACGTGAAATGGCTTCGATGATTGATCACACGCTATTAAAGCCCTCTGCCACAGCCGATGACATCAAAAAGCTCTGTCAAGAAGCCAGAGACGTCGGCTTTGCAACCGTCTGCGTTCAGCCATCGCGCGTGGCTCTTGCTGCTGAAATGCTAAGAGGAAGCGGAGTGGGTGTGACGGCAGTCGTCGGATTTCCGCACGGAGCGACTTCGTCTTCGACAAAAGCCTTTGAAGCGGCGCAGGCGATTCGCGACGGCGCAGATGAGATCGATATGGTGATCAACCAAGGAGCCCTAAAAGACGGCGATGCAGAGTATGTCCTGTCGGATACTCAGGCCGTACGCGATGCCACAAAGGGCCATGTTCTCAAAGTGATTCTTGAGACATCGGAGCTTTGCGATGAAGAGATTGTCGCCGTGTGCCGTCTCTGTGAAACGGCATCCTGTGATTTTGTCAAAACATCCACCGGTTTTTCCGGAGGAGGGGCAACGCGTGAAGCGGTCGAGCTGATGAGAAACTCTTTCTCCAAAGGAATCAAAGCCAGCGGAGGAATACGCACATATGCCGACGCTCAGAAGTTTGTGGAGGCAGGCGCTACTCGACTGGGTGCATCTGCGGGAATGGCTATATTAAAGGAGATTGAGGAGTAAAGTGAGAGTAATTCGTTTTGGAGGCGGAGGATGTCTGTTCTTTCTGCTGATTCTTTTTCTGCTTAGTGCATTGATCAGCTTTATTTTTCGAAGCCTCGGCTCGGGGTCGCTTTTTTCCTTCCTGATTCTTTTAGTACTTGGGTACTACTTCTTGAAGTTTCGATCCTCTTCCGAGAGAAAAAACGACGGACCGGAATATACCATAGTCGATGATGATGAAGACGAAGACGAACACGAACAAAACAGCTGAGGCTGTTTTTTCTACAGGAGAGAATATGCAGACATACGCCCAGGCGCCGGAAGTGTTTTCCCGGCTCTTTCCTGATGAAAAGAACAGAAAGAAAATTCTCGAGTACTTTTTCCTTCGGCTCAAAGAAGCGTTGTTTGATGAGGCGAAGCCACATATGCTAAACGCACGATGGGAGAAACTCCTCGAGGAATTTTTGCCTGCGTATGAAGAGGCGGATGCGCTAGAAAGAGCTGAAGGGAAGAGCTTTCTGGCGCGCTATCCACTGCGTTTTCTAACAAAAGATGAAATAAAAGAACTGGAGTCCCCGCGAGAGTATCTTCTCTTTCATCACGCTTTTACAACGGAGAATATCTATCTTCTGTTAAAGCTCGACAGAGATCTGCACGGTTTTTCTACACTGGAGCATATTCTGGGCGTTCACCATCTGGCCATGAAAATCGGAAGAGATCTCCTGGAGGTTGGCATTCCGGTTGATCTAGGTCTTCTTAGCGGGGCCGCTGCCGGACATGATTTAGGCAAGTACGGTGTGAAGGAAGAAGAGCTTGCGCGCATCGCCTACTATCACTACTATTATTCAGATCTGTGGTTTGCTCGACGCGGGATGGAGAAGATCCGAAACATCGCTGTGAACCACTCGACGTGGGATCTTGAGCCCGAGAGCCTGAGCTTGGAGTCATTACTGTTAATCTACAGTGATTTTCGAGTGAAAAATGATGCGTCGGGACGGATGTGTTTTTATACGCTGGAAGAATCCTTTCAAGTGATCCTTGATAAGCTCGACGATGTCGATGAGAAAAAAGAACGCCGATATCTGAGAGTCTATAACAAGCTGGTGGATTTTGAGAAGTATCTTTTGCATCAGGGGATCAACGTAGATCCAGAAGGTGAGAGTGAAGAGCCTCCTGAGGAGAAAGACCCTGCCCTTCGCTTTGGTCACGAGCTTGTAGAGATGATCCATCTTGAGGGCGTGCGCGAGAGCACAAAGATGATGCACTTACTGCGAAGCGAAGAATCGATCAGCCGGCTCTTTGAAGAAGTGCTCTCCAAAAGAGAACCGGAGGATATTCTGCGCCTATTGGAGACTCTCTCAGAGTACTCGATCTACTTGACACCCAGTCAAAAACGAGATATCCTGCGCTATCTGCAGGGACTCGTCTTGCATTCTAGTGAAGATGTTCGCAGGCAGTGCTCAGCACTTCGGGGGCAGATCATCGGAGAGTATGATATCGTCTACCGCAAAGAGATGCCGCCTAGCGCCCCCTCGAATCCCATGGAAAAAGAGATGCTCGCTCTGTTTGAAGATCTCCTGTATGAGCAGTACAAGCCTTATCCGCTGATGAGTCAGGAGAAGGTCATTTGGCTGACACAGGGCGGATATCGGAGCATCGTGCGGGCGATGGAGCGTCAGCCGGAAAATGCGTCGCTGTTTATGGAGCCGCTGCTGCGTGTGATTATGCGTCCGGCGGACCGCTGTAGGAGGCATCTGAGCTATCGAATTCTCGATGGCATGCTTCGAAGAAAGTGGCTCACGGAGTCAGAGACGACGAGGTGGGTCAACCAATTGCTCGAAGAGAATCCTGAAACGGAAGACTTCCATCGGACGTTGTACTTCAATGTCCACTCTCCGGCGTTTGATCCATCCTTCCGTGAACAAGGCAAGAGAGAGTGGGAAGAGCGCTATGCAGGGGCAAACGGTTACGATGCACAGCGGATGTATCTCGACAATTTAAAGACGGACACGCCAGAAGATGTCAAAGCGATGAGTCTTGAGTATCTATGCAGGACATGTGTAGAGAGAAGAGACCCTCTGCACCTGAGCCTACATATGCTCAATCTCATCCGCGTGAGCGCCTCGCGCCCTGTCCGAAGATTTACCTTTAATCTCGTCGGGCGCATCATTGCGCTTTTGACAAAATCACAACTCAATGACGTCAGCGTGGAACTACTGGGAGCCATTGCCAACGAGGACCCGCAGAGCCGTGAGTTTCTCTGTGATCTCTACGGACAGCTCCTTGCCAGACTAAGTTCAGCAGAAAGAGAGGAAATTCTCGAGGAGAT
>DUVM01000181.1 GCA_012841045.1 Tissierellia bacterium | reverse complement strand
TTTCCGCGGTACCACTCTAATTATGGCAAAGCCATCACTCATTCAGACCTAACAGTCCTATCCCCTGTAACGGAGGGCTTCCGGAATCGTCTACTTGCGTGTGCGTTAAACGAAACAGCTCAAAAGTGAATATTACATATCCCCGCTTGCTGTCTGCTCGCACCATGTACAGACTCTCTGATTCTGCAGCCAATAGATATCTTTCTCTTTCTCACAGCCGATTTTTATGAATTTTTCTTATCATAGGCTCTGCCTATATTTCTGTCAAGAGAAAAATAAAAGAATTTTCATATTTTCTCTTGAAGATATGAGACGTCATGGACATCTCACACAAAAAGATAGCATCTATCCTCTGTTATTTCGTTCCAAAGAGACGGTCTCCTGCATCACCAAGGCCAGGCACAATGTAGGCGTCTTCGTTTAAGACTTTGTCGACCGCCGCACAGAAGATCGCGACATCCGGATGCTCTTTGTGCAGGACTTCGATGCCGTACGTAGAGGCGATAATGCAGACCCAGCGGATGTTCTTTGCTCCCCTCATCTTTAAAAAGTCTACTGCAGCGATGGCGCTTCCACCCGTGGCAAGCATCGGGTCCAGAAGAATCACTTCGCTTTCAGAAATATCTGCAGGGAGTTTGCAGTAATACTCCACCGGCTCGTGGCTGTCATGGTCTCGATAGAGTCCAATGTGACCCACGCGTGCGTGAGGAAGGAGTTTTTGCATCCCACTGACCATCCCAAGTCCTGCTCGAAGAATGGGGACCAGAGACAATTTCTGATCGGCAAGCTTTTTGGCTTTGGTGGGACAGATCGGCGTCTCGATATCGACCTCTTTGAGGGGGAGATTTCTCGTCACTTCATAGGCCATCAGCATAGATAATTCTTCTGTCAGTTCACGAAAATCCTTGCTGGTGGTTTCAATGTCCCGAAGGAGAGTCACTTTGTGCTGAATCAGCGGATGGTTGAAAATAAATACGTTATTGTCTTGTTCCATAGGCTTTACAGAGTCTCAGCAGACTCCGTTTCTCCTTTCATCTCGTCTTGCGGCGTCTTGCTTTCAAAGAGCAAAATCTCTTCAATTTCTTCTTCTTTTAACAGGCGAAAGAGACGTCCCTTTGCTTTGTCCAAGGCTTCTGCGAGTTTCTTCCCGCGCTTTCCCACCGCCTTGGCAAGTTCCTTCTCACTCAGAGGTTCTTCCATCGAGATCCCGTAATAATAACGAAGCAGCTGCGCTTCTTCTTTTCGAAACGACTCCCGCAGTATCTCTTCAATGCGCTCCCAGTTCAAACTTGTTTGCTCCAAAACATCTCCTTTCTTACCTCATTATAGAACAATTTCCCATCGAAAGTGAAAAATCTTGACACATGAATTCTTAGCGCAAAAAATCCCGACCAGCAGAATTCGCCGATCGGGACGTTTTTTATCATCTACTCAGTATTCTTCAGGCTGTGGCGGGAGAGCTTGAAGAGATTCTTTCAGATCCTCTTTTGTGAGCCCTGTGTTTTCAAGAAAGCCATCGTGAAACGCCTGATACGCCGTCAGATCAAGGGTTCCTGTTCCCGTCAGCCCAAAGACAATGACTTTTTTCTCTCCGCTTTTCTTGCATTTGAGGGCTTCATCCACCGCTGCTTTGATGGCATGGGCAGATTCAGGCGCCGGCAGCAGTCCTTCACAGCGGGCAAAGCGAACGGCTGCTGTAAAGACGTCTTTTTGACCGTAGCTTCTGGCTTCCTCGATAAACCCGTCGTGATAGAGCTGAGAGAGGATCGGGCTCATCCCATGATATCGCAAGCCTCCTGCATGTCCAGACGGCGGGACAAAAGTTGCGCCCAGAGTATACATCTTCGCTAGCGGCGTCACCTTCCCTGCGTCACAGTAGTCATAGGCAAACGTTCCCATGGTAAGAGAAGGACAGGAAGCGGGCTCGACAGCGATCATGTAGGGCGCTTTTTTCCCACTCAGCTTATCCTGCATAAATCCTGCGAGGAGTCCCCCGAGGTTCGACCCGCCGCCGGCGCATCCGATGACGATGTCCGCTTCCACGCCGAGGCGATCAAGTGCCGCCCTCGTCTCAA
>DUVM01000027.1 GCA_012841045.1 Tissierellia bacterium | reverse complement strand
CCGGACAAAGGGACTACATTTAGTAGGCGAGAGGAAGAAGAGTGATTCCGATGTCCTGAAAGGAATATAAAGATATGGAGGAAAAAAAGTTGCGTGTTGAAAAACGTGAAGGCACAGCTGTCGACTTTGACGGCACCAAGATTTCTTCAGCCATCGAACGTGCCATGGCAGAGACAGAGATGGGGATTGACTCCCAGCTGGCAGTCAGCATAGCAGAAAATATTGAAAGAGAAGCGAAGAAGTGGCAGGGCATTATCTCTGTGGACGACATCCAGAACCTAGTCGAAGAACAGCTGATGGATAGCCCGAGAAAAGACGTTGCCAAACGCTATATCATTTATCGCAATGAAAAAGACCGTACGCGTCCGGTGAGAAAAGCTGGAAGTCGACTTTTGAGCGAAGATTTCCTGCGCGTATATAAGCACAATCCCTCTCCGATGGGAGAGCTGGGTAACTTTGTATATTATCGAACGTATTCACGCTGGCTTCCCCAAGAAAATAGAAGAGAGAATTGGTGGGAGACGGTCCGTCGTTCTGTAGAATATAACTGCTCGCTCGTTCCCACGACCCGCGAAGAAGCCGAGAACCTTTTTGACAATATCTATCATATGCGTCAATTTCTCTCCGGAAGAACGTTCTGGGTCGGAAATACAGATGTCGCCAAACACTACCCCATGAGCAACTTCAACTGCTCATTCCAAGTGCTTGACTCCATGCGCGCCTTTAAAGACCTCTTTTATTTATTGATGATCGGCAGCGGTGTAGGGATCCGAGTCTTAAAAGATGACGTTGAAAAAATTCCCAAAGTCCGTACCGACTATGAACTCATTCATGAAGATTATACGCCTGTTCGCAAGAGAGATCGCGAAGACAATACGTCGTTGGATTTCTTCAATAATACTACCGTGAAGATTACGGTAGGTGACAGCAAGGAAGGATGGGTCCAATCCTTAGAGTACTTCCTGAATCTCATTCACTCCAACGACTTCCGCAATATCAAAACCATCATCATCAACTATGACCATGTCCGACCTATGGGAGAAAAACTCGTCACGTTCGGCGGGACTGCAAGCGGACACTCCAGCCTCAAAAACATGTTCTTCAAGATCGATAAGATCATTAAGAAGGCCGGTTATATCATGGATCAGACATGGATCAAGCTTCGCCCGATAGACTGCCTGGATCTTGCCAATATTATAGGAGAGAATGTCGTCGTAGGCGGAGTCAGAAGGACAGCAGAGATTGTCCTTGTCGATCAGGATGATCCGGCATGCATTGAAGCGAAGAGCAATCTATACAAGCAGATTGATGGACAGTGGGTCGTTGACAAAGAGCTCCTCCACCGTCAAATGAGCAACAACTCCATTTTCTATACGAGAAAACCCGATCGGGAGATGCTCCACTGGCAGATTGAGCAAATGCGCTACTCGGGTGAGCCGGGATGGATCAATGCAGAAGCCGGAGAGAAGCGCCGACCCAATTTCCAAGGCGTCAACCCCTGTGCGGAGATACTTCTAGATAGCGGCGGCTTGTGCAATCTGACGACCGTCAACGTAGCTGCATTTGTAAACAGCGAAGGAGAGCTCGACGTCAAAGGCCTTCTATACGCTCAGAAACTCTCCGCAAGAGCCGGATATCGCATGACCCAGGTAGAACTCGAATTGCCCCATTGGAACCACGTACACGAGCGTGACGCGCTCATAGGGACTTCCCTGACAGGCTGGCAGGATATGGTCAATGCCACGAAAATGTCCAGAGAAGATCAGGCAGATCTTCTGAGAAAACTCCGAAGCACGGCAAAGAATGAAGCGGAATACTACGCGATGGAAATCGGTTCGAATCCTCCTCTTCTTGTCACTACGGTCAAGCCGGAAGGAACGCTCTCTCAGCTGCCGACGGTCTCAAGCGGCATCCACTACTCACATTCGCCGTATTACCTGCGAAGAGTTCGCATCAACGCAGGGGATCCGCTGGTGAAAGTTTGTGAGGAACTGGGATATCCGGTCTATCCGGAAGTCGGTCAGGATATGCAGACGGCAACCACAAAAGTCCTAGAGTTCCCCGTCAAAAGCCCCAAAGGCAAGACAAAGTACGATGTCACTGCCATTGATCAGCTGGAAAACTACAAGCTGTTTATGGAGAACTACGTCGACCACAATGCCTCCATCACTGTGCACGTAAGAGAACACGAATGGGACGAAGTGGAACAGTGGGTGTGGGATAACTGGGACGATGTCGTGGCAGTCAGCTTCCTCTCACT
>DUVM01000180.1 GCA_012841045.1 Tissierellia bacterium | reverse complement strand
CAATCTGCAATACGTTAGGACCTGTGTTTTGGCTGAGAGCCGACAGATTTCCTTCCTCAGCCGCCACCGTTGCGGTTGGACCCACTGTGTTTTTCTCCGAAAGAGCGGGGATCTCCCCGGGCGAAGAGGAGGGGGGAAGGATCTCGGTATCCACCGTTGAGCTACCGGAGCTGTATCCTTTGAGGTCATTCCAAGTGGTCGTCAGGAGTCCCACCTTGTGAACGGATTGATCCATGGGGCCGCGTTTGAAAAGCATATCAAAACTCGAGCCCTGTCCTCTTTGACCGATGGAACCGATGAAACTGATGACGATGACACTGAGTGACACCACAAGGAGCATGGAGAGAAACAACACGCGTCGTCTCCAGTTCCACTTCCACGTCGGAAGATGGTTCCGGAAAATGATCAAAGCAGCAAAGGGAATATACAAGGCGAGGAGGTGGAAAATATTTCTAAAGATGGCTTGGAATATAGCACCTGTAAAGCCAAGCGCTGCCGTCCCGTGAAGTGCACTATAGACAGTATAGTATGTACGGAAAATCTTTGTGTAGACGAGCTGCGAGGAAAAGTAAAATGTGATGATGCCCACAAGGACAAGCAAGGTTCCCTTGCGAATCTTTTGCGGCACCAGACTAGTCAAAAGCAAAATCGCTATAGCAAAAAACAAGCATAAAAACAGAAGCAACAGCAGTCCCTTGAAGAACGATTGATCGTTCGCCAAGCGAAGCAGCGCCTCCATCCAGAACAGACTAAAAGTTAAGTATAGCAGTAATGGTAGCAGTCTTCTTAATTCCTTCATGTATTCCTCTAACTTTGTTTCATCTATATTAACCTAAAAAACGTAAAATTACAAAAAATAGTTTTCATTCAAACTATTCTTCTGTCATAGGTAGCAGGCGTTGGATCACTGACAGGAAAAAATCTTATAAAAAAGTATCCTCAAAAAAATCCCCTCAATTGGTTTTCACCAACTTTTGGGGATGATGTGACGGGCGAAAAAATCTTTTTATCGGCTCATCGCTCCTTCGATTCCTCTAGCTTTTCCGTGAGTCTTTCAATCTCATCGACCAAAAAGGTGATAAAGGAGACCGTCTCTTTAAGCGCGTCGGCATTGGAAATATCGATGCCTGCCAGAGCCGCGAGCTCCACCGGGTTCTTTGTCCCGCCCGCATCAAGCACTTCTTTCCACTGCTCAATGGCTTCAGGATGCTCTTTGACCTTCTGCGCCATCACAGTGGATACCGTCAGTCCTGCGCTATAGGTGTAAGGATAGAGTCCTTTGTAGTAGTGCTGCTGACGCATCCAGGTGAGTCCGGCGTACTCATCAATCTCCACCGCATCGCCCCAAAATTGTCGGAGAGTATCCGCATAGAGATCCTTGAGGATCTGTGCGCTGATTCCCTTGCCCTGATCGATCAGAGCATAGACTTTCCTCTGGAAATGGGCTTCCTGCAGATGTGTCACAAAGTTATGATAGTAGGTCCTTGCGATCATGGTGGAATAGATCCAGCGCGTCATCCGATCGCTCTTTGATTCCGAGAGGAGATGTTGAGCCATGAGAAGCTCATTGAAAGTTGAGGGCGCCTCAATGAAGTACATGGATGGACGGCAGTCGGTGATGTTTTGCTTTTTCTGTGCGCGATAGAAGTGGCCGGCATGCCCCAGCTCATGAGCAAGCACAAACACCTCTCGCATCTTGGATGTCCATGAGATCAAAATGTACGGATGCACTCCATAAGGGCTACTGCAAAAGGCCCCGCTTGCCTTGCCGTCGTTGACGGCAAAGTCAATCCATCTCTCGTCAAAAGCCCTCTCGATCATCTGCGTATAGTCTTCTCCCAAAATCTCCAGCCCTTTTACTAGGTACTCACGCGACTGTTCTTGTGTGATATCGGGTTCAAAGTCAGGGTCGATCACAAGTTTTAGGTCATTAAATGTCATCTTCTCCAGGCCGTGGCGTTTTTTTAGAAGCCCCGCGTACTTTCGCATGGCAGGAGCCAGTTCTTCCATAATAATATCGATCTGGCGATCGTACATTTCCCGCGTGACATCCTGTTTATCAAGTAAATACGAGATGGTCGAGTCAAAGCCTCTCAGTCTTGCCATGATCTTTTCATTCATGAGATGGGTCTGGTAGTTGAATGCCATGCTGTGCTGATACTTACTGAGGGTTTGGGAGAACACTTCATAGGCTTTTCTTCGAATGTCCCGATTCTCTTCGTAGTCGTATTCATTTTCAAACAGCACGAAGGACAGCGGATACGTCTTCCCCTTGACTTCAAAGGAACCAAAGTCCATGTCAGCGAGTTTGAGTTTATTATAAAGAGGTGCCGTGGCATGTATGACGGGAGAAAGCGCCTTTATCGTCTCTTCACTCTTTTCATGGAGCCGATGTTTCTTATTCTTTTCTATTTCCAGAAGAACATGTCTGTTTTCCGGCGAAGCACTGATGACTTCTTCAATGGTCTCTGTCTCTACCGCACTGATCTCGCTGATTAAGAAGCTCAGCGACGTCTGTACCTCTGCCGTACGAGCCACAAAACGGCTTCTCCGCTCGTTGTGTTCAGGGTCATGGAGATCCGTGCTGATATTTAGGTGTACGTATGTTTCAAGGTGAGTGTACTGCTCGAGCAGTTCGCGGTGGGCCTCTAGCGCTTTGATCATCACGTCGCCCTGATGCAGCTTGCCTTTATATTTAGCTGAAAAAGCCTCCGCATTTTCTACATATTTATGGAGGGCTCTTTCAAACTCTTCTTCGCTTTTAAAAATACTTCTCAGATCCCATGTGTCTTTTTGTTGTACTTCGCTTCTTTTTAACATATTTGCTCCTCATGTTCGTTCCCGCTCATTGTATAGTGCCACATGGTTACTGTTAGCACTACTCCTTGAATAGATCCTGGATGATCTTGTTCATGGTCTTTGGAAGTTTCGCTTCAAAACGGCGACCATTTAAATAGGCTAAATCTCCCTCCATCCCTGAAAGGCTCATGGCCCCACAGTGGAGCAGCTGGTTTTCCACTTGGTATTTCTCCGAAAATAGCTGATTGACGGCGGGCTTTCCGTACTTTCTGTCACCGATAATGGGCAATTTCAGATGGGCCAGATGCGCCCGAATCTGATGGGTCCTTCCCGTCACCAAATCGATCTCTAGGAATGTGTAGTCGGCGTTTCCCTTCATATCTCGAAAGATCGTCTGAATCTCTTTTTCGTCTCCCTCGGATTGGTTTATCTTCACGCGATTTCTCTTTGACTCTATTTTTGAGAGGAACGCTCTTTCATCTCTTTGTCCCTTTACGACACCGCGGACGATCGTGTAGTAATACTTCTTTATCTTTTGCTCCCTCATCGCCTGATTGAGGGTTTGAAGTGTCAGATAGTTCTTTGCCGCTATAATGATACCGGATGTGTTTCTGTCGAGTCTGTTGATAATACTCGGAGTAAAGGTGATCTGCTGCCTTGGGATATACTCCCCTTTATCTATGAGGTATTCGATCACAGAGTCCACGACATTTTTCTCAAAACGCCCTTTTCTTGTACTGT
>DUVM01000179.1 GCA_012841045.1 Tissierellia bacterium | reverse complement strand
CCTTCCAGCAGTATCTGCAATTTACGATGGCTCAGTTGCAGACAGAGATCGAAGCGGCGGAAGGGCTCTTGTACAAAGCGGCGATTAAAAAAGAAATGGGCGAACCCTATACGATTCCCGCTGCAATGGCCAAACTCTACTGCTCAGACGTAGCGATGAAAGTCACCTCTGAGGCCGTGCAGATGCTCGGCGGCAACGGCTACATGAGAGAGTACCATGTCGAGCGCATGATGCGTGATGCAAAGATTACGCAGATCTACGAAGGAACGAACGAGATTCAAAAGCTCGTAATAGCAGGTCAGTTGTTCAGAAGAAAATAGGCTTTCTGGACAGATCACGGCAAGGAGAGACGGAGCTACTTCCGCTTTCCTTGCCTGTTTTTAACGTGAAGCCATGAGGAAAGGATTCTGTATGCAATTTGTCGTATGCATCAAGCAAGTGCGCGATGTGGCAGCCATATCTGAGATGCTCAGCCACGCTCCACGCTCCGTCGCCATAAAAACAGAAGAGATGATGGATCTTTTAGAAAAGACGCCCGGCATGATGAATCCCGAAGACAAGCATGCTCTCGAAGCGGCTCTTCAACTTCGCGATGCTTTTGGAGGCGAGGTTGTATGTGTAAGCGTAGGAAGAGAAGATGCGATCAGTGCACTTAAAGAGGCGATGGCCATGGGAGCGGATCGGGCAGAATTATGGACCACACAGGAGTTAGATGTGAGCGGGAGTGCCGACGTCCTTGCCACCATAGTGAAGGAGAGGACGCAGGCAGACCTCATCTTGTGCGCAGAGCTCTCTGTGGATGCATCTACTCATCAGTTGCCTGCCCTGTTGGCTTCACGATTGGGAATGCCCTATTTAAATGGCATCTGCGACATATCTATAGAAGATCAAAAGCTGAGGGTGCGTCGCAAACTGCCAGAAGAGATCGCCCTCTACCGCCTCTCTCTGCCGGCGGTGCTCTCTATTTCTCCCCATGCCAATGAGCCCCGTTATCCAAGCGTGATGGGGATCGTTCGCTTTTCCGGGGAGAAGATTCCTGCGCAAATCCGCGTCGAGGCAGCTCCCGAGGAAATGATCAAAGGGAAGTTCTTTTTTACGAAAACGCAGGAATGGACCCTTCTAGACAATGAGCGAGATATCGAGTGGATAGCGTGTGAGGATGCCGATGAAAAGGCGGATCAACTGCTCAAGAAGTTGAACAGACGGGGGATCCTATGACGAAAAAAAGCGTGCGCAATCCTCAGGTGCTTCTTGTCTTTGAACCTGTTCTTTCTGACAACACAAGCCTTGAACGCTCGTTTGCAAAGGAGCTACTTACCATCGGCGCCAGCTTGTCAGCTCGAGTAAATCTACCGCTCAACGGACTCCTCCTGACTTCCGAGCAAGTAGGAGAAGAAGCAAGAGACGCTTTTTACTCCGATTGTCAGGCGAGCGGCATGCAGGAGTTGATGGAAATCGGCATCTGTGAGAATGCGGGTGTAGGGAGCTGGGTGGAAGCGCTGAGCTGTGCGGTACGTGAAACATCTCCTGAACTGATTCTGTTTGCCTCCTCTGCTTTTTCTTCCTATGCAGCGGCCGTTCTTGCAGGGGAGCTGGGCGCGAAGGTGCACACAGAGACCACCCGCTGGCAGATACATGATCAAAGACATCTGTACCTGGAGCGGCACGTTCTTGCCGGCAGCGTCTGCGTAAAAGAACTCGCCGGGACTCTTGGCGAGCGAGTAGATGCCAAAGCGCCGATTCTCGCGGTCCTATCCCGCTCACTATTATTGGAGGAACCTTCTCTTCTAGAAGAAAAAGCCGAAGATCGTCTCCAGATTGTACGTTCAAAGTGGGAAAAGGAAGGAAAAACCATCCAGCTGATCAGCCGAGAGCCTCTTTTGCGCCAAGATGTCCGCTTGGAGGAAGCCTCGATCGTCGTAGCAGGAGGCCGAGGCCTGGGAGGCCCTGAAGGATTTAAGCTCCTTAAAGAACTGGCGGAACTCCTAGGTGGGGAAGTGGCGGCGAGCAAACAGGCAGTCAATCTCGGATGGATTTCTGCTGAGCATCAGGTAGGGCAGACCGGAGCCAAAATCCGAGCGGATCTGTATATAGCCTGTGGGATCAGCGGGTCCATACAACATAAAGCCGGCATCCGGGGCGCAAAGTGCATCGTGGCCATCAACACGGATCCCAAAGCGGCGATCTTTCAGGTGGCAGACTACGGAGTGGTCGCAGATATATACGATGTCGTGCCGGCCATGATCAAAAAGTTGAAGAAACAAAGCAGAAGATGACCCCCATCATCAGAAGAAGAAGTGTATGCACTGTCAGAAAAGGCGAGTAGGGCGGATATGGCGAAAATATGGTAATTCATTTGTTCGTCCAGTATACTAAAATGGAGTGAATGGAGGAAACGTGTGAATCGAGAGTTTTATGAGGCGGTGTTCTCGAAAGTTTTGGAGATGACAGATGACGGATTCATTGTAGTGGATCCTAAGGGCATCATTGTCAATATCAACGAGCAGTATGCTCAGTTTCTTTTGACTTCCCGGGATGAGGCGATCGGTAAGTCGATTTTTTCACTGATCCCCAATTCTCTGATGCTAGAAATCATGCAAAAGAAGTATACGGATGAACTGGAAGTGCACACCTATGAAAGCGGTACGTCCCAGGAGAAAAATGTCATTGTTTCCCGCTCCTATGTGGAGGGAGAAGACAGTGAAGTGATTGCCGGTGTGGCGCAGGTCAAGTTCCGACTGCAGAGCTTGGATGTGGCCAGAAAACTGAAGGAAGAATATGAGACGCTGAGTTATTATCGAGATCAATATCATGATCAGACCTCTGCCGCATTGTTTTTCAACAATATGATAGGGGAAGATCCATTTTTTCTTCAGCAGAAAAAAGAAGGGATGAAAATTGCACAGACTCATTTCCCGGTTTTAATTCAAGGAGAAACCGGCACCGGAAAAGAACTCTATGCGCAGGGCATTCACAGCAGCTCTCCGCGAGCAAATATGCCTATGGTCTCTATTAACTGCGCCGCCATTCCCACGGAGCTGATGGAATCGGAGCTCTTTGGCTATGTCGATGGCGCGTTCACCGGCGCGAAAAAAGGCGGGAAGAAAGGAAAATTTCTCCTCGCTGACAATGGCACGCTGTTTCTCGATGAGATCGGCGATATGCCGTTAAATATGCAGGCGAAACTTCTGCGGGCGCTACAGGAACAGGAGATCGAACCCATCGGATCGAATACCTCCATCCCTGTCGACATCCGGGTGATATCCGCCACGCGTAAGAATCTTTCACAGATGGTTCAGGAGGGAAGTTTTCGTGAGGATCTGTTTTACCGCCTGAACGTCGTCAATATCGAGATGATTCCCCTTCGAAAGCGACCCTCGGATATTTTGCTCTTAGCGGAGTATTTTGTTGAATTGCTAAATGAACAGTACAAGCGCCACCTTGTGATCGGGGCGGAAGTGAAGGAAGCCTTTAAAGCGTATTCCTGGCCGGGAAATGTCCGCGAACTCGACAATGTCATTAAAAGCGCCTATGCCGTCTGCGATCGAGATGTCATCAGTCTCTCCGATATACCGCCCAAAATCATGATCGCACAGACGGGCTCAGACAAAAACCACAGTACGCTCAAAAGCGCTATGGAGGAGTATGAGAAAAAATGGCTGCAGACCCTGCTGATCAAGCACCATTGGAATGTCCGAGCGGCGGCAAAGGAAGCGGGAATTCACCGCAGCGTATTGTATAAGAAGCTCGATCGACACAATCTGGAGAGACCTTGATCTAAAAAGAGCAACATCGACGAAAAAAAGCAGAGAGCAAGGGGTTTTGCTAAAAGAGCGGATCGGATCATTTTTGTCCGGCGCTTGCCCCGTTGCTCTTTTTGTATCTTATAGTACAATTCAAGAAAGGAACTGTGTGAAAAGGAGGATGGTGTGCGCGGAATCAAGAGGCTTACTAGAATCGTCATCCCTCTTCTTGCCGCGGTGTTTCTTCTTATT
>DUVM01000178.1 GCA_012841045.1 Tissierellia bacterium | reverse complement strand
TACGCCTGTCGAGAAAAACCTTCTCACCGGAGATCATGGAGGAGCTGGCGCAGGAGAACAAACTGACGACTCAGTATCAAAAACTTCTGGCCGCCGCGCAAATTGATTTCGAGGGAGAAAAAAGAACGCTTTCTGCCATGCAGCCGTTTTTTGAGTCGCCCGATCGAGCAAAGAGAAAGGCGGCGATGGAAGCGTACTGGGGATATTTTGAAGAACACGCCGACACGTTTGATGCGATCTATGATCAGCTCGTGGCGCTCAGGGACTCCATGGCCAAAAAACTTGGGTACGAAAATTTTGTCCAAATGGGCTACGACCGCATGGGCCGAAGTGACTATGGTCCGGAAGATGTCGCCATCTACCGTGAAGGCATTCGAAAATTCCTTGTGCCTGTCGCATCGGAGGTGGTCGAACAGCAGAGAGAGCGCTTGGGGCTTGATGCCCTCCAATACTACGACCTTTCTTTCTCTTTTCCTTCCGGCAACCCCATGCCTAAAGGAGATAAAGATCAGCTCGTTTTATCCGCCAGGCAGATGTATGACGAGATGAGTCCGCAGACTCGTGATTTCTTCCGTCTACTCATCGATCGAGAGCTGATGGATCTTGAACAGAAGAAGGGAAAAGCTCCCGGCGGCTACTGCAATTTCATTGAAGACGAGAAAGTCCCCTTCATCTTCAGCAACTTCAACGGCACGTCTGGGGATGTCGGAGTACTGACGCATGAATTCGGCCACGCGCTTCAGGTATATATGGCCAGAGATCATCTGATGTTTGAGCAGCGCTTCCCCGGCATGGAGTCGGCAGAGATCCACTCGATGGGCATGGAATTTTTGACATATCCTTGGATGGAGAAGTTTTTCGGAGAAGATACGCAGAAATATTTCTATGATCATCAGACGAGAGCTATCACGTTTATTCCCTACGGAGTGCTCGTGGATGCCTTCCAGCACTATGTATATGAGAACCCTTCCGCCTCTTCGAAGGAGCGCAAGGCGAAGTGGAGAGAGCTTGAAAAAGAGTTCAATCCTTGGAAAGACTACAGCGGCAATACGTTTTTAGAAGACGGCGGGAGATGGCAAGCCCAGCTCCATATCTATACGGATCCCTTCTATTATGTAGATTACACGCTGGCGCAGATCGTAGCACTGCAGATCCATCTTCGCGCACAGATAAAGGACCCGACTCTCTGGGAGGACTACCTGAAGGTCTGCGAAGTGGGAGGAACGCTGCCGTTTCTTTCCATCCTCGATGTGGGTCACTTTGACAATCCCTTTGATGAAACCGTCGTGGAACAGACCGTTACTGGCCTTCGTAAAAGCCTAGAGCACTTTGATCATATGTCCCTATAGGAGTTATTTATGAAAGAATCATCCAACTTTATTCGAAACATCATGATAGATGACCTCGACAACAAAGTAGTCGACGGCATTGTCACGCGCTTTCCCCCCGAGCCGAACGGGCTGTTGCACATCGGGCACGTGAAGGCGATCACCATCAACTTTGACTTGGCCAAAGAATTCGGCGGCTATACGTATCTTCGCTTTGACGACACCAATCCCGAAAAAGAAGACGAGCGCTTTGTCAAGCTGATTCAAGAAGACATCAAGTGGCTCGGCTTTGAGCCGGTAGAGGTGCGCTATGCCTCGGATTACTTTGAAGAGATGTATGAAAGAGCCGTGATCCTGATCAAAAAAGGCCTGGCGTATGTCGATGACACAAGCCCTGAGGATATGCGCGCACAACGCGGCACCCTCACAGAACCGGGGACAGAGAGCCCGAGGCGTAATCGCCCCATTGAAGAAAACCTAGACCTTTTTGAGCGCATGCGAGCCGGAGAGTTCGAGGAAGGCTCCGTCGTCTTGCGAGCCAAGATCGATATGGCCTCTCCCAATATGAATCTCAGGGATCCTGTGATTTACCGCATTGTCCATGAACCGCACTATCGCACAGGAGACAAATGGCATATCTATCCCATGTACGATTTTGCGCATCCTCTTGAGGACTATGTGGAGCGCATCTCGCACTCCCTGTGCTCGTTGGAATTTGAAAACAATCGCCCGCTATATGACTGGTATATCGACAATACCGATGTTGAGTTTAAACCTCGTCAGTTTGAGTTTGCCAAGCTCAATATCACCGGCGCTATTTTAGGAAAACGAAACATCATCAAACTCGTAGAAGACGGATTGATTGACGGATGGGATGATCCTAGACTCCTGACGATCAGCGGCATGCGTCGCAGAGGTTACAGGCCCGAGGGTATTAAAAACTTCATCCGGGAGACGGGTGTATCAAAAGAGAACAGCATCGTTGAGTTTCACATGCTCGAACACTTTATTCGAGAAGATCTGAAACTGGCAGCTCCGAGAATCATGGCGGTGTTGGACCCTGTCAAGGTAGTGATCACCAACTGGGATAAGGGTGTCGAGTGGGTTCCCGCGGAAAACAACATTGAAAATCCGGAACTAGGCGATCGAGAGATGCCCTTTGGCAGAGAATTATATATTGAGCGCGAAGACTTCATGGAAGTGCCCGAAAAGAGATTTAGAAGACTTTCGCTTGGCAACGAAGTCCGCCTAAAATACGGCTATTTCATTAAGGCAAATGACGTGGTGAAGGATGAGGAAGGAAATATCCTGGAGATTCACTGCACGTACGATCCTGCTACAAAAAGCGGCAGCGGATTTGAGGAGAGAAAGCCCAAGGGGACCATTCACTGGGTGGAGGCAAGTCACGCAGTGGAAGCCAAGGTCCTTCGCTATGGACAGCTTCTAAAAGAGGAGAACTACGACGCTGATCTTCCTCTGGAAGAGCAGATCGATCCGCAATCAGTGCAAGAATTCAGAGCGTTGATCGAGCCATTTGCAAAGGGATCAAAACCTTTTGACCGCTATCAGTTTTACCGTCACGGATACTTCAGCGTGGACCCGAAACACACCGAAGAATTGACCTTCAATGAGGTCGTTCCGATGAAAAGTTCTTACCGACCCTGACTAAAAGGTATGCATTTGGGGGTATAAGGACCTCGAAAGGAGTCTTTATGCCCGACTTATGGACACATTACTTTTTTTCTAAGGATGTGCAGAAGGACAATCAGTTAGATATCGCCTGGGATGCACTGTATTCTTTGGGTGCGCAAGGACCGGATTTTCTCTTCTATCTGGACTTCCAGCCGTGGAAGAAGAAGAGTGCTTTTCGCTTTGGAAATCTTGTGCATCAGGAAAAACCTAAGGAATTGATGAGCTATGTGCTCAAACGGCTTGAAGAAGCCGATGACGTTCTCAAGGATTATCTATTGGGATTTGTCGGTCACTACGCGCTCGATTCAACCGCCCACCCCTTTGTTTTCTATTATGCAAAGGATTCCATTCAGCACAAACTCCTCGAGGCATCCATCGATGCGCTTCTTTTTGAAGAGAGAAGGGCTCGCCCGCTTCGGGGGGAGGATTCTCTGGCGATTATCGATGTAGGCAAGCGGCTTCCCGAAGAAGTGGTCGAGTTCTACAGAGACATGGCAAGGGATATCTACCAAGAGGTACTTCCTGCACATGTGATCCAGTCGGCATATAAAGACTTTAGAGAATTTTTGATTTTGACCCGAGCAAAAGGCTTCGTCCGTCAGTCTTTTCAAAATTTGGTGGAGAAGCTCAGCTCCGCTCCCGTCTATCACTACATCTATCCAGAACGCGTGGACCCGAAGGTCTTAAGTCGTTCCATGTACATAGACTTTATGAAAGCGTATGATAAAGGAAGAGAGAAATTTACGAGGCTTTTGAAGACAGGGCCTGAATGCGCCATGCGAAACTTCGAAGGCGACTTCCATGCCGACCTCTAAAAAATCTTTTTCCTTATTGAGACAGTTCATCCCAAGTCTGGCTACGTCTCTTCCTAGGGCTTACGATCTAACGGGAGGAGACATGAAATTGATATATGATGGCAACGACCTGGAAGGTCTTGTCCGTAAGCTCCCCAAAGGGAGCTCTTTTCTTGTCATGGACATGCACCGATGGAAGCTGGCTCCGGAGGAAGACTTTCTGTATGTGATCGACGATCCGGCACACCGAGAGAAACTGGAGGAGCTAAAAACCGGCCAATGGGTGTGCACAATGACAAAAGAAACCAGAGCGATTTCTTCGAGCGAGTATCCGAGACTGCGGTTTACCAGAAAGCTTCAGGTACCACCCACTCTGCCTAACATCCTTCATCTTCTCGGACCGATGGAGCCGATCGGGAAGTTCGTCTCGTATCTTTTGAAGGAGAATGATTTCGTGCACTCTTATGAAGGGGAGAAATGGAAAGAGGAGTTCCTCGAGGAGCAGATTGTGAGAAAAAGTGCTTTCGAGGGAAGGCTTCAAAAAGAGCG
>DUVM01000177.1 GCA_012841045.1 Tissierellia bacterium | reverse complement strand
TAATCTGTTTGATTTTGGCATTGTTGAGTTGGTTCTTTGTCATGGAAAATAGGAACCCGAGAAAAAACAGAACCTTTGAAAATCTTCCGGTGCAGGTATTTGGCATTGAGGTATTGGAGAGTAGAGGGCTCATCGTCGAGAGCGTCTCCGGTGATTTTATCGACGTCACGATTGATGGCAACTGGAACAGTGTCATGAACTTTACAGAGCAGGACATTTTCCTCAGTGCCAATGTCGATGCGACCGACAAGGGACAGGTGACGGTTCCCATCAACTATCGCCTGGCCAACGCCACCGTGACGGTGAAAGAGTTGTCGCAAAACTATCTCCGGGTCCAGTTTGATGCGGTGGAAAAACACTCAAAAGAAGTGGAGATAACGACGGTAGGTACGTTACCTGATGGCTTTGAACTCGGAGAGCTCAAACCTCGCCAGGAAATGGTCGAGGTCACCGGCCCCTCCAATGTGCTTAAGACGATCGCGGTCTTAAGCGGGGAGGTGGATGTCAGCAATCGAACGATGTCGGAAGTGGAGTTTGTCACGATTCACGCGTTGGATTCTCAGGGAAATCCTGTGGATCCCGATAAAATTGAACTGGCATCGCCCTTTGTCGAGGTGGATCTGTCGATCATGGGCACGAAGGAAGTGCCGGTGCACATTGTCGCGTCGGGCCATGTGGCGGAGAATTACCGTTTGGGAAGCCTGACAAGTGTCCCTGCCACGGTGCAGCTCTATGGAGATACGAAAAAACTCAACTCCATTCGCGAGATTTCCACGCCGGTTCAAGTGGAAGGACGAAGCGCACCGTTTACGACGAATGCGACCTTTGAGCTGCCTGAGGGGATCCGCCGAGTGGGTCAGGACCCAGTGATTATCAATGCCGATGTCCAGCAGCTCATCACCCAGCAATTCTCATTTTTGACTTCGGATGTTGAAATTCGAGGGAAGGATGACAGTCTACTGTATACGCTGGGAACGCAGGATGCTATCAATCAGCTCGTTGTCACAGACACGAGAACCGTCGTGGGAACGATTAAGGCGGAAAATCTGAAATTCTTTGTCAATGCGGAGAAAACCACCGGCAATTATCTTCTCGATATTCAAGTAGAGGGACTGCCGGATACGACGAGTATTACCTTGCGTGAGCCGCAACTTGACGTGATCATAACGGAAGGCAGTACACCATAATGAAGAATAAAAATGAAAGGATCAATCGATGGACCTGCTGATCGGAGGCGTATTTGTAGCAGGACTTCTATCCTTTTTCTCCCCCTGCACGATCCCCATGATTCCCGTGTATGTAGGGGTGTTAGCAGGGAGCGACAGAAAAGGAAGAACCATCGAATGGGGACCGATTAAATTTTCAACGTATGCGCTCTTGAGAACACTGGCTTTTGTCGCAGGTCTCTCCAGCGTGTTTATCTCACTGGGACTGGGCGCAGGATTTTTTGGCGCACAGCTTCAATTCCCGTGGCTCCTCCGTGTGCTTGGGGTCCTGGTGATTGTTCTTGGACTCCAACAGATGGGCGTGTTGCGATTCGGTTTTTTTGACAGACAGAGGAATGTGCGCATTAAAGGGGCGTCGAGGCAGGATCTGATCGGGGCATATCTCTTGGGGTTGAGCTTCAGCTTCGCGTGGACACCGTGTTTTTCTCCGGTGCTCGGAGCGATCATCGGCCTGAGTGTGTACCAAGGGAAAATGCTTGCCGGCGGGTTTTATATGCTCATCTATTCTTTGGGTGTGATGCTTCCCTTCATCTTCTTTACACTGTTTTCTTCGATTGCACAGGAAAGAATGCCTTTTCTTGAGCGCCATGGAGAAAAACTCAAGGTTATCGGAGGGGCTCTGATCGTTTTGATGGGTATTCTTCTTTTAACCGGACAGATGACGAGGATCTCGCAATGGTTCGTATAATCGCACTCGCACTCTGTTTTTTCTTGCTGATCAGCTGTGCGCCTGCTACGCAGCAGGAGCCGCCTCAGAGTGCGCCGAAGGAGGAAGTGATGAATGGGTTGCAAAAGAAGATTTACCTCGCAGGAGGTTGTTTCTGGGGCGTAGAAGCGTATATGCAGAAGCTCCCCGGCGTCATAGAGGCCACCAGCGGGTACGCAAATGGCCACACTGAGGACCCCACGTACCAAGATGTCGTAACGGGAGAGACAGGATTTGCTGAAACCGTCGAGGTGGTCTACGATTCTCAGATCATGACCCTTCCCGTTCTTATTTCGCACTATTTCCGAGTGATTGAGCCGTCGGTTCTAAATCGTCAGGGAAACGATATCGGTACCCAGTACAGAACCGGGATCTATTACACTGATCCTTCTGAGGAAGAGATGCTCCAGAAAATGTTGGATCTATTGCAAGAAGACGAGAGGGACCCGGTTGTCGTCGAACTGCTGCCGCTTGATAACTTTTATCAGGCCGAAGACTATCATCAAGAATATCTCCAGAAGAATCCGACAGGCTATTGTCACATCAATCTCTCCCTTGCCGACGAGCGATTCATTCCGAAATACCCTTATTTACTCGAAGATCTCGAGGAGAAAAAGCAATCCCTGAGCGAGGCGCAAAAGCATATCGGCCTTGAACAGGGGACAGAACCTCCTTTTACGCACCCACTGTGGGATGCGATGGACCCCGGCGTCTATGTCGATATCGTCAGCGCTCAGCCGCTGTTTCTTTCTACAGACAAATATGAGTGCGGCTGCGGGTGGGCAAGTTTTCACACGGCGGCTTCACCGGATGTTGTCATTTTCAAAGAAGATACGAGCTATGGCATGATCCGCACAGAAGTGATCAGTGCCTTGAGTGAACTGCACCTAGGCCATATTTTTAACGACGGCCCTCGCGAACATGGAGGCATGCGCTACTGTATCAACGGAGAAGTTCTCCGCTTCGTGCCCTATGATGCGATGGATGAAGAAGGATATGGGTACTTGAAGCCCTTTATTGTACAGGAGGCACCGTGAGCCATACGCTACTGATCATCAATCCCGGTTCCACATCGACGAAGGTCGCCATATACGAAGACCAAGTGCCCGTTGTTTCGTCTCAGATTGATCATGACCCCGAAGAGATCAAATCCTTCGCTTCGGTCAGCGATCAATTCGACTATCGAAAAAATGCGGTGGATTCGTGGCTCCGTGAGCAGGGAAGTTATGCTCTTTCGAGTGTTGTGGCAAGAGGGGGCCTTCTGCGGCCGCTTCGAGGTGGATGCTATCGAGTGGATGCGTGTATGAAAGAAGATCTTTGGAATGGCGTACAGGGAGAGCACGCCTCCAATTTAGGAGGCCTGATTGCCAGTGCGTTGGCAGAGCCGCTCGGCATTCCTGCGTTCATTGTCGATCCGGTATCCGTCGATGAATTCAACGATGTCGCTCGACTCAGCGGCCTGGATGTCATTCCAAGAAAGAGCCTCTTGCATGCGCTCAATATCCGCTCCACCGCCCGAAAAGCTGCGGCGGATCTGGGAAAACAGATGGAAGCGTGCCGCTTCATCGTGGCGCACTTAGGAGGGGGCTTTTCGATTGTCCCGATGGAAAACGGGAAGATGATCGATGCCAATAACGCCAATGAAGAAGGGCCCTTCTCACC
>DUVM01000026.1 GCA_012841045.1 Tissierellia bacterium | reverse complement strand
AGATCTTCAAAGGCAGAGATATACACCGGTGCTCCGGTGATCTCAGAGAGCTCTTTTGCACCTGAGACGATATCTTCGTTTCGATGGGTCTCAAAGATCCCCTTAATGACCATGCTTTGCTTGCGGGCTTCTTCTAAGTAGACTCCCACATCCCTTCGCGGGTCGATGATCATCATCTGTCCTTCGTCTCCGATGACATAGGAAAAATGGGCGAGTCCTTTTGTTTCGATGCGTTTAAAATACATGGTTCCTCCTGTTCATGTGTTCCTCAGCCCACAGGCTGTAACATGTGGTGTACACAAGTCAGAGTGACGGATTCACTCTATTTGCGCAGAGTATCCAGAAATTGTCGAAGTCTTTTCGTGGCTCGCTCTTCTCCCATAATGTGCATGATGCTCCACAGGTCAGGAGAACTTTGGAGTCCTGTCACCCCTAGACGCACCACTGTCGCTACATCGGAAACGGTGCCTTTATATTGCTCCGGATTCCGTTTAAAGTCACCCATGCGAAGAGCAAAGCCCCTAGCTTCGGCAATGGTGCGAATCTTTGCAAACCACTCTTGGTTGTCATCATGATAGTTATACGTTTGCAGGAAATCTTCTAGGATGCCTGCCGCTTCTTCTTTTCCTACCCGCTCAGGCAGAGGATCTTGCACCTCAAAGCCTCGCTCGAGATAGTAGCGGATGAACTCATATATCTGCTTTGCGTAAATCAGGTCTTTTCTGGGCTTCTTTGCATCACGGCCGATCGCAAGAAGATGGAGAAGTTCTTTCTCTCTCTCATGCATCTCGACAGCATCAAGTGGTGCATACTCATCGGCCCATTCCAGAAGGAAGGAGAGAATCTCTTCTTCCGAAATGTTTAACAGGACATCTTTCGATACGTCGTGGAGTTTTTCCATATCAAAGAGCGCGCCGGAGCCGGACATATGATCGATGCGAAAAGCAAAGTCTTCGAGCGGCGTCTGCGGATGGTCGCGTCTCCATTCTTCATAGTCCGAGTTTAGCAGGATCATCAGATACTCGCGAATGGCCTCCGGGAAATACCCTTCCTGATGGTAAAAGTCCAGCGAGAGCTCGGGATCTTTTCTCTTTGAAAGTTTTCTCTTGTTGCCATCTTCCATCTTCAGAAGATGTGAGGTATGACAAAATACCGGGGAATCCCAGCCGAACGCTTCATGCACCTCGAGATGGATCGGCAAAGTGCTCAGCCACTCTTCTCCTCGGACAATATGCGTAATTCTCATAAAGTGATCATCCACCACATGGGCAAAGTGATACGTCGGCAGACCGTCGGCTTTTATCAGCACGGTATCAAGGATGTTGGGGTGGACTCGTACCTTCCCACGGATGCCATCTTCAATGAAGAATGTCTCTTTCCCCTCTCCTCGGCTCTTGAGTCGAAGAACCCACTCTTTTCCCTCTCGGAGTTTTTCCTTTATCTCTTCAAGGGTCAGTGCACGCTCTGTCGCCCACTCGCCGTGAATTCCCGGAAGGACTTTTCGCTCTTCTTGTTTTTTTCTCAGTTCTTCAATTTCTTCTTCTTCCATAAAAGAAGGATATGCCCAACCGCGTTCTACCAGGGCTTTTCCGGCGGCGTGGTAGATGTTTTTTCGCTCACTCTGTCGATAGGGACCGTAGGAGCCCTTCTCGCCTTCTAGGGTAACGCCTTCATCAAAGTGAATCCCGTAGTGGGAAAGCGAGCGGATGATCAGCTCTTCTGATCCTTCCACTTTTCTCTTTTGATCCGTATCTTCAATGCGAAGGATCATCACGCCTTCGCTCAAATGCGCCAGTCTCTCATCGACAAACGCACTATATAGATTTCCCAGATGAATAAAACCTGTGGGGCTGGGACCCAGACGCGTGACCGCTGCTCCATCCGGCAGGGATCTTTGTGGAAATATCTCTTCCCACTCATCGAGTGGAACGGAAACTGACGGGTAAAGAAGTTCAGCTAGTTGCTTTGTATCCATGACTACCTCCGCTTAACAAGAAATCCCCTCGAAAGGGGATCTCATCTGGTAACCCATAGGGGAATCGAACCCCTGATTCCACCGTGAGAGGGTGGCGTCTTAACCTCTTGACCAATGGGCTTCATAACAACGTTATTTTACCCGAAGAAGGAGCGCTTGTAAAGACAAAACCGGCGTTCCTTCGTCGGATATTATCAGATCTGTTGCATTCCCTTTCGTTGTTCATGCTTTTCCTGTAGAAACTCCACCAGTCTTTTGGTCGAATGTTTGGGGACGCGGCGCTTGATGCGCTCAGACGTCGACTCATACAGCGAAGGGTCATCCAAAAGCATGCCGAGAAGTTGTTCGATGGGAAAGGTGCGCGTGGCATGAAACGCCAAGTGCTGATTCATCAGGCATTCGACATTTCTCTGTTCTTGTCCGGGAATCGGGCGCAGGAAAATCATAGGCTTTTCTTTGGCCATCAGCTCGCTCGTCGTCAGACCACCGGGTTTTGTAATCACCAGATCGCTGGCGTCATAGTAGAGACCGATATCGCTGACAAAGCCCTGAATGTCCATCTTGTGTTTTGTATCAAGCGCCAACAGCTCATCTCTGTGCGTCTGCTTCTTATCCAATAGGACCGTCAATTCAAAATCCTGCGGAAGCTTATCGATGCTCTGGGCGACATCGACGACATTGACATGCGCCATGGAGCCGCTCATCAACAGGACGCGTTTTTTCTGCGGGTCGTAACCGAGTTTTTCTCTCGCCTCTTCCTTCGAGACACTCTCTGAAAAGACTTCCCGAATCGGAATGCCAAAAGGAAGCATGCGGCTGACATCGAGATTTTTTCTCGCCATATTAAAAGCAACAGCCTTATCGGGTACGACGTAGTAATCGAGCCCTCCCGCTTCTTCCCAATACGGATGAACCGTAAAATCTGTCACGATGCCGACGCAAATGGCATCCATCTTGTATTTGACTTTAAGGTCTCTAAGAATCGCCGCTGCGTAGGACTGCGTGGCGATGATCACATCGGGTTTTTCCTGCACCAGTGACTTGATCTCATCAGACGTGATTAAACTCTGCGTCATCTTGCGAATGGTCACGGCATCGGATTCGTAGGTCTTCTTGTCTTCCATCTCATACCAGTATTTATAAATCCGCGGGGCATAATTGACGGTAAAGTTGTAGATGTCATTGACAAGATTTTTGATAATTTTCGACGCGCTCCCGATGACATCGATCACAGCGACATCATCACCCTGTTGTTCATAGTATTCCTGCAGGGCACGAGCCACTTGGTTGTGACCTTCGCCTGCTGTAAAACTCAAAATGCGTACTTTCACCGATCCTCCTTATAGCGGATTGACAATAAAAATTGCCCATCCTCCCTCCGAGGTAATATCGTTGGGAACTATGGTGAAGTTGTAAGGATTTCCATTGTGCCAAAACGAATACGAGACGCCTTGTTCGTGCTCCACTTTCGATTCTACCCATGCAAAATAATGCGAATACTCTTCAATAATCTCTTCTATCTCTCGCTGATCAATGAGCATGACGTAGTCGCTGCCTTTAAGAAAGGGAGGTGTCTCTGTGAGCTCAGGTGTTTTGTGAGGAACACAGCCGCTCAGAAACAAGATCAGAATCAGTAAGCTGACACTGCGTCCAAAGACGGATATTCTTTCCATAGGCGCTCCAGTGCATAGTAGTCCCGGCTTTGAGGATCCATAATATGGACAATAATGGATCCAAAGTCAAGAAGAATCCACCCGCCCGCTGCCCGACCTTCACGAGAGGCAAGAGTCAGACCGGAGTCTTTGGCAAGCTCCTCTATCTCGTCTGCCAGTGTATTGGCGTGACGCGAATTGCGACCGGTTGCGATGATCATCACGTCAGCCCCGATGGAGGCAGAAGAGATGTCATAGGCAAGCAGATCTTTTCCTTGGCGTTTGTCAAGCCGTTTCATCAGTAGATTGGCCACTTCGTTGGATTTCAATGGACCTCCTGTAATCTTTTCTTCAATTCTTTTTCGAATTGTACGGTTTTTCTAGACAGTCGTTTCTTTTTTGTGCGCAGATGCTCGCGGGTCCTATGGATAATCATCAGACAGGCCCGGTCGAGATTTCTCCTGCTCTCACGGCGGATCAGCTCCACTCCCGGATACGTTCTTCCCGCTTCCGTGGAGTCCGCCACATAGATAACTTTTGCCAATAATCCCATACCGCGTTCCCCTGTTGTGTGGACACGTATGGCTTCAAGTACTTCACTGTCGGTAATACCCATCTTTATGGCATAACTCTCGCTGAGCTTTGCATGGGATAAGGATCTGTCCTTCTTACTTCTCCCTATAAAATAGCCGACATCATGTAAATACGCCGCTATTTTGGCCTTTTTTACGTCCGCTCCATATCGCAACGCAAGCACTTTTGCAAGTGCCACTACACGTAAAGTATGGTGATAGCGCTCTTTTGAGAGGATGCGTTTACAGAGGAGGCGCAGTTCTTTTTCCTTCAACGATACAGTCCCCGCTCCTCAATGATCTTTCGCACCGGCTCTGTGATCTGATAGCGGGCGCTTCGTCCCTGTGAGATGTCCTCTCGTATGCTGGTGGAGGAAATGTTGAGCCAGGGAAAATCAAACACATGGATCTGTCCGCCAAATTTCTTCATCAGGCGATCCGCCTGCAGCTGAACGTCTGCATGTCTGTGCGGAGGGCGACTTCCAACCAAAATGGTGGCTCGCTTTAATATTTCTGCGGGTTCATACCAAAACTCAAAGGCAAATAAACTGTCTGCTCCGAGAAGGAAATACAGCTCATTGTCTTTTCCAAAACTCTCGAGCGTATCGAGCGTGTAGGATGTGCCGGCACGCACAAGCTCTCGATCATCGGCAACAAACAGAGGATTGTCTCTGAGCGCCTCTCTTACCATCTGAAGGCGCCATCTCCCCTCTGTCAGATTCTTCGCCGCTCTATGAGGCGGAAAATAAGCCACCACAAAATGAACTCGATCGAGCGCAAATTGCTCTGCCGCCTTCTGCGCCAACAAAAGATGAGCCATGTGAATGGGATCAAAACTTCCGCCAAAGATACCTATCTTCATTTCTTCACAGGGGGAAGAACCAGTCGGTCTTCGGGCTTAAGAGAAAAGGACTTTCGGTACAGTACCAGCGTTTTTCCTACCCGGCTGACGAATTCCGAGCGACTGTTCTTTAACAAATCCTCTAAGTCGTCTTCTAGATCAAACAACGAATGCTCGAGGATGCGCAGTTTGATCAACTCGTGATCTTCAAGCGCCTGATCCAGTTCCGCCATAAAGGCTTCCGATAGACCGCTCTTTCCGACATGCAAGACCGGATCCAGATGATGCGCTAGCTTCTTCAGATGCGCGCGCTGCTTAGGATGCAACATACTTACTCCACATATTCAAATGCGTACCCGTGCACTCGCACAGTGTCGCCGTCTTGAATCCCCATCTCTCGCAATCGCTCGTAGATGCCCATGCGGCGGAGCGAGCGCTGAAAGCGGATTCGCGAGTGATAACTCAAAAAGTTGGTGTAATGAAAGAGCCTCTCAATAGGTGCGCCTTCAACTACATACTCTCCATCTTCAAACGTGATATAGATTTCCTGATCCGGTGTCTCCGGAATATACAGCTCCACGTCCTCAAATAGATCCGGTGATTCCACCTGCTCAAGCAGGGTCGTCACCGCTTTCATGGCCTCATCGAGTCCCTCTCCAGTATAGGTAGAGGTAAGAAAGTAGGGAATGTTCTTCTCTGTCAGGACATTCTCTAGTTCTTCAAGCCCCTCTCTTTCATAGAGGAGGTCGACTTTATTGAGAAGCACGACTTCCGGCTTGTCTGCCAGCATCTGGCTAAAGCCTTCAAGCTCCCGCCGGATGATCTCATATCTCTCGAGCGGCGTCTTCTCTTCGTGCTCCGTCCCCACATCCACCAGATGAAGAATCAGGCGTGTGCGTTCGACATGGCGAAGAAAGTCATGACCGAGGCCGACGCCTTCTGCCGCCCCTTCGATGAGTCCGGGAATGTCTGCCATGACATAACTTTTTCCAAAGACGACCTCGAACACGCCGAGATTGGGTGTCAGCGTCGTAAAAGGATAATCGGCAATTTTCGGGGTGGCTTTGGTCAGACGAGCAAGAAGGGAACTTTTCCCTGCATTTGGAAAGCCGACCAAGCCGACATCGGCGATGCTTTTAAGTTCAAGCACGAGAGAAAGCTCTTCTCCCGGTGCACCTGGCTGAGCAAAATCCGGCGCCTGTCGCACAGAGGATTTGAAATGGACATTTCCTTTTCCGCCTCTGCCTCCTGCGGCAAGCACCACTCGGTCCTCTGGGTCGCTTAAATCTGCAATCAGCTTCCCGGTGGTCTTTTCAAAGATCACCGTCCCCTGAGGAAAGCGCAAGATCAGATCGGCTCCACTTTTGCCGTAGCGATTCGACTTGCCACCGTTTTCTCCATTTGCGGCGACGTACTTTCTTTTGTATCGAAAATCCATCAGGGTATTCATCCCCTGATCTACTGTCGCGACGATGCTGCCGCCGCGTCCTCCGTCACCGCCCGAAGGTCCCCCCATCGGTTCATGGATTTCTCGGCGAAACGCCGCCGATCCGTCGCCGCCTTTTCCGGCTTTCACGTGGATTTCAGCTCGATCAATAAACATGGAACTCCTTAAAAATGAAAAAACTCATCCGAGCGGATGAGTTATTCTGCGTAGACGCTAACTTGTCTGCGGTTTTTTCCTCTTCGCTCAAAGCGTACAATGCCTTCGATCTGAGCATACAGGGTGTCATCTCCGCCTCGCCCAACATTGTGGCCCGGGTGGATTTTCGTTCCGCGCTGGCGAACGATGATGGTGCCGGCGGGAATACGCGTTCCGTCTCCACGCTTGACGCCCAGTCGTTTTGCCTTTGAGTCACGACCATTTTTTGATGAACCGACGCCCTTTTTACTGGCGAAGAGCTGCAAATTCACTCTCAACATTTGCCCAACCTCCTTACTTCTAATGACACGTGGTCAGGGTATTCTCTTTCCAATCCCCTGATCCCGAAAAGTGCAACTTTCATGACCGCCTGCGCGGAAGGACTCTTCCATCCTTCGTCGATGATCCGAAAGATCATCCGTCCGTGCGCAATGCGTTTTTGCACACGGAGATGCAGACCTTCTGTCAGAGTATTAAGTACCCCGTACAGCAATGAACTGACGCCTGCGCAGACGATATCCGTTCCTTCTTCTGAGTGCATGGCATGACCTGTGGATTTCAGTTCACGGTAATATCCGTCTTCCATGTCCATGCGTACTCGAATCATACTTGTTCTATCGCCTCGACACGCAGTAAGGTGAAGGGCTGTCGATGTCCCTTTTTCTTACGGGAGTCTTTTTTTGCCAGATACTTAAATATAATCACTTTGGGGGCCTTGCCCTGCTCTACGATGCTGGCTTTGACGGCGGCGCCTTCTAAATAAGGGGTGCCGACAAGAGTCTCATCTTCTGTTTTGATCAGGAGCACTTTGTCAAGGCTCACGGTATCGCCAACTTCTCCCTGAAGTTTCTCAACGGAAAACTCCGTTCCCACTTCGACGCGGTACTGTTTTGCACCGGTTTCTACTATCGCGTACATATCGATTCCTCTTTTCGCTAGACTCGCCGTCAGAGGTGCTATGCTTGAATACCCCTGTCCGTGCGGTTACTGAGTTATGTTATCACAACAAGAACCCGAGAGTCAAGAAAAATTGCCTGATTGGAGAGCTAGAGAGCGTGAAAATTCTCTGGAGTGATTTGCCACCCTACGTACTTACTCAATTGCCCAGACGAATCGCACCGTATGGGATACGTCCATATCTTCCGGCGTGATCGCAAGATGCCTGTCTTTCATCGCCATCGCTTCGCTCACACGCATATTCGTTGGAGAGAAGATCACCGCTTCCTGCCAGTCGTCTTCTACATGCATCAGTTTCCCTAGGGTAACGCCGGACGCCTCGGCCAGTACACGCGCCTTTTCGAGGGCATCTTCTGCCGCAGACGCCAACAGCTCGTGGACGACGCTCTTTTTGTCCTTTACAGTAAAGCGAATCGAAAGCTGAGGATGCGCATTCGTCTGAGAAATCGCTCGCAGCAATCGGCCGAGTAGACTTAGGTCCAAGGGGACGCGGATCATCATCTCGTGCTCACAGAGATACCCGACAAATCGTCTGACGTAGTTCCCTCGTGCGTCTTGAGCGTTCTCGTACTCTGCCTGGATGCTTAAGTTCGATGTCTTGATATCTTCGAGTTCCACCCCCTCAGATACCATCGCGGCGTTCAATTTGCAGATGGAAGCGTCAGCCTTCTCGATCGTCTGTTCATACTCTTTTTCTCGAGTCTGTACTACAAGACCCAGCTCCATCTGATCGGGCGCTCTTTTCACCCTTCCGATCCCTTTGACAACGATCGTTCTTTTCACTTTGCTCACCTCTTCTTTCTTATCTTACTCCATGACGCGCAGGGTGACTATCCTTTCTTCTAAAAATCAACCAGCAACAAACCCTGCTTTTTAAAACCGGACACTAGAATCTCCTTCTACCTCTTTGCGCCTTCCTGTGCTATTCTTACATAGAAAAGGAGGCTCGATGAATGTGAATGAACTCCTGCAGGGCCTGCGTATCCTCTCCTCCAAAGGTCCAATGGATCAACATATTTCCGGTCTGAGCATCGATTCTCGAAAGGCGCAGCCGGGGGACGCTTTTGTCTGCATGAAGGGAAAGCAGTTTGACTCCCACCAAGTCACCCCCTCTCTCTATGATCAGGGGATTCGCGTGTTTATCTGCGAACAGGAGATCACCCTCCCGGAGGATGCCGCCGTCATCGTGCTTACCGACGTGAGAAAATCTCTTGGCCTGCTCGCGCAGAACTACTTTGGGCATCCTGAAGAAGGGATGACGCTCATCGGCATCACAGGAAGCAAAGGCAAGACAACCGTCGCCCATATGATCTATGCCCTTTTAGAGAAACTCGGGAAAACACCCGGCATCATCGGCACAAACGGCGCGTGGACAAAAGAGCGAACATTTCCTATCGGCTTTACCACCCCTGATCCGATCGAGCTGTATCAGACACTAAAAAGCATGAAAGAGGCGGGATGCGACTCGATTGTCATGGAGGTCTCTTCCTTTGGCATGAAATTCGAGCGGGTGTCCGCCCTGACCTTTGATATCGGGCTATTTCTCAACATCGAAGAGGGCGATCATGTGGGACCGCTTGAGCACGACAGTTTTGAAGAGTACTTTGCCTGCAAAAAAGCGTTTCTTTCTCTGTGCAGACAAAGCCTCATCTGGTCCGGAGAGCCTACACTTAAAGAGCTACAAGAAGGGCTTCTGCATTCGTACACCTATGGGCGCGAAGCGTTTGCCGATTATCGCATGGCAGGGGCCACCCCGATGCAGCTAGAGGCTGGAGCGGGAATGGACTTCCTTGTCGAGGGGATGTTCAGCGGTCGATTCTCCGTGCACTCTCTTGGAGAGATCGGAGCGCTCAATGCACTCGCTTCCCTCGCCGCTATCGATCTACTGGGTTGGAGCGCGCAGGATGCCGCCCCCGCCCTTCACAAGCTGCATATTACCGGAAGGATGGAGTGGCTCTACCAATCAACAGACTATGGCGTCATCATCGACTTTGCGCACAATGGGCTGAGTACGCGCGCTGTTTTGCAGGCTCTTCGTCAGTACAACCCGCGGCGCTTGATCTGTCTCTTCGGTGTATTTGGCGATCGGGACACGCAGCGCCGAACGGGGATGGGAGAAGCCGCAGGGCATCACGCGGATCTTAGCATCATCACCGAAGGGCACAATCGAAGCGAAGCATTTGAAGACATCCTCTCGGGCATTCTCCTTGGCATGCAACAAACCAGTGGAGAATATATCGTCATTCCGGATAGAAAAAAAGCCCTGGAATGGGCTATTACACATCGGCAAAAGGGAGATATCCTGTTAATCCTTGGCCTTGGAAACAAAGAGTACTTGGAAAAAGCCGGTCAGCTGATCCCTCACAGTGACAGAAAGATCGTCCAAGAACTGCTAGAGGAAGCGGAACCAGCCAAAGACTTCTGAGTATTCAACGGGTATGTCCAGATACTCTTCAATCCCTGCGTAGCGCTTAGAGACACACACGCCTTCTACCTCGGCCCCGTCCGCCTCTCTCTTTCTGCGCTGGATCTGAATATAGTCGGCCAATAGTTTGAGCATCGGCACGTCGTACATGCCGGTGCCGTTTCTTTTTCGGGTGATTTCTAAAATCCCCATCGATGAGAGCGCCACATGCGTGATCCGACTATCTCGCTTCTTTAAATCCAGCGGTTGCTGCTGCTCTCCGTGGCCGATGAGATCGACGAGGATCAGTCCTCCGACATTCATGCGAAGGAGAAGGTTCGATACAAATCGTACGGCTAGGTCATTTTGTTCAGGGATCGATAGATCGCTCGAGCCGGAGTTGACGTCGATGACCAGTCCCACATGTGTCGGTTCAATGTGATAGGTCATGTCGCCCTCAAAGACCGTTTTTTGTGAGAGGCGCAGGATCTCTTCTTCATACGCTAAAATAAACAGAAGATCATCCGTCTCCTGAGGAAGCGGGGGCTGATAGACGAGGCGCGCTCTTCGCTGTGTGCGCTCCAAGGAGGTGACTTCTTCATACACCTTACGAAGAGCGGCGATCTCCTCGAGAATGTCTTTCGTCTTGGCCGTCTCCGCTTCTTTTCGAAAGTAGACATGCTCTACATCCAGAGCCAAAAGCGATGCCGCGACCAACTCATCTACATGTTTGCTTACAGCATTTTTCATTCCTGGTCGAAAGATGACATATTGACCGACAAATCCGATGCGTCTGGATAAAAGAGGCGGTCTACCTCTGCCGGCGGCGTGGATCTCAAAGAGATAGTGTTTTCCGATCAGGATTTGATCACTGCTTTGGTAGAGCCCCGTCACGCCGTTTCCAAGATCGACAAAATAACCTTTTAAAGGCGGGTGGAACGACTCGACTCTCCCGAGATAGATCATCCCCTTCTCCACCCCTTCTCTCTCAAAATAGACGGCGCTGAGAAGCTCTTCTCCCTCATAGACCATGCGGCGCAGGAAGTGGTCAGTGGTAAAACTTACGGCTCCCATAAACTTCGTCCTTCCTTATCATAGATCTCAAGACGCGTCAGCTGATAGGTAAAATGTGCTTCGGGGTCTCCTGTCAGCGCTTCGATAAACTCATTTAACCGGATCGACTGTTCGCTTCCGGCTAAAAGCCTTACTCGCAACACACGCTCTGTCCACTCGGCATCGAGAAGATAGTCGCGCGCATCCCTCTCATGGCGTCTTCCCCGCTTCGTGATGCGCACAAATGGGAGCGGATCGGTACTTTTTAATCTCTTGAGGGCTTCGATGTCCCCTTCGATCGCATAGTCCGCGGAGTGTACCCGGCTCATAAGAGAAGCCCTTACTTCCTCGACTTCTTTTGCCTCAAGCACCTCGAGCCCCTCGGGAAGTTTTGTCAGATAGTAAAAGCGAGAGGGATCAAAGCCGTCTTCTACGTGTACATCCATGTACCCCGCCATGTCTCGGACGCCGACGGCGCTGGGAAGCGCAAATGTCATCAGGGGGCGTGGACTGTAGCCAGTGGAGAAAACAAGAGGAATTCCTTCTCGACGCATCGCGCGGTCCCAAGCCTTCAGGAGCTCAAGATGGGAGAGAAATTTCATTCGCCCGTCTTTTCTAAAGCGGATTCGGCACACCAAAACAAATTCCTCCTGTCCGCGGCGAATTGATGCCGCATCCGTGACAGAGTCCGCGGCAGTCTGCCGTTGTCTCTTCCTCTAACGCTTTCGCCCATTCTTTTTTTAGATAACTCTTAGTTACGCCCGGATCGATGATGTCCCAGGGCAGCGGATCGTCTAATCCCCTCTCTCCGAGTTCTTTTTCGATGTCAATGCCACATTCTTCAAACGCCTGTAGCCAAAGATCCCAGCGAAAATAGTCATTCCATCCGTCAAAGACGGCGCCATGTTCAAACGCCCTCTCGATGGCATCGGCGATCTTTCTTGAGCCTCTGGCTAAGACAGCTTCAAGATTCGAGCTGGCCCCTTCATGATAACTGTAGCTGTACTGCCTGGATCTGAGAGCTTTCGACAGATACTGCTGCCTTTCTTCCACGACGTCCTTTGGCGTCATCGCCAGCCACTGAAACGGTGTAAAAGGCTTCGGGATCAGATAAGAGGTGCTGATGCTGAGTTTTAGCCTGTCGGAGCCGGTCGTCTCTTTATAGAGCGCGCGCAGTTCCCGAGCGATGTGGGCGATCCCTTTGACATCTTCAAATGTCTCTGTGGGCAGTCCGAGCATGAAGTACAATTTCAGCTTGCTCCACCCCTCTTCAAACAGCGCCTTGGCGCTGGAGAAAATATCCTCTTCTTCCACATTTTTGTTGATGACATCGCGCATCCTCTGGGTTCCGGCTTCGGGGGCAAAAGTCAGCGAAGAGCGCCGAGGTCCACTCACCCGTCGAAGCACGTCGAGACTGATGGAATCGAGTCGAAGCGACGGAAGCGAGAGACGAATGTTTCGATGTTTCGTGCGCTCATGGAGCTCTTCGACAATCTCGCGGATCTCGCTGTGGTCGAGACTTGAGAGGCTTGTCAGCGCCACCTCTTCATAGCCTCCCTCGTCGAGAAGGCGAAGCGCATTTCTGAGAACTTGCTCTTTGCTTCGCTCCCTGACCGGACGGTAGATCATGCCCGCTTGACAGAAGCGACACCCCTGCGTGCAGCCTCGGAAGATCTCCGTAAAGGCGCGATCATGCACGGTGTCCATAAAGGGGACAATGTGGCGTACAGGGTGATCCTGCCCGGCTAAGCTCGTAATAAGCGCTTTTTGCACCGGATACGGCGCTTGTTCATACAGCACCCGATGTCCGACAAAATGGCCGTCTTCATACGTCTCTTCATAAAAAGCCGGGACATAGACGCCGCGCAGCTGACAGGCTTTCTTTAAAAAGCTCTCCTTGTCCTCGCTCGCAGCATAGAGCTTCATCAACTCCACCGTCACTTCTTCCCCGTCGCCAATGACAAAGAGGTCAAAAAAAGGCGCCATGGGTTCGGGATTAAAAGCGCACGGACCACCTGCGATGATCAGCGGCATGTCTTCTGCCCGATCCGAAGATCGTAGGGGGATGCCGGCTAGGCTGAGCATATTGAGAATATTGGTATAGCTGAGTTCATACTGCAGGGTAAACCCCAAGATATCTAAGTCTCGTAGAGGCGTCGAGGTCTCCAGCGTCGAAAACGCCTCCTCTCCTCTTCGAATGATCTCTTCAAGATCTCGATCCGGGGCAAAGACACGCTCGCAAAAAAAGGCCTCATGGGAATTGATGAGGCTGTACAGGAGGTGGAGCCCCAAATGGCTCATCCCCACTTCATAGAGATCGGGAAAGGCAAACGCCATATGCACGTCGACCTTCTCTGGATCTTTTACAACGGACCCTACCTCTCCTCCGATGTATCTGGCGGGCTTTCGAACTCTTTTAAGGGTAGATTCTTTCACTTATTTCCTTTCAACGTGACACTGTGTGGGTCATAGACGAGCACGCCTTCCTCGCGCAGTGCTTTGAGCTCTCGAAAGAGGGAATTGTAATGGACCCCCATTCTCTGCGCCCATTCCTTTTTCGTAAAGGGAAGTGTCACGACCTCTGATTTATGTCGATGGCTTTCCATCTGAAGATAGTCCATAATCTGCTCTCTGAGGAGTGTCCGGGGCGCCCGTTCGGCAAACGTCGACTCACTGCAGAGTTTTAAAAAGCCGATGAGAAAATTTTCGCTAAGAGCACAGAGCCTAAGCGCCAAAGGTCTGTGGATGTGGAGCACCACCGCCTCGGATCCCGCGGAGATCTCCCAGGGGATATTGTCCCGCTCGGCAAATAAGAGCTCCGCGCCAAGGAGCGCGCCTGCTCGCCAGCGCCTTTTCACCTTGATGTCGTTTCCCTTTCGGACCGCTCCCAGAAGACTTCCTTCTAAGAGCACATCGAAGCAGTCCATGCGCTCAAGGGCGAGATGAACGAGCTCTCCTTTTTCATACATTCCAATCCGATAGTCTCTCGAAGAGAATGCGCTGAGAAGCACATCCTCACGAATCTTCTGAAACAGCGGAATCAGGCGAAGTCTGTCGAGATAAAAATCGATGACCATGTGTTCTCCTTTGTCTCAGTATAATGGAAAAGCACAGGATTGAAAAGAGAGCGCCTCTAAGGAGTAGAAGCGATGAATCGATCTTCCTCACTCTACAGCAGTCCTTTTTCTTTAAAGCTAAGGCAGTCCTCTTCTGTCACGATCAGATGATCAAGAAGGGGAATGCCCATCAGCTCTCCTGCTTCGGCAAGGCGGCGAGTGACCGCCAAATCTTCACGCGACGGCTCGATCGACCCGCTCGGGTGGTTGTGGGCGACAAGGATGCTGGCCGCATGGTGATGCACCGCACCTGCAAACACTTCGCGCGGATGCACGATCGACTGATTGATCGTCCCCATCGAGATGATCTCCTCATGGATCAGCGCCCCGGCAGTATTGAGACAGAGGACGACAAAGACTTCTTTTTGTAGATGCCCGATTTTTGGCCGCAGATACATATAGACCGCGCGGGCGGATTTGATCATCTCCGGTGCGGGAATCTCCTCTTTCTCAAGCCTTCTGGAAAACTCGACAGCGGCGAGTATGACGGCGCATTTGGCCGGCCCCACACCCGGCAGCGTCATCAATTCGCTTGAGCTGACGTTTCGGAGTTGCCGGAGCCCACCGGGACAGAGACCTAAGATGCGCTGCGCAAGAATCAAGACAGATTCCCCTTGTGTACCACTCCCAAGAAGCAGGGCAATCAGTTCGGAATTGCTAAGAACCACAGCTCCTTCTGTCAGCAGCTTTTCTCTGGGCCAGTCGCTCTTTGGCAGATCTTTCAATAACATAAATACCTCCCGCTTCACCCTAGCACGTGCCGCGCAGAGGAGAACGGGAGGCGTTCAATAATGCATTCAGGAATTACATTCCCAGCTCTTTTAATAACCTGTACAGTGTGTGAAGTGGAAGACCTACGACATTGTTGTAGTCCCCTTTGATTCCCCGGATGAACAAGCCGGTTAAGCCCTGAATCGCATATCCTCCGGCCTTTCCGATATATTCTTCACTTGAGAGGAGAAATTCGATGTCCTCGTCGCTGAGATCATCAAAGGACACATCGGTCTCCTCCACCGCATGTCGACTCTCTTTTGTCAGCGTGTCAACTACCCAAAGTCCGCTGAAGACTTTGTGCGTGACACCGCTTAACTGCTTGAGCATTTCCTCTGCTTCGCCTCGGTCTGCGGGCTTTCCGACCAGTGACCCGGTCCATACACAGGTGTCGCAGCCTATGACCAGGGCATTGTCGTGTCGAAGCGCCACTTCCTCCGCTTTGTCTTTAGCAAGAGCAAGGACTGCCGCAGCCGGAGCCACCGCTCCATCTAGAGGTTTCTCCGGATTCCTAGGAGGATCGATGACAAACTCCGAGAAGACACTCGATAGGATGTCTTTTCTCCTTGGCGATGAGCTGGCCAGTACAAGTTTCCTTCGGCTTTTCACTGTCAGATGATGCATCAGATATGTCCGAATGAAGGGTGGTAGATCTTTCTGACTTCTCCGATCAGGTAGAAGCTGCCGGTCGCCACCACCATCTCGTCGTCTTTGACGATACTCAGCGCTTTTTCCACCGCTTGTTTGATATCCGGCTCCACGATCGCCTCTCTTCCTCGCTGACGAATCATCTCAGCGAGATCTTCTGCAGATATTGCCCGCTCACTCTGCGGGCGGGTGGCAATCACTTGGCTAAATACCGGAAGCAAGATGTCAAGGACGCCTGCGACATCCTTGTCGGCCAACATGCCGATGACGGCAACCACCTTTCTTCCCTCGAGCATCTCTTTGAGCGCTTGCGCGGCAGCTGGGTTATGCGCGCCGTCAATATATAGCGGCGGTGCATCGCTCAGCCGTTCGATCCGTCCAGGCCATACGACGTTTTTGAGTCCTTTTTTGATCTCTTCGTCATCGATGTCAATTCGATTGTTCTTTCGAAGCGCTTCCATCGTCTCGATCGCCAAGATCGCATTGCCGAGCTGATGAGTACCGGGGAGAGAAAAGTCATATTCTTTGTCTTTGTAGCGAAGGCGAATGCCATCGAGCGTGTTTTCAAGAAGTTCTCCCTCTCCGACGATCTTCAGCGGTGCGTGGAGTTCAGAAGCCACCTCTTGAATGACCTTCATCGCCGCTTCGGGCTGTACCGCTGTAATAACAGGAACATTCTTTTTGATGATCCCCGCTTTTTCCCAAGCAATCTCTTCAATCGTACTTCCTAGGAACTCTGCATGATCGATGCTTAAGGGAGTGATGACCGAAGCGATGGGGCGCTCAATCACGTTGGTTGCATCGAGTCTTCCTCCCAAGCCGACTTCCATGATCGCATATTCGAGTCCCTGCGAATCAAAGAATAGATACGCAAGCGCCGTGAGAATCTCAAACTCTGTCGGCTGATCAAACCCGCGTGATACGATGGCATCCGCTGCGCCTTTTATTTTTGTCATCATCGCGCAGAAATCGCTCTCTCGGATCTGCTTTCCATTGTAACGAAAGCGCTCAAGATAGCTGATCAGATGGGGAGAGGAGAAAAAGCCTACACTGTAACCGGCTTCCATGATCATATGATACAGACTGGCGCAGACAGAGCCTTTGCCGTTGGTTCCTGCCACATGAATCACCTGAAGGCGTTTGTGGGGATCTCCCAGCTCTTTCATCATCTCTTGGATATTTTCCAAGCGGAATTGATTCCCCAACTGATGTTTTTGGTTCATGTATTCGATGACCTCATATATATTCATTTCACCTTCTTTTCCACCTCACGGAGCAGGACTCTCGTCTGCTCAAGTCGCTCGGTCAGTCCCGCCAGTTTTTCTTTTTCTCTATCCACGAGTTGTTTTGGCGCCTTGGTAACAAATCCTTCATTGGCGAGCTTTCCTTGCGTTCTCGCCACCTCATCTTGAAGTCGTTTTTCTTCTTTTTCTAAGCGCTCTTGTTCCTTGGCATAGTCAATCAGGTCGGCAAGAGGGAGAACCAGTCGGATACCGTCTAACAGAATCACAGATGTATCCTCGGGCATCTCTTCAAGCCTTTCCACTTGGTCCATGGAGGAGAGCACACGGAAGTACTCTCTATTCTCCAGAAAAGCACTCACCAGAGCTTCATCGCCTTCTAGTAAGATTCTACCCATTTTGTTATGGGGTACGTTCATCTCCGCGCGAAAATTTCTCACCCTTCCGACAGCCTGCATCAGCGCTTCCATCGCCGGGATTCCCTCTTGGCTCAGGGATCTTGTCTTGGGCCAATCGCTTCTGACAAGAAGCGTCTCTCGAGCGGGCAGATAACTCCAGATTTCCTCTGTGATAAACGGCATGAAGGGATGCAGGAGCTTGAGCGCATCCTCTAACACGCTGAGGAGGACTCGCAGTTTTTCTTTTCTCGCTTTGCTATCGCCACCGTTTAGGGTGACTTTGCTCATCTCGATAAACCAGTCACAGTATTCGTTCCACAAGAAGTCCTGGACCCGGTCTGCCGCCATGCCCAATTCGTATTTGTCGAGAAATTCGCTGACTTCCACGATGGCGCGATCGGTTCGGTGCAGAATCCATCGATCCGACAGGTCTAGCGTGACATCGGAAAGCTCCGGCAGATCCTCCTCCATATAGCCAAGGACAAAGCGAGAGGCGTTCCAGATCTTGTTGGCAAAATTTCTCGCCGACTCGACGCGATCCATACTGAATCGGGTGTCATTTCCAAGCCCTGTGCCACTTATCAGCATAAAGCGAAGCGCATCGGCTCCATAGGCATCGATGACTTCGATGGGGTCGGTGCCATTATTGAGACTCTTGGAGATTTTTCTCCCCTGTGCGTCGCGCACCAATCCGTTAATCAGCGTGGTGTGAAACGGTCTCTCCTTTAAAAAGTGCAGACCTGAAAACATCATGCGCACGACCCAGAAAAAGATAATATCGTAGCCTGTCACCAGCACATCGGTCGGATAGAAATACTTGAGCGTCTCTGTCTCCTCCGGCCATCCCATGGTGGAAAATGGCCACAGGGCGGAACTAAACCACGTATCCAGGACATCGGGATCGCGGCGCAATGCACTCGAACCACATCCTTCGCAGGTGCTCGGCTCTTCTCGCGCGACCGTCACATGCTCACACGCATCGCAGTACCACGCAGGGATGCGATGCCCCCACCAGAGCTGACGGGAGATATTCCAGTCGCGGATGTTGTCGAGCCAATTATGGTAAATCTTTTCGAAGTGCTTTGGCGCAAAGGCCATCTCGCCTTTTAGCACGCTTTCTTTTGCCTCTTTCGCCAATTTTTCCATAGCCACAAACCACTGCAGAGAAATACGCGGTTCAATTTCCTGATGGCAGCGGTAGCAGTGTCCGACACTGTGGTCATGTTTCTTGACTTCTTTTAGCAGTCCCTGCTCTCTCAGATCCTCCACAATTCTTTTTCTTGCCTCGTAGCGTCCAAGCCCCTCGTATACTCCGCCTTCTTCATTGATATTTGCCTTTTCATCAAAGATGTTGACAATCGGCAGGTCATGGCGAAGCCCGATTTCATGGTCGTTGGGGTCGTGAGCGGGCGTGACTTTCAGCGCACCGGTGCCCATCTCTCTGTCGACATACGTGTCGGCGATAATGGGGATCTCTCTTCCGACAAGCGGGAGAATGGCCATTTCACCGATGAGATGGCGGTGGCGCGGGTCTTCCGGATGGACTGCGATGGCGGTATCCCCGAGCATCGTCTCCGGACGAGTCGTCGCAATCTCGATATATTCTTCTCTATCTTTTAGCGGGTAACGGACCGTATAGAAATTTCCCGGACTCTCCTCATGTTCTACTTCCGCATCGCTGATGGCCGTGCCACAGACCGGGCACCAGTTGATCAGACGCTCTCCTCGATAGATATATCCCTCTTCATAGTAGCGGACAAAGGATTCCGTGACGGCGTGATTGCAGACGTCATCCATGGTAAAGCGCATTCGCCGCCAGTCACAGCTGTTTCCGAGCTTTTGCATCTGTTTGAAGATGTGATCGCCATGCGTCGCTTTCCACTCCCACGCCTTCTCAAGAAATTCTTCTCGCGTGAGATCTTCTTTTGTCCGTCCCTCTTCCTGATAGATCTTGTCGAGAATTTTCACCTCCGTGGCAATGGAGGCATGATCGGTTCCTGGCAGCCACAGCGTTTCAAACCCCTGCATCCGCTTGGTACGGATGAGAATGTCTTGCATGGTGTGATTGAGCGCATGGCCCTCATGCAGACTGCCCGTGATATTGGGCGGAGGAAGCACGATCGTATACGGTGTTTTCTCCGGGTTTACTTCTGCGTCAAACGCGTTGTTCTCAAGCCATGTGGCATAAATGCGCGGTTCAAACTCCTGCGGCTTGTACGTTTTTTCCATTTCTTTTTTCATGATTCCTCCGTAAATAAAAAGCAGCCGACAAGGGACGTCAGCTGCGTGGTACCACCCTTTTTCCGATTGCTCGGCACTTATGGCGAATGATAAGGGGTTCTTCCCGTATTTCTCCAAAGCGACCTTCATCCCGCTCACACAAAGGCCTCTCAACAACGCCTTCTTGCTGTGGTGTAAAAACAGAGACTACTCCTCTTCTTCACGGAAATACAAACTCATAATATCTCTTGCATGAGCTCACTGTCAAGTTATTTGCGTCGTCCGGTCACGCCAAAGACGAGGAAGACACCGCCTAAAATCAGCAGAGCCGGAAAAATGGCCTGCGTAATATAGTACGGAATATGGAAATACGGAAGAAATCTTCTCAGGAACACTAGGACGCCAATGCCAATGAGGACCAGTCCAAATACGATCGCTGCATTTTTTGGCGTGTGAGAGTCCGCGTGTTCGTCATACGGGGTGTCCTGATAGACACGGGTCACATTTCCCTCTTCGTCTACGATCTTGTAATCTTGCGAGGCGCGATGCTCCGCTGAGCTCAGTGGCTCTTTTGGAATGATAAGCGCCGCGAGGATGTACACCCAGATGGATAAGCCACCCGGTATGATCAAGAGCGCCGTCACAATGCGCACGGCACTGGGATCGACTTGGAAGTACTCTGCAATGCCCCCACAGACTCCGGCAAGGACGCTGTTGGTACGGGAACGATAAAGTCGGTTGGTCATGTTCTCCTCCTATGCTTCTTCAGGGATGATGATGGCCGCCAGAATATACACCCAGATGGATAAGCCGCCCGGGATGATCAGCACCGCCGTCACTAACCGCACGATGGACGGGTCCCATCCGAAGATCTCTGCGATGCCACCACAGACTCCTGCAATGAATCGATTCTTTTTTGAGCGATACAGTTTTTGTTTCATATAAGTATACCTCGTTTCAGTCGAGAGTATACCCGCAGAAAGCACCCTCAAGCGTCCATCGCTTCGAGTGTTTTGGCTCCCCTTGTGACAATCAGAAGATACAAGAGCAGATCAAGCACCGCCAGGACAGCGCTCAGCCCGTACACATACGATGCGGGTGAGACTCTATCGGTCAGATAGGCCAGATAGATGTAGATACTTATGGCTGTAATAGCCATGCTGATGATCATGTGTAAAAAGACGCTCAGACTCTGTTTGACGGCGACCGTCTCGTTTTGCCATACAAGTTTGGGGAACGAGATATTTAAATAGATGCCTAGGAGCGAAGAGAACAAGCTGGCCGTCAGCGGAAGAACAAATACGATCGGCCACAGATGGACAGGCACCGAAAACACAGCGATATAGACCACGCTCGCCAGGACAATCGGCACATAACTGAGTATAAAGGAATAGGCAGCCTTACTCAGGAGGATGTCCTTGCTTCGAATAGGCAGACTTTTGAGATTCCAAAGTTGTTGTCCCTCCAGCGAGAGTGACGATGCGCTAAAGTTGGTGAAAAATGCTAACAGCATGAGGATAGCACTTACCGCCGCGCTCATCATATCCGGTTGAAGCATATCTCCAAACTCCGACAGGGCGTCGAGCAGCATGCCTCTTTGGACGATCAGAAGTCCGGCAAAGATGACACTTCCCACCATTCCCATACCGGCGTTGAGAAATACCATAGGGAGGTTCATCAATCGGCGGATTTCTCTTTGAATAAGGGCAAAATACAAAGGCTTTTTCCTCTCCACCTTTCCTTTATACTTGACGCGCAGCGTCGCTTCTTTTTTTGTCATCAGCTTTCGAAACGACATGCTGATCACGCCAAACACCACACCAAAGGGAATCAACACCCAGAGGAGATACTGCAGCACCTGGAGAACGCCTCGGTATTGAATCGCCACCCCAAAGGCGTAGATCGGCGGCATGATCCGTCGATAGGCTTCGGCAAAATTGATCCCTGCGATGAGAAGCTCTCCCAATCGGTCCGAGAGAACCCACACAAAGTAGTAGTACGCTGCAAACCCGCCCAGAGCAATCAGTATGATAAAGAAATTCTTAAATGGGATGTATCGGCCCAGGATGGATATGAGTGTCGCTACGATCGAGGAGAGGCTCAGACTCAAAAGCGGCAAAAACAGAGACAAGATGGTCGCCAAAAACACCGACTGGAACGAACCGCCTGCGCGAAGAAAGCCAATGGATGCGTAGACAAGAAGGACCACATGCACCAGTAGATTTAAGAGATACAGATTCAAGATCTTGACGCCAAGAATCATTTTCGGAGGGATCGGAAGCGACAGGAGCAGTTCACTGTCTCGGGCGACAAACAGCAACTGATAGGTGGAAAAAATCGAGCTGATGACGCCGGCGAAGAGGCTCATCATCGCGATCATGCTCCAGAAAATCCACTCCTGTCCTATATTCAATATGACTGAAGACATCTCTTCAAACATCAACACAGCGGGGAAGGAAATCGCTATCACACTGAAGATGATGGCAACGATGGCGATCACCATCTGCGTATTCGCGCCGGACTTCCCCCGTTTGTTTTTCGCAGAGACAAACATGCTCTGCCACTGAATGGCGAAAAGGGATTTAAACATTTTTTTCCTCAAGTTCTAGGAAGACATCCTCCAGCGATGTATCCCCTTTCACTTCTTCCATGGTTCCCGAGACGACAATTTTTCCTTTGCGAATGATGATGACCTGATCGCAGAGTTTCTCAGCCACCTCAAGAATATGTGTCGAGAAGAAGATGGCGCTTCCCCGGTCACACATCTCGCGCATCAGATTTTTCAGCTGATGGGTCGCTACCGGGTCGAGTCCCACAAACGGCTCATCAAGCATCATCAGCCGAGGTTCATGCAAAAGAGCGGAGATGACGGCCAGCTTCTGTTTCATCCCGTGTGAGTAGGTTCCGATCTTATTGGCCAAGTCTCCTTTTAGACCAAACATCTCTGCATATCTGTCTATGCGCTCTTTTCGAAGATCTCCATCTATCCCAAAGACATCTGCGATGAACTCAAGATATTTGATTCCCGAAAGAAAATCGTAGAGATCCGGGTTGTCCGGAATATAGGCCAGTCTTGCTTTTGCTTCGAGAGGACGTTGTTTGATCGAGATTCCGTCT
>DUVM01000176.1 GCA_012841045.1 Tissierellia bacterium | reverse complement strand
CATCGTATTTCTCACCTTTAATCTCTTCAAAGGTCTTGTAGAACTTTTCCAGATGAGAAGGTTTGGCATTCTTTGAGTCATAGGTTCTTGTGCGAATCAAGTCGATATGCACTTGGAGTGCGGTGTTTGAAAGACGGCGAAGAAGCTGAAGTTCAGTTTCTTCTTTCTTTGGCATCAGATTGACAATGGCGATACGGATGGGGCGAATGTCCTGGCGAAGAGCTTCCGATTCACTCATAGTAAAGATTCGCTCGCGCTGCAAGGAGGCTGTCGCCGGCAGATCGGATGGTAAAATTAATGGCATAGAATCCTCCTTCAGATGCGGCGTAGAGCCTGGTCGAGATCCTCGATAATCTCTTGCGAGTCTTCAATGCCGACAGAGAGACGGACGAGGTTAGGGGTAATGCCTGAGAGAAGCTGCTCTTGTGCAGACAGTTGGCGATGAGTGGTGCTGGCGGGGTGCAGGATGTGCGTGCGAACGTCTCCTACGTGAACCACTAGAGAGGCCAGACGCAGCGCATTGATGAGGGCTTTGCATTCCTGTTCTCCTCCTGCGACACCAAATGTCACAACGCCGCTGGCTCCTTCGGGAAGATACTTAGCAGCGAGCTTCTCTTGTGCGGAGCCAGGCAGTGATGGATACCGTACCCATTCGATTTTGGGATGCTCAGAGAGATACTTGGCGATGGTCCATGCGTTTTGACTATGGCGCTCCATGCGAAGAGCCAAGGTTTCTGTGCCAAGGTTGATCAAAAACGCGTTAAATGGGCTGAGCACATTTCCCATATCTCGAAGAAAGACGGCACGTGCCCTTGTTGCATACGCCTTGGGGCCAAAACTCTCTGTAAAACTGAGGCCGTGATAATTCGGGTCAGGCTCGGTAAGCTGAGGATACTTCCCACCTGTCCAGTCAAATGTGCCGCTATCGACGATGACGCCGCCCAGACTTGTGGCATGTCCGTCAAGATACTTTGTGGCGGAATGCACAACGATATCTGCACCGAATTCAAAAGGCCGACACAGAGCGGGTGTGGCGAGCGTATTATCTACGAAAAGAGGCAGACCGTGTTCGTGCGCTATCGAGCTCATTTTTTCAATGTCGAGCACCTCAAGGCCTGGGTTTCCCAGCGTCTCAGAGAATAATAACTTTGTCTGTGGGCGGATCGCAGCACGGATGGTTTCTTCATCTGCATCAAAAGGGATAAAGGTTGTCTCAATCCCATATTTTTTTAATGTGGATCCGAGCAGCGTGTGAGTGCCGCCGTATAGATTGTTGAGCGACACAATGTGATCACCGGACTCACAGATGGTCAGCACCGACAACAGTGTCGCTGATTGCCCGCTGGACACGGCGACAGCCGCGATGCCTCCTTCGAGCGCCGCTATTTTGCATTCGAGGCTCTCCACTGTGGGATTGGAAATGCGCGAATACATATGTCCCTCTTTTTTTAGATCAAAGAGAGCGGCCACATCGTCGAAGTCGTTGTAAAGGTACGTTGTCGACTGGGCGATGGGGAGGATGCGAGGTTCACCCGGAGCCGGCGTATAGCCAGCATGCACACATGCGGTCTGGATTTTCATATATATCTCCTTATAAATAAAAAACCGCCCCTCTAAAGGGCGGAGATTCCGCGGTACCACCTTTATTGCCCTGCTGTCTTAACAGAGCCGCTTCAGATACTTCATATCCTATCGCTGTAACGGGCGAACCCGTATCAACCTACATTTCGGCTGATCCTAGAGAAAGACCATGTTCACTGCGCTCTGACCTGTCCCTTTTCACCGATGAGGACTCTCTGCAAGGTTCCCTTCGCAACTACTCTTCTTCCTATTAAGTTTCCGACACACAAAAGGTATCACGGAAAGAAGCAGATTGTCAAGTGTGAGGTTTCTTTTCCTGGGATTTTTGGTATCATGGAAGTAATATCACATATTAAAAGGAGTTAATGTATGCTAGTGCGTGCGATCATGACACCTGAAAGACACCTTACCACCCTTCAGCCCTCACAGTCGCTGGAAGAAGCTTTGGAAAAAATCAACCAACTGGGCTACCTCTCGCTGCCCGTCGTCAAAAATGATCGTTTCATCGGTTATATCTCCAGCCTATATATCTACGAGAAATACATAGAGAGCGGAGAAGAAACCATGAGTGAATTTCTCCGTTCTAATAGAATTGAAGATTTTGTCGATACATCCGTCAAGCCGGTTGTTGACTCGATGTATGTCGAGGAAGCGGCGAAAGCTTTCTTTGAGTCCAATATGAGATTTATCCCCATTGTCAACCACGCTGGCGTGTTTCAGGGCATTCTGACACAAAAGGCGTTGTTTGAGCTGATCACAAAAGTGTACGGACTTGAAGATGATAAGATTGTCATCTATGCGCAGGAATTCGTCGGGATGCTCAAGCGCATTACCGATGTCCTTGAACGCATGGATGTCAATATCACAAACATCGCCAAGTACGATACCGAGACGCTCGGAGTGCAAGAAATTTCCCTACGCATCACCGGTGCAGACATTCACGATGTGGTGCGGCGTCTTGAAGAAAAGGGAATCAAAGTACGCGAAGTCGTTCCTGCGAAAAAAGCTCAGTAAGCCACCGTATGGTGGCTTTCTTACAGCCTATGAGAGGAAAGGAGTTGGCTGTGGCAAGGTCCGCCAGACAGAAATTGAAAATCCTATATGTGAAAGATCTGCTGGAAAACGAAAGTGACAGCACATCGCCTTTAGGCATGGAAGAAATCATCAAGCATCTTGAGAAACAGGGAATTTCCGCTGAACGAAAGAGCATTTATGACGACTTAGATGCTCTTCGAGATTATGGGATGCAGATCGTCTATCAGAAGAAGAATCCCAAGGGATACTATCTAAAAAAACGTCACTTCGAAACAGCGGAACTCAAATTGCTGATCGATGCTGTCGAAGTATCGAAATTTATTACAGAGAAAAAAACCGTGCAGTTGATCGAGAAGCTCTCGGCTTTTGGAGCGAGGAATAAGAGACGCCTCTTCAAACGACAAGTCTTTGTGCGTGACCGTATTAAAAGCATGAACGAGAGTATCTATCACAATGTGGATCGCATCCATGAAGCCATTTCTCAAAATAGGCGGATTACATTCTCCTACTATTCCTATGATGTCAAAAAGAACCGGATCCTTCGAAGAGACGGCAAACGCTACGACATCAGCCCTGCTATCTTAAGCTGGAGCGATGAAAACTACTACCTGATTGCCTACGATCATGAAGCGGAGATGATCAAGCATTATCGCGTAGATAAAATGAATGATATCCAAGTGGAGCAGACTCAGCGCCTGGGCCTTGATGTCATTGAAAACATCGATGTGGCCCACTACACGCAGCGCAATTTTTCTATGTTTTCGGGAGAGGAGATCTATGTCACCATCTCGTTTGCAAATGAGCTGGCGGGTGTTGTGATCGATCGATTCGGTAAAAACATTACTTTCTTTCCATCAGGGGAAGGGTGTTTTGAAGCAAGAGTCAAAGTCGCTCTCAGCCCGTTCTTTTTAGGGTGGATTGCAGCTCTGGGCGATCAAGCGGTGATCCTCAGACCGCAAGAAGCGGTAGATGCCATGAAGGAATTGCTTCATAAAGTGCAGGAAAACTATTAGAGTCCCTATAGGTGGACATTGCCTCCTTTATACTTTGAGTAGGACAAGAAAGGAGGCAAAAGACATGAAAAAAATGTATGTAACGGTCGCCGGTTTTCAGCACTACGCCGGACTACAGCCCTTCTACATCGGAGCCAAGCTCCACTGTGAAAAAGAGCCTCAAAATCCATACGATAATGAAGCCATCCGCGTCAGCATATATCCTCTCGGCACGGTCGGATACATTGCAAACAGCGTACACACGAAAGCTAACGGCACTAAGACCGCCTCTGGGGTATATTCTCAGTTGCCTGACTCCTTTACTATTCAGGTTCTCTTTACTACGAGAACAAAGGTCATCTGCCAGGTCGTCAAGAAAAAGAAGAAGAATAAGAAAAAAGTTAGATGGCAGGAAATAAAGTGAGCATCTCGGCTTTTATATCGTGACTCTTGAATAAAAGCAGCAGCCTGTATAGAATGCAGACTGCTGCTTTTCTTAAAATATTTCTGCCATCATGCATCGTACGGAGCCCCCGCCATAAAACTCGATATGTCGGATATCGACATGGACTATGTCAGTGCTCCTTTCAATCTGCTCTTTTTGCTCCGTTGTAAGACTTTTATAGGCGTCTTCAGACATCACAATAAAGTTGTTTCCATCCTTGCCCTTTAGTTCAAGTGTGTTTCCCAAAAAATGCTTCACTTGATCCAAGCTGATGTTAATGATGTTGTTTCCACCCTTTTTCAGTGAATCGACCACTTTTTTTCTGTCCTCATCGGCGATCGCATCAAGGCAGATGATGGCGTTTTCTCCGCCAATCCCCATGAGGACATTGGTGTGATAGATGGGAACCCCATCTTGGAAGGCTTGAAAGTAGACTGGCTCATGCCCCGTATCTTCGCAGAATCTAAGGAAGAGTTCTTTATCAGCGCGAGGAGACAGAACACAGTATGCCACTTTGTTTTTTCGGTCAATCACCATAGAGCCGGTACCTTCAAGGATTTGCTGTCGATCTCGGTTGCGACTGTAATCGATAATGGTAAATAGTTTTTCATCTTTTTGACTCTGCGATGCAATCTTCTCGACGTCGGCTCTGAATTTTTGGATCTCCGATTGTCTGTTTTCTGTAAACATCGGATACACAACCATCGTCCCACCTTCATGGGTAGAAAACCAATTGTTAGGAAAGATGCTATCAGGAGTCGAAGGTTCAGGAGTGTCTTCTAAGACATGAACCTTTACGCCCTTGTTTTCTAAAGCTTCTACTAGGGAATGGAATTCTTTCAACGCTTTAGCTTGGACCACCTCAGGATCTGTATCATCTGTCTGCTGATAGAGATTGGTTTGGGCGGTGATGGGGTTATACATAAAAGCGACCGGACGGATCATGACAACCTCATCCGTGGTGTGTCTGTTCATTTCTCTGCTCCTTTGTCACAAAAACTTGAGTCATCGTATCTTCTTGGATGGATCAATATGAAGGCTAAAGGTGGAAAAATCCCCTATATCTTCATAATAACTACACTGCTTATCTTAGCTCAAATTTTCAAAAATGTCAGTCATAAGAGCGCAAAATGATGTGAACCCACGAAAAAATAAAATAAGAAAAGACCACCGGATAACCGGTGGTCAGCTCTGTGGCAGGGGATGTCGGGATCGAACCGACGAATTCTCGGGTCAGAGCCGAGTGCCTTAACCGCTTGGCCAATCCCCATTGTGCGAAATCCATTTTACTTCACGGTGCACTTGATGTCAAGGCATTCCCTTCTTACTTATGCGAAGAAAAAAGAGAAAATGGATTCCAGAAGAAATAGCGAGGAAAACACAGTGCGAGAGTTGTTCATAGCCAAAAATATATGAGAAAAATTATCAAATGGAGTGGATAATGATCTCAAAATTAAGAAACTTAACGCAGGAACTCATAGCTCATGATATACTCTGATTGAGGTGGATATGAAATTATATGAATCGGCAGAGGACTATTTAGAAACGATCCTCATGCTCAGTGAAGAATTAGAACAAGTACGCTCCATAGACATTGTCAACAAATTAGGTTTCTCGAAACCGAGTATTTCTGTAGCCATGAAGAAGCTACGAGAGCAGGGCCTGATTACCGTTGACGATGACGGGGCCATTCATCTGCTCCCACAGGGAAGAAAAATTGCAGAGCGCATATATCGCAAACATCGAGCGATCGCTCGTTTTCTTCAACAGATCGGAGTGGATCCGGAAGTAGCGGCACAAGAAGCCTGCAAAATTGAGCACGATATCTCACACGATACCTTTCAAAAGCTCATGGCACACATGGCTACGCTCAAAGAAGTGTAAGGCTTTACCATTTAAAGAAATACTATCTATCGTGCGACATGACTTCTATCATGTCGTTTTTTTCTTGGGATACTTTTGGTTTGTCCACTGACAAAACCTGTCGACCACGCAATTTGCAAATTATACCCGCCACTGAGGGCGTCGACATCCAGACATTCACCTGCAAAGTAAAGCCCTTTTAGTGTTTTGTGTTCGAGTGATGATGGATGAATCTGAGGCAAAGCGACGCCGCCACGGGTGACAATGGCAGACTCAAATCCGGCAAAGGAAGAGATTTGTGCTTCATACGCCTTGAGTCGCAAAACCGCCAGCCTCCGTCTTTTTTTATTCCACTGGTGTTTGTCGTCGGATTCAGGGAATAGACACTTTGCGAGTCGATCAGGTACGAGAAGCTGAGCTTGGGAGGACAGGGATTTTTTTGACTGAAAAAGGATGTGTTGCACATCGTCTTCTGACATATCCGGAAGAAAATCGATGCTGAGAGTCAGAGGAAATGTACGTGGAAGCAGAGAAGACATATTGATTACAACAGGACCTGACAGACCTTTATGGGTAAAAAGAAGACTTCCTCGATGCGAGAGATGATCTGCATGAAGCGTAACATCCGGCAATGTCAAGCCTGAAAGTGTCTTGAGAGGCGTATTTGAAAACATGGAGACAAGGGTGGGCTCCGGAGTCACCATGTCTACTCCGATCTTAGAGAGGATAGAAAACATCGAACCGTCAGAACCTGTTTTTGGAAGACTTTTTCCGCCCGAAGCGACAATGACTTTATCCGCTAAAAAGACTCCCCTAGTGGTTTTCACTTGCCACTTACCGTCGCGTTTGCTTAAAGAGGTGACCTTCGTATTCAGATGAATTTGTGTATCTTGAAGCCTGCTCAGAAAAAACCGAAGAACATCTTCAGCCTTTTGAGATACAGGATAGAGTCGACGGCCTTCATTCATCAGAGAAAGTGTCGGATGGAAAAATTTTCTCAAGTCCTCGTGAAAGAACTGAGAAAAGGAGCTGCGAAGAAAGTTTCCTCCTCGTGGAATGTTCTCCAGATATTCTTCTAGTGAAGAGTCATTGGAGACATTACAACGTCCACCCCCTGTGAGAAGAAGTTTCTTTCCGGGGGTGTCGCTGGAATCTAGAAGGATAACTCTTTTTTTCTTTGATGCCTGTGAGGCAGCCATCAAACCCGATGCACCGGCACCAATAATGATTAGGTCTGCACTCATATTTGAGGATTTCGCCAAATAATCTCCTTTGCCCGATTATATCATTGAGCATGAGACAAGTGACATTGTCTGAAAATATCTTTGAAAGGATTTGCGCCTGTGGATCGTATTAGTAGTGAAGAGCAAAAATAGCTTAAAGAAAGGGGTAATAATACCATGAAAAAAATGATTGCCTTCGTACTACTGGCAGCCCTGTTTATCACAGGTACTACTTCTGTCTATGCAGCGGGATCTGGGCGAGGAGGAGAGGGTGTGCATCAGCGATTACACTCAGAAGAGTGCACCCAAAGGGAAGATTGTCCATACGATGGAGTAGGCCCCCAAGATGGCACGGGGATGCAGAACCAGAAGGGGCAAAACAGAGAATTCGGTAAACTCTCTCAGAGACCGGAAGGATGCCTCCAAAGCGGTGAATGCCTCTATGACGGAGAAGGTCCTCAAGACGGTACGGGGCTTCAATATCAGCGTGGAGAAGGACGCAAAAATAAAGTGGATCGACCCGAAAATGCCGGCTGCAGGTGGCAGAACAACTAGAATTTTTTCTACGAGACATAGGAGAGGATATGCGCAGTGATCAGCAGCTCTCCCTAGCGATGGAGCGCTATGCAGATATGGTCCGCCGCATCTGCCTGGTACATTTGAAGAGTGAAGCTGACACTGAGGACATATTTCAGGAAGTGTTTTTGAAATATGTCCTTTCGTCGCAGACATTTGCATCACAGGAACATGAGAAAGCTTGGTTTATCCGTGTCAGCATCAATGCCTGTAGAGACTTGATCAAAAATTTCTTTCGAAAGAATGTCACAGGGCTCGATGAAGTGATCGAACCCTTCAAAGACGATCTAGATGATCAGCGCCGCGAAGTGCTAGAAGTGGTCCTAGGTCTTCCCAAAAAATATAAAGATATCATTTATCTCCATTATTACGAAGGGTACGCTGCCACGGAGATTGCAGAGATTTTAGGCAAAAAGATCAATACAGTATACACTCTTCTTTCTCGAGGACGAGATCTTTTGAGAGAGGAGCTAGGAGGTGAGGGCTATGAAGAATAAAATACAAGACGCCTTCGAACCGATCCGCGCAGAGGATTCGCTAAAGAGAAAAACCATCGCTGAGATTTCAGCGAAAAAGCGTCCTGTGAAGGGAGTGTTTCGACGTAGCGTGGTATTGGCGATGCTCCTCCTCTTAGCTGTGGTCAGCTTCGGCGGCTATCGAGTGTATTACACGCCGGTCGATGTGATCAGCATCGATATCAACCCTTCGGTTGAACTCAATATCAATCGCTTTGAGCGAGTAATCAGTTGGAAGAGTTTTGTTCCGGAGTCTGAGGATGCACTGAGTGGACTGTCTCTAAAGCACCGCAATTACGAGGATGCCGTCAGTCAAGTGCTACAGAGTTCCTTCATTTTATTGGAGTCAACAGAAGTGCCTTATGTCAGACTGACTGTGGCTTCCGGATCCTCTCAACGACGTCAACGAATTCTGACATCGCTGGAGGAGACATATCTTCCGATAAGTAGTATGTTGGTCGAGTGCCGAGAAGGCGCCATGGAGAATTTAGGGGAGGCCCATCGACACGGAATGTCTCTTGGAAGATACTCTACGTATCTGGAATTGTCTGGAACAGATCAGGAAGTGACGATTGAGGAAGCTCGAGAGATGAGGATGCTTGAGATCCGCGAACGCATGCAGAAGATGGGACCTCGAAGACAAGACGATAGACAACAGAGAAAAAGAGGACAATAAAAGGGTTCCATAGGAACCCTTTTTTATGACCGCGAGAGACTCGATAACCTATTCTTTGTCAATAAATCCTGCGCGATGGAGTGCGCCAACTAGGATAGGAATAAGAACGAGCTGAACTACGATGCCGGGAACGGCATTGACGAATGCGCCGGCAAGAAAGGCCTGCATAGAAAATACCCCTCCGCTAGAACGAAGAAGAAGCCACATCGCAAGACCCCATACGACGCGGCCTGCGATCATTGCGGCGATTAGCGCCGTCAGGATGCGAAGGAGAGAGCCTTTTTCGTTAGCAGGAAATCTTCGGTAAACAAGTCCGCTGACAAGTCCATACACTCCCAGTTCAGGCGCCATGGCCAAAGCCACAGGAATCATCGGCGGCATGGTAAAAAGCGCAGAGCGAAGCAGAGGAGTGATGAGTCCCACCAAAAAGCCCAATGGTCCACCGAGCACAAACCCGCTCAAGAGCACGGGAATATGCATGGGTAAGAGCATGCTTCCGATCTGAGGGATCTGTCCTGTGACAAAGGGAAGGGCGATGCCAAGAGCGATAAATAGAGCGGCAAGGGTCAGCTTTTTTGTACTCATCTTGTTACCTTCCTGGATTCCCCTGTTCATTTTGTAGTTTTTTAATAAAGCCGCTCATTGCTTCGAGGCCTTTTCTCAAAACTTCTGTGTCACTGGCATAGCCAATGCGAAGAGAATGCTCTTCTCCGAAGCAATCGCCTGGCGTGAGGAAAGCCCCTGTTTCATCAAGAAGGCGAAGGCAGAATTCGCGTGAAGGGATCGGCAGATCATAATGCAGCAAGGCCGTGGTACCGGCTTGTGGTCGCACAAAGGTGATAAGCGGCTCTTTCTCAACCCATTCGGTCAAGATGCTGAGGTTTTCTTTTACGAGATCTCTATTGCGCTTGAGCAGTTTCTGTGGATCCTTCAATGCCACCGCTCCAATGCGTTCATCGATCATTCCGCAGCTGATGGTGTTGTAATCGCGGTGAGAGAGGATCTTCGCTTTTAGCTCTTCATCTTTTACCGCAATCCATCCGAGGCGAATACCTGCAAGGGAGAACACCTTGGACATGCTGCTGGTGCTGACCCCTTTATCGTAAAGATCCACAATGGATTCACTGTACGTGTCGTCATGGACTAAATGGCGATAGACTTCATCGACAAATACAAAGGCATCCGACTTTTCTGCGAGCGCAACGATGCGCAGAAGTGTCTCTTTACTCATTAGAGCGCCGGTGGGATTGTTGGGGTTATTCAAGATAATTGCTCGCGTATCTTTGCGAAGAAGACTTTCTAGTTTTTTTAGATCAGGCTGATATCCGTCTTCTTTTGTCAGTTTGAGGATGTCGACTTCTGCGCCGATCGATTCAGGAATAGAGTAGAGCTGCTGATAAGTGGGCATGACGCTGATGATGTGATCGTTTGGATTCACCAGTGCGCTGATGGCCAGATGATTTGCACCGGCTGCGCCATGAGTGGGTATGATCTGCTCGGGTGAAAGGGTCCTATATAGAGAAGAGGCTCCTTCCCGAAAAGAGGGATATCCGTGAATGTCTCCATATGTTAGACGCTTGGAGCTGATCGACTTCCAAAACGCTTCTAGGTCCTCTTCACAGAGTGTAAATAGTTCTTCGAGAGAGATAGAGTCGGCGCAGGTTTCTGCGATATTGTATGTCGCCTGCGTCTCGTATGCGTTCATCCATTCTTCGACGAGAAAAGGTTTGATTTTCATAATGAAGTCCTCCTATAGTCCTACGGATATTCCGATGTTGGCTCGGACAGCCAGATCATAAATGCGTTTAGATATGGACAGATCTTGCAGTGCGATGCCGGTTGCATCAAACACAGTAATTTCTTCTTCTGTCTTGCGACCTCGCTCTTTTGCCACAATCAGTTCGCTGATTTCTTTGATCGAATCCAGACGAATCAAACCGTGACGAAGCGGTATCTCGGTTTCACCGATGTCTGAAGCCTGGTTCTTATCATCAACATATATCACAGCTTTGTTGAGGATGAACGAATCCAATTCCTGCTTCCCCCGCAGATCGGAGCCGATGGCACAGATGTGAGTGCCGGGCTTTAGCCAGTCGGCCATAAGGAGGGGAATTCTTGAAGGAGTCGCCGTGACAATAATATCGCTTTTTGCGACGGTCTCAGGCAAATTCTCTATAATGGATATCGTGTACTTCTTATCCTTTAGAGGAATCAGAAGCTTTCGTAGCTTGTCTGTAAATTCCGGCTCTCGTTGTTGCGCTTTCTCTATTCCATGCGGATTGTATAGGTACACGGTGTCAAGACTGGGCATGGCAAAGAAGGCGGCGGCAACTAAATACGGCGAAAGAGCGCCCATCCCCACCATCAAAAGAGCCTTCGAATCTTCTCGAGCGAGATATTTCATGGAAATCGCTGCTGCTGCTCCTGTTCGCATATTTGTCAATCCGGAGGCATTAAGAAGCGCCAGAGGTTCCCCTGTTCGGTCATCAAACAGCAGAGAGGTGGCATATTTTTCCGGCAACGAAAAATCCTGATTCTCGGCAAACCAGGAAACTAACTTTATTCCATAGACTCGACTGGTCCTCAAATGACCGGATTTTATATCCAACTCCCCGGAGCCCGAAGAGAACTCGTGAGAGATAACGGGGAATAGCGTTCCGGTCTCGTTTTCTTTTGCCACATACGCTGCTTCCACGCTTTCGATCGCTTCGGGGATAGTCAATAAGGAATCAATTTCTTCGTGATTTAAAACCAAAACATTTGTCATAGTTGCCTCCAAACTTATTCTTACCCAAAGTACTATGGCAATATTGTCAATACGAGCCTGAATTGCTCTAAAAGGAATCTCTATAGTAGCGAAATAAAGATGTACACACATCCGCTTCTGTTTCTCCTCTCATGGGGTTTTGCTCCCTGCTGTTTCTTTTTTAAAAAATGAGTGACGAGATTATGAGAGGGTTTTGGCAACAGAAAACGAAAAAAGCCTTGAAAAGTCAAGGCCTTTTTTGTGCTTGGTGGACCCGGAGGGACTCGAACCCTTGGCCTCTGCGTTGCGAACGCAGCGCTCTCCCAGCTGAGCTACGGGCCCACGTTACTCTTACTATCATAGCTATTTTTTGCCGTATTGCAAGTGTTTTCTATTTTGTTTGCAGAGAAAACATGTGTGAAGATATATCCTATCAGTGAGAAGTGAAAGAGCGTAGAGGATATGGTCTTATGTTCTTTTGAGATTGCTTCCTGCGCTCTTCCACAGACCTTGGTGTGACCAATCGACCCGCATCAACCAGATAAAGAAGATGATAGCCGCAAGAAAATTCGAGAAGAGATTGCCCCAGAAAATGGAGAAGATTCCCAGCGTCTCCTTTGTGAAGAGGATAAAAATATAGCGGAGAATCCAAATGCGAAGGACACCGGCAATCAGTGGCGCACGTGTATTAGCCAGTCCGACAAAGGCACCTTGAACAGCCATAAAAATACTAAATCCGATGATGGAGAAGGTATAAATATTCATCGCAGGCACGGCAATAGAAAAGATTTCACTTTTTACCGTCGTTGTCATCGAAGGATTGTTGAGAAAGAGACGTACAAGGGTCGGTGACAGCGGTATAAAAATGGCAATCATAAGGAAGCAAAGAATCAGAGAGAGCATGCAGCCCTGAAAGAAGATTTTCTTTGCGTGTTTATCCATGCCTGCGGCGACATTGACACTGACCATCGTCGTAATCGTGGTGCCGATCGAAGAGGGCAAGGTGAATTCCATGGAGTTGATATTGCTGGCTATCGTCTGCGCATTAAGAGCGACTGGGCCGAAGGCGACGACTTCCTGATTGATGAGAAAAAATCCCAAGTTCATCATAAAGGAGCTGATCATAGTAGGAATGCCCAAACGCACAAGTTTTATGATCGCCGCTTTATCAAAACGATATCCTGACAGAGAAAGCTTCAGTTCGCTTTCTTTCAAGAACAGATCGTAATACATCCATATAGCGATAATAATGTATGACGCGAGCGAGGCCATCACCGCACCAGTAATTCCCCATTTGAGAACACTTAAAAAAAGCGCATTGAATATTATTTTTAGTATCAGCAAAATGATCATCCGATAAAAGGTGGCTTCTGGCTGCCCAATGGCATTTTTAAATGAGTTATAAATCGCAGCTAAAAACAGGAAAGGGATCACCATGGCATATAGGCTTAAATACGTAAACACGAGTGAGCTGAGTTGGGCATCCATTCGGCTGCTCAGTATATAGGCAGCTAAAATCATCACTGGTGCTAAAAGAATCCCCAGAAATGTGCTAAAGACCATCATCTGCGTGGAAAAGTGGCGGATACCCTTCATATCGCCTTGTCCGTTTAGCTGTCCTAAAATGGCCATGGCGGCTGTTCCCAGACCTAGCGAGAGGGCATTGACCATCTGGATGACAGGCTGTGAATACCCTACGGCGCCCGCCACGACATGCCCGGCACTATTATTGAGAAAGAGCCCGTCACTCAAGGGGATGAGAGCAGAGACGGCTGCCATCATAAGAGTGGGGATCGAAAGTCTCCATAATACCTGGAAGGTGTTCCCGTAGAGAATCATTTCCCTTCGCTCAGAAACAGAAGAGGCGAAGGGGGTCTTTTTTTTGCTTCGGATCATCATAACCTTTTCCTTGTCAAAAGCGGATTAGAACATCATATCATACTTCTTCTTTAGCTCAAGTCTTTTTGTCGGTGATTTGAAAACCGCTGAGGAGTCCCATCGCTTCAATTGATTTGACCGGCTTCGTATGGTACGATTTTTATGTTATGACTTCGTTTTTCATCATTGGAGGAGACTAGATATGAGAATACAACCCGTTCGCGGAACCCGCGATTTTCTGCCACAGGAGACGAGACTGCGAGACTATCTTCAGGAAAAAATTCTACACACCTATGTTCAAAACGGATTTGAACGCATTCTGACACCGGCCCTTGAAGATGCCGATAATTTAGATAAAAGTGAAGGGGGAGAAAATCTCAATCTGATCTTCAAGATTTTAAAGCGAGGAGAGAAACTCGAGCGCGCGATTGAAGAAGAAGAGTTCCAAGAACTCAGTGACATCGGTCTTCGGTATGATCTGACATTGCCCCTTTGCCGCTACTACGCAAACAATAAAGCGCACTTGAATCTTCCCTTTAAGGTCATTCAGCTCGACAGGGTGTACCGAGCCGAGCGCCCTCAAAGAGGAAGAATGAGAGAGTTCGTCCAGTGTGATATCGACATCTTGGGCAGTGATTCTAGTGAATGTGAGATCGAACTGATTTATGTCATGGGAAAAACACTTCTTGCCATTGGCATGAAAGATTTCATCGTGCACATTAATGACCGACGGCTGCATAACGAATTACTAAGCCGCCTCGGATTCCCTGAAGAACATCATGCCTCTGTTTCTATTACGCTTGACAAGCTAGACAAAGTCGGGATCGACGGGGTCCGAGAAGAGCTTCTTGAAAAAGGCTGCTCCGAAGAATCTATCGACGCATTCGTCGAACTTCTTGAGAGCGAGGGATCCATGATCGATCTGGTCAAATCCATCGTCGGAGAGCACGAAGCGGTGCAATCACTCGAGAAAATCATCACAGCAAGTCAAAAGCTAAGTGCCGGCCGATATAGCATCAAATACGACCTGAGCCTCATTCGCGGACAGGGGTATTACACCGGAACTGTCTTTGAGATTACGACGCCTGATTTCCCGGGTTCCATTGCAGGGGGTGGGCGATATGACAAGTTGATTGAAAAGTTTATCGAGGAAGATGTTCCGGCAGTAGGCTTTTCGATCGGATTCGAGCGCATCTTTTCTATTTTAAGCGAGGGAGGATTTGTTATTCCTGAAGAAAAGCAGCGCATCGGCGTGATATACGATGCCGGCATGATCACAGAGGCGATTCGGGACACGGAGCCTCTGAGAGAAGAATATGAAGTGACTCTTTTTGAAAGACCTAGAAAAGTTGGTAGGCTCATCAATCGACTCGAAGAAAGAGGGTTTTCAGGATTTGTATATGCTGACAATCCCGGTGAGATTCGCCTCTTTGAAAGATAAGAAGTCGGAAAACATTTCTTCGAAGAGAAAGAGTCAGATGGAAAATTGATCCACCTAAAGTAGTCGATAAGTCCATGCCTAGAAAGGAAGCTTGCATGTCATTGAGAAAAGCTGATTCTGCCAAGGTGTACGGAACAATACACCATGGCGAGAATGTGGTGATTGCCCAAGGCACGATTCTGCGATCAGAAGATGAGTCTATTCAGATCGGTGGCCGAAGCATGCTTCTTGAAAACTCCGTGATGATTGGAACCCAGAAGCATCCTTTGAAAGTCGGAAGGAAGACCGTATTCGGGCATCGCTGTGTAGCTATCGGCGCCACCATTGGAGATCTATGCGAGATCGGCAACTCCACTATTTTCCTCCCGGGCAGCAAAGTAGGTAATATGTGCATCTTTGGTGAAGGGACCATTGTTGCGGCAGGAGCGAAAATACCGGATGGTTCGGTGGTGGTGGGAAGGCCGGGGCGGGTGATCCGATCACTCAAGCAAGAAGATCGCGAGATGATTGCCAGGATGCGTGGAGGCAATATCTCATTGCCCGAGGACAGAGTAACCGTATCGAAAGGACCGACGAAGGGAGAGGATGAGATGGGGAAACTGTATCCACATGGGGACAAGATGCCCCGCGTTGATGAAACAGCCACCGTTTATGATACAGCCGAGATTACAGGAGATGTCGTGATTGGAAAACATTCGCTCATCGGAGCGGGGGTGCGAATCATCGGCGACTCGCATGGACCGGTCATCATCGGCGATCATGTGCATATTTTAGAAAACAGTGTGCTCCACCTACTGCCGGATAATCAATTGATCATCGGTGATCATGTGACGATAGGGCCGGCTTGTATGATTCATGGCACCACCATCGGTGCCGGAAGCGTGATCGAGTCAGGAGCCATCGTCTGTGACAACAGCGTTCTAGGAGAAAACACACTGGTGTGTTCGGGCTCGCTGATTAAACAGCGAAGCGTCTTTTTAAACGATCAGATCCTAGAGGGCTTTCCGGCAAAAATCGTCGGTAAAAATGAAAAACCGCTGAGGCGACCCGATTGGGCTTTCCGATAAGTGAAATAAAGCAAAAAAAAAGACCTTCCCCACGAAGTGGAGAGAAGGTCTTTCTCGTTATATCATCAGTTGACCAGTGCCGTCAGGACCATAGAGAGAATGAACAGTCCCGTCACGATATACATGATCGGGTGGACCTTCTTCGCTTTTCCGGTGCAGATCATCGAAATGCAGTAGAAGATGAATCCGGTAGAGATACCTGTCGTGATGGAATACGCAAGAGGCATCATGGCAAGCGTAAAGAAGGACGGAATGGCGACGCTGAGATCCTCCCAATCGATCTTTCCAATACTCTCTGCCATAAGAATCCCTACAACAATCAGAGCAGGTGCTGTCGCGGCAGCGGGAACGATCCCGATAATCGGCAGTAGGAAAAGCGAGAGGAGAAAGAGAACAGCTGTGACGATTGATGTCAGCCCTGTGCGGCCCCCGACAGAAATACCTGCGGCGCTTTCCACGTACGTTGTGGTATTGGAGGTGCCCAAGAGGGCTCCGATAGAGGTGGCTGTAGCATCTGCAAAAAGGGCTTTATCAAGTTTAGAAGCAAATCCGTGACCTTCTTCAAATGTCTGAAGATCTTTTTCATCAAAGATGCCGCTGCGGCGTCCGGTTCCGAGAAAGGTGCCGATGGTGTCAAACGTATCTGTCAGCGAGAAGGCGAAGATCGTCGTGAGGACCAAGAGTAGTTTGCCCGGATCGGCAAATAACCCGGCAATATCAAGCTTAAAGAATGTATTTCCTAGGTTTCCAAGGCTTACCGTACTGGTAGAAAAGTTGAGAAGTTCTTTTGGCACCACTCCGGTGACGACAGCGATAACGGTTGTCAGGAGAATACCAAGGAGGATAGCTCCTTTGACGCCCAGTAACATCAAAACGACCGTAATCACAAGCCCTGCCAGCGCCACTAGGGCGTCAGGATTTGTGAAGTCCACCAGGGACGGAACCACTTTGGCAAAAAGACCGGTGCCTTCACCAATGGGAGCTTCTCCTAGGAATTGAAGGAATCCGGCGTTAATGAGTCCGATATAAGCAATGAAGAGTCCGATACCGCCGCTGATGGCGTATTGTAATGACTCAGGGATGGCGCGCATGATCATTTTTCGGATTTTCGTAACGGTGATCAGGATGTTGATCAAGCCGCAGATAAAGACCATGGCTAAGGCCTGCTGCCAAGTGAAACCCATACCGAAGACGACAGTAAAAGTGAAGAAAGCGTTCAGACCCATGCCGGGAGCCTGCGCGAAAGGAACATTGGCGACCAGCCCCATAACAAGCGTGCCGATGACGGCGGCGAGGACGGTAGCAATGAAGACGGCCGTGTGATCCATACCGGTCAGCGATAGGATCTGCGGATTTACAAAAAGAATGTAGGCCATCGTCAAAAAGGTCGTTGTGCCTGCGAAAATCTCCGTCTTCACATCGGTGTGATTTTCTTTGAGACGAAAGAATTTGTCCATATAACCCCCTTAAAATAAATACACTTCAATACTAAACGAGGCACCTATGAAATGCAACCAAAAACGCTGTTG
>DUVM01000175.1 GCA_012841045.1 Tissierellia bacterium | reverse complement strand
GCTTGAGCCCGAGCAGGAACCTGAACCAGAGCCCGAGCCAGAACCCGAACCAGAGCCAGAGCCGGAACCCGAACCTGAGACCGAACCGGAGGAAGAACGAGAGCTTGATCCGCAGGAGGAGCTAGAACTAGAGCCCGAACCGGAGGAAGAGGCCCTTGAAGAGGAAGAGGATGTGCTGCTTACCATCACTTTTGATTCTCAGGGCGGTACAGCCGTAGAACCGATTCAGTTAGCAGAGGGTTCTCTCATAGAAGAGTTGCCTGAACCGCAAAAAGATGGATATGTCTTTGAAGGTTGGTCTCTTACTGTCGATGGGGAGAAGATAGAAGCCCCTATCATAGTGACAGAAGATCTGACTCTATATGCTCTTTGGAGTGAGGACGATGAAATAGTTGACATCCCACCTGTTTATATCAACTATGGTATTTATCCTTCGACAGGGTTTGGCTATCAGCAGCTTGCTCAGGCTGGCCGTATGCAACTGATGAATAGCCTTCAGCCCGGCGAGGTGAGCGTCAACAAAACGGCGACTCTTGTAGATGGCATGGTCAATATCTGGAAGATCGAGCTGGATATTGAGACGAGAGACGATGTGACGACATCAGACGTTGTCCTCGTCATTGACCGTTCTTCAAGCATGACGTCGGGTGGGAGCACGAAATTACAGGAAACAAAAAATGCAGCACTCAAATTTATTGACGAATTCTTTCCTGCCAGCGGTCCTCAGGATCTGTACACGAGGATTGCTGTCGTTGCATTTGGAAACTCGGCGGAAGTCCGTCAAGGATTGACAAACGATCGATCATCATTGATCAATGCCATTAACGGAATCACAAACGCCGGGTCAGTAACGCAATACACTTTTACGCAGGCCGCTGTCCTTCAGGCCGCTGCCGTGCTAAACAACTCCGAAGGTGAGATCAAGAATATGATTCTCCTATCGGATGGGGAGCCGACCAGAAGCTATGGTCTTCAAGAGGCTTTCCGGATGAACACTGCCAATTTGCAGCCGTACCCAGCAAATGGAAGTCTCGGATGGGAAACAACCACCAGCCAAAACAATAAAGGACAGTATACAACGACAGTAGTGGGTTCTTCGGGTGATATGCGTACTCGTTACGACAATCCTTCAGGATACGCGAATGACAAATGGTATAACCATGGCCATGCGGCGGTTGTTGAAGCGAACTACTTTAAGGGCGCGGATCGCTACATGTATACCATCGCCTTCCAAACGGTGGCGGCCGGTCAGAATATTCTCAACATGATGGCTTCTCCGGGCAAATCCTATACAGCGAACCAAGGAGACTTAAACCAGATATTTTTGAGTATTGCCGGTGACATTCACGCCACTATAAAGAATGCCAATGTCGTGGACCCCATGGGAGAAGGATTTGAAATTCCTGTGAACGCCCCTTATAACAGTGTTACTGTTTCACACGGCACGACATCTTATGAAGACGGCATCATTCGATGGACGATGAACGATGCGCCTCCTCTTGTGGAGGGCTCCAATGACGTCCGCAGAGCGACGATGACGTACTATGTCGAGATCACTGATCACATTCTCGGTGTCGAGTCTCTTGATGGATTGTATAAGACAAACGGAGAGACATGGCTCTACTACAACGATGATGCAAAAAGCGAGGAGTTCCCGATACCAGAAGTAGATCCCGTCTTGTGGATCGTCGAAAAGGTATTGAAAGGACCAAATGGAGTAGTCGATCCTGATGCTCCTTCTTCAGTGACTTTTTCTGTCACTGTCACCGGTGCAGACAGCACAGATTTTTCGAACCCAATATTAAACCCGGGGGACGGATTATCGAGAGCGCTTCTAACGGATCTTCGCATGCAGGGAGAATACACTGTCAGCGAAAATCTGTCAGGTGCGGTTTTTGGTGCTGCGCAATCGGAGGACTTTTTGGCACCAACAATCGAGATTCGCCTAGGAAATGGCGCGTTTGTCAAGACAGATAAGTTTCAGGTCACGGCCGATGCACAAGGGCGACCCAATCAAGACGTCTATATTCGAGTCACCAATGAACTAAAACCCATCACTGTCAAGGCAAATAAAGTGTGGGATGATGGGAGTGCACAAGACAGACCGGACGTGTATTTCCAGCTGGTTCGAAGAATTACCGGCGGGGAATTCACCAAAGTGGGTGCATCAATCATTGTGCCTTCGAGCTTGGAAGTTACTTGGTCGCAACTCGATAAGTTTGACCACAACGGCAATCTTTACAGTTATTTCGCAAGAGAGACCAATGAAGACGGGGACGATTACGTTCCACTCGGTTATGTGAAAATCGAGGAGTTTGATGAAGAGACGAATACAGGAACCATCACCAACAGAATGGTCCCGACGACTGTAGAAAAAACGGTCACAAAGACATGGTCTGGCGATGTAGGAGATGACTTTGATTATTCTTCTCGCCGACCGAGTGAAGTAAAGGTCACTCTTTACTCTGGCTCTTCCATCTATGCGACAGTGACTCTCAATGACTCCAATAATTGGACTCACACATGGATTGGTTTGCCATACGGACCGGTGTACAGTGTGATAGAAGACACAGTTCCCTACTATACGCCAGAGTATGATACAGAATTGAAGATAACGCGTACGGATAATCCCTTTTCACCAGAGCTGAATGTCAAATATCTTCTAAGTACTCGTGGCAGTCCAAACTTTTTTGTCAGTCTTAAAGGCTCGCAGTATGTCATCTGGACAAGAGGTGTACTAGAAGCAAATCAGCGAGAGACATTCATCAAAGAGTTTCAGTCGACTGTCAACGGATTTAGGGGCATGGATATTAGAAATACCACGTTCCTCTCCGGAGCAGAAGTCGCCTCCAGTGAGCTCGGTGTGAATATTCAAGAAGGAGAATTCTGGATTCATCTTGATGGATGGTCGTCGTTTAACTTTGGAGTGTATCAAGACAGACTGATCGTCAACAATAAGTATGATCCTACGAGTGTCACTGTGACAAAACAGTGGGAAGACTTTGAAAACGCTTTTGAATCCCGACCTGATCAAATACAATTTACGCTCTACCAGGGCATTACAACCGATCACAATGATCAGACCGAAGTAGACACTGTATTTGTCAGTGAGCCGTGGACGCACACGTTTACCAATCTGCCAAAAGAGGATGAGGGAGGCAATCGCTTCTATTACAGGGTTGAGGAGGCGAGAGTGATCGGTTACCAAGATCCTGTATATGGTATTGACAATAGCGGACTGACGGTGCGCAATACGCTAGATACTACCGAGGTCAGCGTAGAGAAGCAATGGGAGGACTTGGACAATTTCTATGAGCTGCGACCTGAGTCCATTGAAGTCAAATTGTACCAAGGGTACGTGGATGCACCTGACGATGCTCCTACGCTTCTAGACACACAGACCATCTCTCCAGAAGCCGATACGGGCATTTGGCAGCATGTGTTTAACAATCTGCCCAAGGCCTCACCAGACGGTAGGGAGTATTTTTACTCGGTGCTAGAAACCCCGGTTCACGGGTACGAACAGCCTGAGTATAGCCGGGAAGTCGTGGAGGGATCCCCGAAGATCACGATCACCAACCATCTTCAGACCACTGTTCTTTTGATAACAAAGGAATGGATAGACTTTGGCAATCGTGAGGAGCTTCGCCCCGAAATCCTGACACTGCATGTGTATCAGAGCTTTACGGATAATGAAGGCGTCACGTCAAAGAGACTGGTTCAAACAACTCTAGCCAGTGGACTTCTTGATGAAGACAGTTGGCTCCACACTGTCGCCAATCTGCCGGTGATGAATCAGGATGGATATCTGTACACCTATACAGTAGAAGAAGAATGGGTGGAAGGATACCTGCCTCCGATCTATTCGGATGTAGAAGAAGGCCACGTGAGCATCACCAACGAACTGAGACAAGCCTCATTGGAGATTGACAAAGAAGCCCTCACAGAAACGTTCTATCGAGAAGGCGACGTGATCGAATACAAAGTGAGCATTTCGAACACCGGAAATGTCACCCTCACGGAGCTCTCCATCGAAGACAGTCTCTCCCCATTGGAAGGCTGGACACTAAAAGATGAACGCGGAGAGGATGTGATACTTCCTGCTGATCTGGCTGCCGGAGAATCCTGGACACTGACGTATCGCTATATCGTCACCAAGGCAGATGAAGAGGCGATAGAGGGCATCGTCCACAATATCGTCACGGTCACTACGCTTGATATTCCAGACCCGCAGAACCCAGAAGAACCGTATAAGCATACGGATGAAGAGGAAGTGCCGCGCTCATCATTTACTGTGACAAAATCAGCAGAGCCTGCCACCTTCAGACAAGCCGGCGATATCATCACCTACAAGGTCATAGTGGAAAACACCGGACAGGTGGTGATTGAGGGACTGATCATTGAAGATACGGTAGGAGCGGCGTCGATAAAGGTTCCGCTGGAAGAAATGACCATTGCAGAAAGCATCACGACAAACAACAAACTGGATGTAGGGGAAACGTGGACACTGACGTATTCCTACGAAGTGACAAAAGAAGATGTCGAAAACAAGATGGTGTTGAATGTCGTGTCTGTACAAAATCCGGATGATCCCGAGTACCCGCAGGAGGACGAGGAAGACGTTCCGATGAAGGCCTTGACGGTTGAAAAAACGTCGCAGCAGGCAAGTTTCAGCGCCGTCGGACAAAAGATCTCCTACACGGTGGTCATTAAAAACATCGGGGAAGGCGGTTTTGACAATCTGAAGATTGAAGACACCCTCGTGCCCTTTGAGCAGATGAGCCTGAATGAAAGCATGAACGAAGACGGCGTGCTAGAACCCGGCGAAGTATGGACTCTCAGCTATTTCTACACTATACAAGAAGCCGACATGGAGGCAAAAGCTGTGCTAAACGTCGTCGCCGTCACAGACGAAGATGACCCGGACAACCCCTACAAAGATGAAAAAGAGGTGCCCAAATCCGGCATGACTGTCGTCAAGACAGCGACAGAGAAGGTCTATCATTCGCTGGGTGACGTGCTGAACTACACGGTGGTCATCACCAACACAGGGAAGGTGGATCTGACGAATGTCCTGATTAAAGACACGCTCGTCCCGTTCTCCAGCATGAGCCTTGTCGAGAGCAAAGCCTCTGACAAGATTTTGGAAGTGGGCGAAGTGTGGACACTGACGTACAAATACACGGTTACTGCCAAAGACGTAGAAGCCGGAAGCGTTCACAACGTGGTAACAGTGACAAGTCCTGAACATGTTGATCCAGAGCGTCCCGACATTCCCATCGAAATAAAAGATGAGGAAGAAGTGCCGGGCAAAGTGGAAGCTTCCTTGAGTGTCAAAAAGACAGTGAAGGAAAAATCGTTTAAGGCCGCTGGAGACAAACTCCACTATATGATTGTCATCACAAACACCGGACAAGTCGATCTGGGAAGCATTGAGATCCTGGATACGCTCAAGCCGCTTGAAGATATCCAGCTGATCGAATCGATCAAGGAAGATAGGATTCTAGAAGTAGGCGAGACATGGACGATGAGCTACACCTACACGGTGACAAAAGAGGATGTCTCCAAAGGCAAGATCGACAACGTCGTCATCGTCAAATCAGACAAAGCAGATGATGCGATGGATAAGGCGAGGGTGGAGAAAGAGACATCTCTACCGTCAACCGGTAGTGGAAGCGCAGGGATCTTCCTCTTCGGTGGACTTGTACTCGTGGGACTTGGCGCGATGGTCTTGCGAAAAAGAAAGAAGTCACAATAGGAGCTGAGTCACTCGATACTAACAAAATGAGTTTGTCGAGACACTCAGGTAGTTTAAAAGAACGCCAGTAAAGAATCACCGCCTCACTTCCTAGAAGACGGGGCGGTGATTTCTTTTCCCATGAACGGCGCTCCCTGAGATACGAGAAAGGAGCTGTCTCTTCTTTGAAGAGAACCGACGAATCTTTGCTATAATGAACCCGGGAGTTTCTATGCATATTTTTTTGTTGCTTCTGGATCTTTTGATCAACGGAGCGTTTGCATTTTATACTTTGGTGACGCGGCCGGATAGCTTCTATCAGGTGCTGATCGTCATGCTGTTTTTCTTCGCTTTCCGAGCGCTCAGTCTCAGCGTGCATATCGGGTGGAGCATCGCCAATCTGATTCTCTTGGTGTGGCTGTGGAAATACGACGGCCTCTACGTACTCGTGGCGTATCTACTGTATGCTTCTCTGTACATTTATCTCTCCTCAAGAGAGCTTAGGATGCGAGAACTCGAAGAGCAGAACCGACTGCTGCAGCTTTCAAACCAGTCGCTGCGCCAACTTCGCATCATGCAAGAACAGCTCGAGCAGCAGAGAGCGCAGACGATTCTCTTTGAGGAGAGGAGCAGGATTTCTCAGAAGATTCACGACATGCTCGGACACAGTTTGGTAGCGGCTCTCTTACAGTTGGAGGCGGCGCTGAGTCTGAGGCAGAGCAATCCCGAAAAGAGCTTTCAGATGGTGGAGACGTCGACGGGGACGCTGCGGGAGGGAGTGGAGCATATTCGAGGTGTCGTGCGGGAGATGAATATCTCCCCCGGGGTACGAAAATTTTCAGAACTGGAACTTCTTGTGGAGGAACTTCAGACACGCTCCGGAAGGCCGATACAGCTGACGCTTCGAGGAGATCCGCAGCAGATCCCATATCGGTACTGGGGCATCTTCACCTCACAGCTCGAAGAATCCCTTTCGAATAGCGTGCGCCACTCTCAGGCGACGGAGCTCTTTGTACGGCTCGACGTTCTTCCAAAGCACGTGCGGTTTGAAGTGAGAGACAACGGAGAAAGCGGCGTGAACATCTCTCCCGGAATGGGTATCGAGAGCATGAAAGAACGGGCGATGGCGGTTGGAGGTCGATTGATTCTCGATGCGACGCAGGGAGTCAGCGTGACAAGTCTATTGCCACTAGAGGAGGAATCATGATTCGAGTCGGAATTGCCGATGACGATGCATTAATAAGAGAGAGCCTGGAGATTCTTCTGGGGGCACACGATGACCTAAAGATCGTGGGAAGTGTCGCCAATGGAGAAGAGGC
>DUVM01000174.1 GCA_012841045.1 Tissierellia bacterium | reverse complement strand
TAAGGTGATAATGACGCACTAGAAGAAGGCACAAACGCTGCGAATGCTCTAAAACGAGACAATTTTCCGGTTGAAGATCAATGGAGGGGATGCGCTTGAATCCTATCATCAGAGAAATAAAAAAGGATGAATACCCTGTACTAGAAGAGTTCACGTATCAGGCGATCTACGTTCCCGAAGGCGTCACCGCACCCCCAAGGACTATCTTACAGGATCCAAATATCTCGATGTATTTTGAGGAGTTTGGGGAATCTGAAGATGATCATGGCCTCGTTGCTCTTGTCGATCATCAGATCGTCGGCGCCATTTGGGCTCGCATCATGAACGACTATGGCCATGTCGATAAGCAGACGCCTTCTCTATCGATGTCGATACTGCCGGCGTATCGAAACCGAGGCATTGGTTCGAATCTTTTGAAAAACATGCTGAGACTTCTAAAAGACGAAGGGTATCGTCAGGTCTCTTTGTCTGTGCAAAAAGCAAACGTTGCGGTGAAGATGTATGAGAAGGCCGGCTTTGACGTATTCATAGAAAATGCTGGGGATTTTGTCATGCTCTGCAGGCTATAAGAAGAAAAAAAATGATGTCTGAATATTTGGGGGAATGGTTCATCTTTGTATAACAGATCTAAAATGATACATAGGCAGAAGCGAAGCGATGAAAAAGATGGAGTGGAGTAGATTCTTATTAAAGGTACTGATGTGGATCCTAGTGATCGGATTTGGCAGCAATATGATCCTGCAGACGATCAGTTATTCGTTTTATAAGAAGGCGAAGAAGCTTGATCACGTAGATAGTACGCCCATTCCTATAGCGTTTTCAGACGATCTCAGTGGTTATGGTGCAAATCTCGATTCTCCTTCTGAGGATGTCATTTTGTTCTTTGGTGGATCCAATTACATAGCGCACAACGCCGTGGGAGCGTTCAGCGACGGATTTAACAATCCATTCTTGTCTGCCGATTACTATGGCAGTCAAGCCAGTCAAGGCAAAATGACCCTGTCCTCTATGCAGAAAACGGCTGAAGATCTTTACGACTGGGCGCGTGAGCACTATCCAACAAAAAATATCGTCGTGATGGGACACAGTTACGGCGCCGGTATGGCTACCTACCTTGCAAGTGTTCGTGAGTGCAAGAGCTTAGTACTTTTCGCTGCCTACCGAGATCTTTCGGATCTATACAACAAAATCATACCTATTTTTTGGGGACCTGGAAAAATCTTTATTTCGGACAACATTCGACTTTCAGAATATGCAAAGAACGTTCACTGTCCTACGTATCTCGTCGGTTCAAAGAATGATACGGTGTTGCCGGCGAGCCTACAGCAAAAGGTACAAGAAGCTTTTGCTTCTGCGGAGATCGTGATCTTCGAGGATGTCTCCCATGAAGACTATCTGAAGAATCCCGACGTGCTGCACTACATCCGGGACAAATTACACTAACTCTTGGATGTCTGAGATAAGCCCTTAGACACGAAGAAATGCACAATCACTTAGAGCTGCTACCTGTGTTTCATCGGGTTACTGTAAAAGTCTACACGAAAAAGACAGACAGATTTTTGATAAATAAGTGAGAAAAAGCATGCAGAGAGGATTTCCTTGCATGCTTTCTTCTGTTTGCTTTCATCATAGATTTAAAGATCTACCTCTTCTCGCTGCTCAAATTGCAGGCGATAGAGGTCGTAGTACAGCCCTTCTTGTGCAAGAAGCGACTGATGATTGCCTCGTTCTACGATGCGGCCTTTATGAAGAACGAGGATCTGGTCTGCCGATACGATCGTCGAGAGGCGGTGGGCGACAACAAAGGTGGTGCGTCCTTGGGTGATCTTCTTTGTGGCCTCTTGGATATACATCTCGGTCTGGGTGTCGATGCTAGCGGTTGCCTCATCGAGGATCAGGATATCCGGGTCATGGACCAGCGCGCGGGCGAAGCTGAGGAGCTGCCTCTCTCCGGCGGAGAGTGTCGTGCCGCCTTCTGTGACGCGATGGTCAAGCCCTCGGTGTAACTTTCCAATAAAGTGATGGGCATTGACGAACTCAGCTGCCTTCCAGATCTCCTCGTCTGAGATGTCTTTATTTAGTAGACGGATATTGTCTCGGATGGTTCCGGAGAACAAGAAGACATCTTGTAGGACCGGGGCAATCTTTTTTCGGATAAATTCTTTATCATAGTCTCGCATCGAGACGCCATCAAAGAGGATATCGCCTTCGATGGTGTCGTAGAGGCGCGTAAGCAGGCTCATAATCGTGCTTTTGCCTGATCCTGTTGCGCCCACCAGTGCAATGGTCTGACCGGGTGAGGCTTTAAAGGAGATGTTCTTTAGGATGGGCTCATCTTCTTGATAGTGGAAAGAGACATTTCTGAATTCCACTTCTCCCTTGAGAGCCTCTGGGTAGTAGGGTGAGTCAGGATTTAAGATGGTGTCGGGTTCTTCCATCAAAAGGAAGATTCTCTCGATCGATGCCATGGAGGACTGAAAGATATTGAATTTTTCTGCCAGTTCCATGACGGGCTGGAAAAGCTGCTTAATATAGAGCGTAAAGGCTACAATGACGCCCACGGCAATCTCTCCTCGCACCAGTGCAAAGCCCCCATATACGAGCGCTGAGATGAGTGAGGTGTAGTAGATCAGGTTGACCAGCGGACGGAAGATGGCGTAGATGCGCATTTCTCGAAGGGACGCCTTTTTGTATTCATCGTTGATTTTTCTGAAATTGTCGATGAACTTATCTTCCTGATTAAAGATCTGGATCGTCTTCATGCCGGTGATGTTTTCACTGAGGGTGGCATTGATCTTAGCCAGCTTGACGCGAACATTTCTGTATGCCTCTCGCACAAGTCGTCGAAAGATCATGGTGGCGATGATTAAAAAGGGCGCCACACCTAGAGCGACAAGCGCTAGTCGGGCATTCATGCTCATCATCATGGCGATGCTGCCGCCGATGATGGCGATGTCGGAGAGGCCCGTGACGATGACACTCGTATATAGTTCGGAGATGTTATTGAGGTCATTGGTCATGCGTGTGACCAGCCGCCCGACAGGATTGTGCTCATGGAAACTCAGGGGCAGTGACTCAAGTTTTTCGAACAGATCGCTTCGGATGGTGAAGATGACTTTCTGTCCTACATAGTTCAGAAGATACTGCTGAGAAGCATTGGCTATCATTGTCAGGAGCACTAAGGTGAATAGAAAGAGTGCGTATTTGACGATCACCTGATAGCGCTGCTCATTGAGACCCGACCTCTGTGTAGGCGTTAACGGAGCTGACGCATTGGCTCGGATCACCTGGCCATCTTCTATGACAATGTCTGTAGGCTCATCTGAAATCTTCAGTTCTCCGGCGGCTGTCTCTGTGACATAGACCGTCTCCGGACTCAAAAATCCATCGATGATCGTGCTGAGAATCCTAGGACGTAGCAGATCTGCGGTAACAGAGATGACAAGAAGAACCACACAAAAAAGGATGATTGGAATCATTTTTTTGCTGTATCGCATCAGTTGTCCGAGGAGTTTGAGATCAAATGATTGTTCTATTTTTGCTTCTTCACGCATGGACATAATCATCCCTCTCAATCCTCTCTTCTAGGAGCTGGCGCTCATAGATCTCTGCGTAGCTTCCGCCAAGGGCAAGCAGCTCTTCGTGGGTACCTTCTTCTACAATCCTTCCACCGTCCATATAGATAATGTGGTCCATATTTTTAAGCGTGGAAATACGATGGCTGATGGCAATCGTCGTGTGATGATCGAGTCTCTCATCTAAGTGCTCTAGGATGCTTTCTTCCGTTTTTGTGTCGACGGCGCTGAGCGCATCGTCAAGAATGAGGACAGGGGGTGCTTTATAGAGGAGTCGAGCGATCGACGTGCGCTGACGCTGGCCTCCGGAGAGATTGACGCCTCGCTCGCCCAAATAGGTTTTGTACTGATCGGGAAACTCGAGGACTTCCTCGTGGAGTGCGGCTTCTTTTGCCACACTCAGTACTTTTTCTTCATTTACTTCGCGATCACTTAACGCGATATTTTTTTCGATCGTAGTGGAGAAGAGGAAGTTGTCCTGAGGCACAATGCCAAAAATATCCCGTGTCTGTTTGATGCTGAGCTCATTGATGTCCTTGTCTCCGATAAAGAGCATGCCCGGCTCAATGTTGTAGAGGCGTAAAAAGAGATTGACAAGGGTTGTCTTGCCGCTGCCTGTTTTACCAAGAATACCGAGCGAGCTACCCTGGGGAATGTGCAAATTAATGTCTCGAAGAGCAGGTCTTTTCTCCCCCGGATAGTAGAAGGAAAGATCCTTAAAAGTGATTCCCAAATCGGCTGGAGTGGGGATCGCCTCCGTGTCATGGAGATCGCTCTCTTCGTCAAAGACTTTGTTGATGCGATCGACACTGGCGGCGCCTTGCTGGAGTCGATTGATCAAAAAGCCCATGGCCATCATTGGCCATACCAGCATCTCGAGGTAGTTGATGAACGCGACAAAGCTTCCTAGGGAGATCCGACCATCGAGCACGTATCGGGTGCCAATGACGATTCCTAGGATACTTGAAAGCGAGCCGATGAAGCGGATCACAGGGAAGAACATGCTCTGCGTCTTGGCAAGAGACATGTTTTCTTTAAAGTTCTCTTC
>DUVM01000173.1 GCA_012841045.1 Tissierellia bacterium | reverse complement strand
CTTGATGCAGCGCACCGACGCGCTCTATATCATCACAGATAATCTCATTGCCTCGTCGGTTGAACTCGTCATCCAAAAAGCCAATGAAAAGGGTGTCGTGACACTGGGCTCAGAGCGAGGCATGGTGGAGACGGGTCTTCTCCTGACACACAGCATTGATTACAAGGAACTCGGCAGGCAGACTGCGCGCATGGCCGAACGTATTCTCATCCAGGGCGCTGACGTCGCCTCGATGCCGGTGGAATACCTTGAAAACACGCAGCTCATCATCAACAAAAAGACGATGGAAACACTTCAAATCGAGATCCCGCAGGATATTCTTGCGGAAGCAGAGCTCGTAGAAAGAACGGAGTAATGATGCTCTCGATGCTGCTGATTTCCCTGGAGCAGGGACTGGTCTTTGCGGTCCTGGCTCTGGGGGTCTTCATCACCTATAAGATCTTGGATTTTCCCGATCTCTCGGTGGAGGGGAGTTTTCCCGCGGGAGCATTCACATTTGCCAAGGTCGTTACGAGCGGGGGTGGGCTGATCGCAGGCCTTCTCGCGAGTTTGCTCGTCGGGGCGCTGACAGGCCTTTTGACCTCTACGATCTTCTCGCGCCTTCGCATCCGTCCGCTCCTCTCGGGCATTCTCACACTCACCCTGATGTACTCGCTCAATCTTCGCATCAACGGAAAATCGAATGTGCCCCTGTTTTCGACGCCGACGCTTTTTCGTGAAAACATCGTGGGAAATATCCTTCTTCTGCTGGTGATCGTCCTCGCTCTTAAATTCCTGCTCGATCGATTCTTTCGCACCCAAATCGGCTACATGTTGCTGGCGACCGGAGACAACGAGACGCTCGTATCGGGACTGGGCGAGAAAGTCAACAGATACAAGACCATTGGCCTGATGCTCTCCAATGCCTTGGTGGCACTGAGCGGGGCGATCATGGCCCAGAATATGCGCTTTGCCGACATCAATATGGGCAGCTCCATTATTGTGGTCGCCTTGGCCTCGATCATCATCGGCGACACGTTCCTAAGAAAGTCCAAGAAAATCAAAGGGACGACGCGAGCTATCTTGGGCGCACTCATCTACAAATTGATCGGTGGCGCGGCGCTTTATCTGGGTCTTGCCCCGACCGATCTCAAGGGTATCAACGCCCTCATAGTGATCGTCTTCATCGCCTACAATCAGTTCAGTCCCAGTGCGTGGTGGACACGCTTTCGAAAGAATATTCTGGCAGTGCCGGAAAGGGGAAAAATGCATGTTGCAGATTCGTCATCTTAAAAAAACGTACAATGCCGGCACGGACAATGAGCTCAAACTCTTTGAGAATCTCTCGATTGATTTTGAGGCTGAGACGACGGCGCTTCTAGGCCCTAACGGCTGCGGGAAGACGACGCTGCTTGAGTTGATTGCGGGGAGAAAAGAGCAGGATGAGGGTGCCATGTGCCTGCAGGGAAAAGACATCACGGCAGATGGAGAAAGAGCGCGTGCGGCGTACATCGCCAGGGTGCATCAAGACCCCTCCGACGGAGTGGCTCCCAGTTTGAGCGTGCTTGAGAATCTTGCGCTGGCCGATCACAAGGGGAAACCCTTTACCCTGCGTAAGCTCGTGCGCAAAGAGCGCATCGACTTCTATCGAGAGAAATTGGCGGAGCTGGGACTGGGGCTTGAGAACAAGCTCTCTTCACTAGTACAGGATCTCTCGGGAGGACAGCGACAGTCGCTGAGTCTGGTGATGGCCACCATGAAGGAGCCGAGGATTTTGCTTCTCGATGAGCATACGGCGGCGCTGGATCCGGCCACAAGCCAGACCGTGCTCGAAAAGACAAGGGAGCTGACAGCAAGACATCGCATCCTCTCCATCATGGTCACCCATGAACCGCGCAGCGCTCTTCGATATGCCGATCGCATCGTCGTCCTCAGTCGCGGCAGTGTGGCGATGGACGTACGCGCAGAGACAATCAGTGAGAGGGAGCTACTGGAGACCTACTTGCACGCCTGATAAAAGAGCATGAGACAGTCTCTTATCGCGCACACTTTTCTTTGAAACAAGCTGATCGATGGTCTCTTCATCTGTCGAACAAGGAGATGACGATACGGGGAAATCTTATGGTCTAAGAAATGTGACATGGACACGCTTATTAACAAATCATGCCTTGCAATGAAAAGTCTTCTTATGCTACACTCACAGAGAACTGAACAACTGCTTTGACGAGACATAGTAGAAGGTCATTTCTCTTTCAGAGAGTCCCTGTTTGCTGAAAAGGGGCAGAGAAATCTTTGAATCTACCTCCGAGCAGACATGTTGTGAGTGGATTCTTAGGAATCAACTAGGGTGGCAACGCGGGTGATAACTCGTCCCTTGAAGGGATGGGTTTTTTATTTTTGAAGGAGGAATCATGTACGATATCAAACGCATTCGAAGAGAATTTGACGAAGTGCTCGCCGGCGTGCAGCGCCGCGGAGGAGGAGACTTTGGGCTTCTTCGCATCAAAGAGCTAGAGGAAAGACGCCGGGAGATCCTGGTACTTTTAGAAGAGAAGAAAGCACGTCAAAACAGCCTCTCTCGAGAGATTCCTGTAAAGAAGAAGGCGGGAGAGGATGTGAGTGAGCTTCTGAGTTATTTAAAGGACCTCTCAGCGTGGATCTCGACGGAAGAGGGCCAATTAAAAGAAGTCGAAGAGGAAATGAACGAGCTTCTGTTCTTTGTGCCCAACATTCCCCAAGAGGAAGTTCCCGTGGGAGACGATGACACGGCAAATAAGGTGCTGCGCACATGGGGTGAGCCGACCGTCTTTTCCTTTGAGCCAAAGGCCCATTGGGACCTCGGTGTCGAGAGAGATTTCCTGGATTTTGAACGAGGAGCTAAGGTCACGGGTTCGCGCTTTACCTTTGTCAAGGGAGCGGCAGCCAGGCTCGAGCGAGCGCTGTTTAACTATTTTCTCGACTTCCATACCGACAGCGGAAAATATCTCGAGATGAATACGCCTGTGCTGGCAAACCGCGCCAGTATGACCGGCACCGGACAGCTTCCGAAGTTTGAAGAGGATATGTATCATATCGGCTCTGATGACCTGTTTTTGATTCCGACGGCGGAAGTGACCCTCACCAACTACCTAAAAGATGAGATCTACTCACATGAAGATCTTCCTATCTATATGACCTCCTATACGCGCTGCTTCCGACGAGAAGCTGGATCGGCAGGAAAGGACACGCGCGGGATCATCCGACAGCATGAGTTTGGAAAAGTGGAGCTGGTCAAATATGTTCTTCCCGAAGAGAGTGAAGCGGAGCATCAGGACATGGTCAATGACGTCGAAAGACTTCTGCAGAGCCTGGAACTCCCCTATCAGGTGGTGCTTCTTTGCACAGGAGACCTGGGCTTCTCTTCGTCAAAGACGTATGACATCGAGGTGTGGTTTCCAAGCAATAACGGCTATCGAGAGATCTCCTCGATCAGTAATTTCCACGATTTCCAGGCGAGGCGTTCGAGCCTGCGGTATAGAGACACTGATGGAAAAGTGCAGTTCATGCACACGCTCAACGGCTCGGGTATTCCGACCGGACGTACATTGGCTGCGATCCTAGAAAACAATCAGATGGAAAACGGAAAGGTCAGAATTCCAAAAGTTCTCGTGCCGTATATGGGAGGGCTTGAGGAGATCTGAAGATATTGAAACATCCGCCTTCATCTGATAGAATGAAACCAGTTTCATACTGCGAAGATGAGAATAGTAATCGTGAGGGTGTCTCAAGAGAGTCTCCGGCAGGTGCGAGGAGATGGCCAGTCCGATGAACAGGCTCGGAGCAGCTAAACAATGAGTGGACTTTTGTCAATTAGGGTGGCAACGCGGGAGTGATCTCGTCCCTTGGGGATGAGCACTCCTTTTTTTTGAAAGAGAGAGCTTATGACATTTCAGGACATACCGTATCAGAGACCCCGCATCGAAGAGGCAGAAAAACAAATGGCCTCATTTCAAGAGGCCTTTAAAGCAACGAAGACATTTGATGCGCAGTGGGAGATCATGGCGGAAGCGAACAGACTAAGAAGTCATCTATTCACCATGATGATCTTGGTCAATATCCGCCACAGCGTCAACACACTCGATCCCTTCTACGAAGCCGAAAATGCATTCTTCGATGAGATCAGTCCTCGGCTTGAAGCGCTCAATATGAGTTTTTACGACATGTTGCTCGATTCTCCGTTTCTCGCTGAGTTTGAATCGAAATTGGGAAAACACTTTTTTGATGTCGTACGCCTGTCGAGAAAAACTTTCTCGCCGGAGATCATGGAGGAGCTGGCGCAGGAG
>DUVM01000172.1 GCA_012841045.1 Tissierellia bacterium | reverse complement strand
GAAAAAGTGAAAGAAACCAACAAGACAATGATTTACAAGCGATGCCTCCTTGCTAGGAAAGCAGAACTTCCTTGAAAGGGGTGTCGAGTGATGGTAAGAACCCTCGTGTCATTCATAAAGTCTAGCTGCATAGGGAATGAAAGAGGGATGTTGCTCTGTCGACGCAATACTGCGATAGTGGAGGATCTTTTGATTCCCGCTCGCGAGATGTACGCCAAATCGAGACTGATAGCCGGGGATATGGCTGCGAAAGGAGCCGTATTTGAGATACAGTTCTCCCGAAAGATAGCGCAATTTGGGGATTTTGTGCAAAAACTCCTCTAAGGTGTAGCCGGTATAGATCATGACCTTTAGCTTGGCTGAAAGGGCTAATGTGACCAGATGGTACAGCTCGTCAGGTTGAGCGCTCCATTCAAGACCGCCTAGAATGATTCCCTCATGAAATGGATTTTGTCTGACTCGCTCGATAATATTCCATGCGTGGTCCTGTTGAATCGGCAGATCCTTCAGCTTTTGATTGAAGCATTTTTTGCATCCGATGGGACAGCTGATCGCGCTGATCAATGCGCCGACGAACGGGGCGTCTTCAAATCTCTCTTCTTCGATCGTAAGATAGCGGATCATAGCTGGATCCTATCGCGAAATTCGCTGCGCTTTCCATCGTTGAAAAATTTGACATTTCGCAGATAGCCGGTAATGCGCTGGTATTTTTCGACTTGCTTGTGACAATGGGGGCATATGTCGCAACTCTGTTCAATGTATCCGTGATCGGAGCAGTAGTGATTGACAGGTGATAGCGAGATATAGGGGACAGCGTAGTGGTTGCAGACGGTCTCGACCATGTGTTTTGCCTGTTCTTTTGCGATGGGCGACTTTAGGTACACGTGAACGACGGTGCCGCCGGTGAACTTCGTCTGTAGATTTTCTTGATGATCAAAGACCTGCTTGATCGACTCTACCTGAGAGACGGGGATGTGACAGCTATTTGTATAATATGGGGCTTCTGGATCACCTTGCGTGATGATGTCCGCAAATTCTTCACGATCTTTTCTCGCGAGACGATAAGCAGTGGATTCAGCAGGAGAAGCTTCTAAATTATAGAGATTTTCCGTTTCTTCCTGATAATCACGCAGTCTTTCGCGCATCACATCGAGAATCTCTTCACTCAGCGCCTTTCCCTCAGGGGAGAGGATGTCTTTGCCTAAGAAATTCAAGCACATCTCATTGAGACCTACGAGTCCGATGGTGTGGAAGTGATTGTTCAACGTTCCTACATAGGTATCAAAAGCAGGTATCAAGCCAGTGTTCACCACATGGGCTTCTAAAAAGCGCCGTTTCATCTCGAGCGAGTCCTTTGATATATCCATCACGCCGACAAGACGCTCGATCAGCTCAGATTTGCTCTTGCTAAGGTAACCCAGTCGAGGAAGATTGATGGTGACCACACCAATGGATCCTGTGCTCTCTCCGGCACCAAACAAGCCTCCGTTTCGGCGCTGAAGTTCCCTCAGATCGAGCCGAAGCCGGCAGCACATACTTCTCGCGTCTTCAGGTCTCATATCCGAATGGATGAAATTGGCGAAATAGGGATAGCCAAATTTTCCGGTCATTTCCCAGAGGAGCTCATGCTTTGGGTCGGCAAAATCAAATCCTTCATGGATGTTGTAGGTGGGGATAGGATAGGCAAAAGGACGTCCATCAGCGTCGCCTGCTATCATCAGTTCACAAAAAGCTCGGTTGAAGAGGTCCATTTCCTCTTGACAATCGCCATAGGTAAAATCCTGTTCCACCCCTCCGACGATGGCCAGCTGATCAGCCATGTCAGCAGGGGGAGTTAAGTCTAGGGTGATATTGCTAAATGCCGGCTCTGCGCCACCTCGCGAGTTTGAGTTGATGGAAAAAATGAAGTTTTGCAGTGACTGTTTGACTTCTTGAAAGTGGAGCTGATCCATCTTAATAAAAGGAGCTAAGTATGTATCCACCGAGCTAAAGGCGACGGCCCCCATGATCTCGTTTTGAAAAACAGTGATCAGATTGCTCAGTTGATTCAATATGGAAGCAAAGTGTTTGGCCGGGGTGCTGCGAGGGATATTTGGGATTCCCATGACCCCTTTTCTTAGCACGCTGGCAAGGGAATATCCGCAGCAATATAGTGTTAAGCCACCTAGATCGTGAATATGGATGTCCCCGTCAACATAGGCTTTTCGAATGGGTTCATTGTACACTTCCTCAAGCCAGTATTGCTTGGACACTTTTGCCACAATATGTTTATTGAGCGCTCCAAAGGAGTACGGAGAATTGGAGTTCTCGCGCACGCGCCAATCGCTGGCATGCAAATATTCTTCAACGAGCTGTTTACTATTCATTTTTCCTCCAATAAAAAATCCCTTCAAGGGAAGGGAAACAAAAACAACGCTTTTCCTCATACCCAAGACGCGTAGTCATCAATGAAGTCGGTCTCCTGGCTCGCCTTCTTCCTAGGACTTCCCTTCCCTCTCGGTGGTTAAAGTCTTCGTCCAGCCTACAGTAGTGGATGCTGCCGGGGCTCGTCCCCGTTCCCATCACTTCATTGAGTTACAACATACCACTAAATATAGTAGCCGTCAACTATATTTCCACTATATATTGTGATAGATGTGTTATTTTTCTCCTGAGATATATCACTTTTTCTCAAGTGAACAGAAGCATATCCTTTAGTTAATGCTAGAATAAGAGAGAGTGCATCACACCATGCACAGATGGGAAAAAAGAAAAGCGAATGAGCAAAATAAGGAGTTTTTATGAAGACGTTTCGAAAAGAACTAACCTTTCACGTCCCCACCCGAAGGGGAATCGTCAATATCACCCATGAGGTCCAGGCAGCGATCAAGGAGAGCCGTATCCAGGAAGGACTCGTGCTCGTAAATCCCATGCACATCACGGCGAGTGTATTTATCAATGATCATGAATCGGGACTACACCAGGACTACGAAAGATGGCTAGAGACATTGGCTCCGGAGAAACCTTACAGCCAGTACGCCCACAACGGCTTTGAAGATAATGCCGATGCTCACCTAAAGAGAACGGTGATGGGGCGCGAGGCTGTCTGCGCCATCACGCAGGGGAAATTAGATTTTGGCACATGGGAGCAGATTTTCTACTATGAGTTTGATGGAAAGAGAGATAAACGCGTCCTCATCAAGATCATCGGAGAATAGCTTTTCTAGCTCAAAGAGTTGTCTCGTCGTCTGAGTCCGTTGACGCTCTCTTAAGAAGAGAAAAAAGACCTGTCGGCTGATGTCGAGAGGTCTTTTTGCAAAAGGGTTATTCGTTTGGTTTTCGGGATGATATCGACAACTAGCGGCGCGTCAGATACTTTCCAGCCTTTGTATCAAGGAGCTTGCCTTTGTGAAGCGCAAGGCGTCCGTCGACGATG
>DUVM01000171.1 GCA_012841045.1 Tissierellia bacterium | reverse complement strand
GTGCGTCGCAGCGCGTCGTTGGTTTCCTCTGTGCCATCTATACTTAATACCACGTTATCCATGGTGTCATTTAAATAATCCTGCGTCTTCTCATCGAGAAGCATGGCATTGGTAGTGAGTGTAAAGCGGAATCTCTTTCCGTACTTCTCTTCTTTCCCCCTTGCGTAGGTAACAAGCGTCTTTACCAAAGGCAAATTCAAAAGGGGTTCTCCACCAAAGAAGTCCACTTCTAAATTTCTGCGTTTGCCGCTTCGCTGGATCAAAAAGTCGATGGCTTTTTTTCCGACCTCTTCACTCATCAGCTCTCGCGCCCCGCGAAAATCTCCCTGTGAGGCAAAGCAGTACGCACACGACAGATTGCAGTGATGAGCAACGTGAAGGCACATCGCCTTGATGGGAATCTCTTCTTCTCGAGGGAGAAAGTGACGCGGTGGACCGCCGAGAATCTGTCGCTTCACCAACTCATTAAATTCATCTAGCGCTTCTCGCACTTCCTCTTCGGGGTACAGAGCAAATAGTGTCGGATAGTTGGTTTGCGGACTAGGGAGCGTGGCCAGACGATAAAACAGTTCGTCCACACTGAGAACGGCTCCGCTTTCCACATCCACAAGAATGTTTCGATTTTCAAATTGATAGGCGTGAATCATATGATCTCCAAGAGAAAAAGCAGCCGGAGCTGCCTTTTACCTATCTCTGTTCGCACGGCTGATTGCCGACAGTGCAGGAGGTCTTGCAGGCGGACTGGCAGGAGGTTTGGCATTCGCTGCATCCCTGCTGGCGTGTGTCCTTGCGATCTCCCTCATGAACAATATGTACGTGTTTCATCAGGACCGTCCTTTCTTTTAACGACAGAGGGTGCTCCTTTTTAGGGTATCTCCGACAAAAGGAACTGTATCGGTACGCAAGCGCAAAAACTCGCCATGGAGCCCTCCTTTGATCCTATAAAACCCGTGCAGGAAACTGCACGGGAATCTACAGCATTCAAAAGATAAGGCTCACATGATTACTGAGTGTCTGACTCCGACGATCGGCTGGACTCGACGGTGCTGAGCGCCCATTTCTTTATTTTCAGGTTCGTTCCGTTGAAATCCACTTCCAGTTCGTCTTCCGTCACGCGGCGTACACGACCTGCAAAGCCGCCGATCGTGATGATCTTATCGCCCACCTGAACGTTGTCGCGCATTTCTTTTGCTTGTTTATTGCGCTTAGAGTTCGGTCGGATGATGAGAAAATAAATTCCCACAAAGAACAGTGCGTAGATTCCAATAATATACGATGTAGGCATACAGATCTCCTTTCGATAGTAACCCTTATTCTACCCTATCAGGTAGCGGATTGTAAAGCTGTCACACTCTATAAACGGATTCTTCGGCGTTTAGATTATTCCAATTTTCTATCTACCCTTTTTCTTTTCTTTGATTCTCTCTTTCTCTTCATAAAAGAGAATCGTTTTCTAAACTGAACAGAGAATTAGCGCGTTACATCTAAACGGAGGACGAAAAGAGCTGAGCAAACTCACTTAGCCTATCCTCTTCTATCGCCTCTCGAATTTTCCTTACAAAATGAATCAGGTAGTGCACATTGTGAAGGCTCAGCAAGTGAGCACTGAGAATTTCCTTTCTTCGAAAGAGATGGCGAAGATACGCTCTCGT
>DUVM01000001.1 GCA_012841045.1 Tissierellia bacterium | reverse complement strand
ACTGTGCGAGGAGCCATCTCCATCGCTAGACGACTGCAGGACCCGCTGGCAGAACTGGTCAAGATTGAACCCAAGCACATTGGGGTCGGGCAGTACCAGCACGATGTCAATCAGAAGCAACTCAGCGAAGCGCTAGAGGGTGTCGTGGAGAACTGTGTCAACAGAGTTGGCGTCAATATCAATCAAGCCTCATGGAGTCTTCTGAGCTATGTCTCGGGAATTACGCCCACCATCGCCAAGAACATGGTGGCTCATAAGGATGAAATCGGAGGCTTCAAAAGCCGAAAAGAAATATTAAAGGTAAAAGGGGTGGGACCCAAGACCTTTGAGCAGTGTGCAGGATTTCTGCGCATTCCCGAGAGCGCCGATCCCCTTGACAACACCGCTGTGCATCCGGAGAGCTATGAGATTGCTAGGGTGTATATGGGAAGAGATGTTGCGGACTTGAATGTAAAGAAAGAGGCCGCCTCTACGGGTGTGGGAGAATGGACCCTTCGTGATATCTTTGAGGAATTGGCCAAGCCCGGGCGAGATCCGCGCGATGGATTGCCGGGCGTCCAGTTTCGACAGGATGTTCTATCCATCGAAGACTTAGAAGTGGGGATGGAACTTCAGGGGACGGTCCAAAACGTCGTCGCTTTTGGCGCCTTTGTCGATATTGGAATAAAAAATGACGGTCTTGTGCATATCTCGCAGTTAGCAGACAGATATGTCAAAGATCCGTCGGATGTCGTCAAAGTCTCCGATGTCGTGAAGGTGCGCATCATCGGGGTCGATAAAGAAAAAGGAAAAGTGTCGCTTTCGATGCGCTCAGCGTCTCGTAATTGACAGAGCCTTTTCCGGACACGTCGGCACACAAATGTGGCAGCTGATGCAACGCCCTTCATCGAGATGGAGATAGCCTCTTGTGGTATCAAGCGCCTCCATCGGACAGACGTCGACACACTCCCCACAGAGAGTACATTTTGTTTCATCGATTCTGATCATGTTTATCCTCCGATATTTATTGTAGCGAAAAACGGCAGATATTCCAAGGGTGAAAGAAAGTGGATATCCTGTGACTTCGTTGACACGTGGGCGAAACAGGGATTATAATCGATGCGTAGGTGATGGCATCCGGCGTAGCCGCCGAGCCCCCTAAATGGGAGCTCCCGACTGCCTGCGACACATCACGGATTTACGTGTCAGCGGCTTCATCACAAGCCGCTTTTTTTAGGAGGAAGAACATGCTAATCAAAGAGCTGCTGGCTCGACCTGAAGAATATTTGGACAAGCCCCTGGTCGTCACCGGGTGGATTCGAAATAAAAGATTGTCCGCCAATGTGGGCTTTATTGAACTCAATGACGGAAGCCAGATGGACCCCCTGCAAGTCGTTTTCTCACCGGAGTTAGCAAACTACGAAGAGATCGATCATCTGGGTCTGTCTTCAACCATAGAAGTACATGGGAAGCTCGTCGCTTCACCGGCTGCCAGACAGCCCTATGAATTGGCGGCTTCTGAGATCGTCGTGCTCGGAGAAAGTGATAAGGATTATCCTCTTCAGAAAAAACGTCATACCCTAGAGTATCTTCGCACGATCGAACATCTGCGCCCAAGAACCAATATGTTCCAAGCTGTCTTTCGGATGAGAAGCGTGCTGGCCTTTGCAGTGCACGAGTTCTTCCAGGAGAGAGGATTCATCTATGTCCATACCCCGCTCATTACAGGGACGGACGCAGAAGGAGCCGGTGACATGTTCCGTGTCACGACGCTCGACTTAGAAAATCCTCCGATGAACGATGACGGCAGCATTGATTATCATAAAGATTTCTTTGGAAAAGAGACCTTTTTAACCGTCTCAGGACAATTGGCTGTCGAACCCTTTGCCCTGACGTTTGGCAAAGTATATACCTTTGGCCCCACGTTTCGCTCGGAGAACTCCAATACGCCTCGTCACGCTTCCGAATTCTGGATGATTGAGCCGGAAATGAGTTTCTGTGATTTAGAGTGCAACATGCAAGTGGTGGAGGATATGATCAAGCATCTGGTGCGCGCCTGCTTGGAGCGAGCACCGCAGGAGATGAAGTTCTTCAACGACCGATTGGACAACACCCTTCTTGAACGTATGAAGAACGTTGTGGAAACTCCTTTTCAGCGGGTCACCTATACAGAAGCCATCGAGATCTTGAAGAAATCCGGTCGAGCGTTCGAGTATCCCGTCGAGTGGGGCATGGACATTCAGACAGAGCATGAAAAATATCTTGCCGGTGAGCATTTTGGCGGACCGGTCTTTGTGACGGATTATCCAAAGGCGATCAAGAGCTTTTACATGAAACAAAATCCGGACGGAAAAACCGTTCGGGCCATGGACCTTCTGGTCCCTGCCGTCGGAGAAATTGTCGGCGGATCAGAGCGCGAAGAAAACTATGACCGTCTCAAAGCGGCCATTGAAGAGCGCAACATGAAGATGGAAAACTATGAGTGGTATCTGGATCTTCGACGCTACGGCACGGCTGTACATTCTGGGTTCGGCCTGGGATTTGAGCGCATGCTTCAATATGTGACAGCCGTCGCCAATATTCGCGACGTCATCGCTTATCCTAGAACACCGAGAAACGCGAACTTTTAAACGATTCCGGCTGCGCTTTACGTGTAGCCGGAGTTTTCTTATACGCTGGGAGGAAGCCGATGCAAGTAGGTGTATACGGAGGAGGCAAGATGGGTGAGGCGCTTGCGCTTCGCCTGATCGAGACAGGTCACTCAGTGTGTCTGTTTAACCGGAGTCCTTTAGGAGAAAAGAAGATTGAACGCCTGGCAGGCGTATCGATCTTCCATGATCTCGAACCTTTCTTTGCCTGCCAGAGCACACCCCGCGTGCTGTGGCTCATGGTGCCTGCACAGTCGATGGACGATATCCAAGAGCAACTTGCCCACTATCTTAGGGAGGATGATATTCTCCTAGATGGGGGCAATTGTCACTATAAGGATACCCTCGTCCGCCACGCGAGATGGGAACGTGTGGGTGTCGGTTACGTGGATGTCGGCATAGGTGGAGGCCTAGAAGGTCTGCGAAAGGGCGCCTGTTTTATGGTCGGAGGAGATGAGAGCGTCGTGAGAAGAGTCGAGCGGCTTTTTGTCGATTTGGCCCATGAAGGCGGGTATGCGTATTTAGGAAACAGCGGCAGCGGGCACTATGTGAAGATGGTCCATAACGGCGTGGAATATGCGATGATGGCAGCCATCGGCGAAGGTCTCGATCTTTTGAGCAGCGGACCATATCCGGTGGATCTGTCTCAGACGTGTTCCATCTGGTCCAACGGCTCGACGATCTCAGGAAGTCTGATGAGTCTCTCTGCCGAGGTATTAGGAGATCCCGACTTTGAGCAAGTTCGAGGCATCATCGACACCTCCGGAGAAGCGGGTTGGACCCTACAGGAATCACTGGAGAGACATGTGGCGATTCCCACGCTCGCCTCTGCGCTGTTCTCCAGGTTTAAATCAAAGGATGCAGACCGTCTCAGTGAGCGGATGGTTGCGCTACTTCGCCGCGCGTTCGGCGGACACGAAGTCTACAAAAAATAAGAAATGGGGGAGTACATTGAAGAAAATTCTGATTACCGGATCAACTGGACAGATCGGAGCGGATCTGGCGGAGCGACTTCGCGAGCAGTATGGAGAGGACAATGTCATTACGTCCGCCCGAGGCGTCAGCGCAGATATTCCCAATGAGCCGCTTTTTGAACGCCTAGATGTGACCGATGCCCAGGCTTTTTATGACATCGCGAAAAAACATCAGGTAGATACTATCTTGCATCTGGCCGCCGTTCTTTCGGCCGTTGGAGAAAAAGATCCTCAACTGCTGTGGCATATCAACATGAACGGACTGCAAAACGCCCTGGAGATCTCCAGAGAACTCGGCACGGCTCTGTTTGTCCCCAGTTCTATCGGTGCATTTGGTCCCTCCACTCCCAAAGTAGGCACCCCGCAAGTCACCATCCAGCGCCCGACAACTATGTATGGCGTCAGCAAGGTAGCGGGGGAGCTGATGTGCGACTACTACTATCTGAAGTACGGTGTCGACACGCGCGGCGTTCGCTTTCCTGGTCTGATTTCCTATAAAGCGCTGCCTGGTGGAGGAACGACAGACTACGCCGTCCACATCTACTATGACGCGCTCAAGAAGAATCACTATACCTCCTTTATCGCCGCCGGCACCAAGATGGATATGATGTACATGCCTGATGCGGTGGAATGCATCATTGATCTGATGGAGGCCGATCCCTCTCGACTGATCGACCGAAACGCCTTCAACGTCTCGTCCATGAGTTTTGACCCGGAGGAACTCAAAGAATCGATCAGAAAGGTCCTTCCGGACTTTACTCTTGACTACGATGTCGATCCTGTCCGTCAGGCGATCGCGGAGAGTTGGCCTGATAGCCTCGACTGCACGGAAGCAAGAGAGCAGTGGGGATTCAATCCTCAGTATGATCTCGACGCGATGACCGTGGATATGCTTGAAAAGCTCGGGCAAAAATAGGAGGAGTCATGAATCTGACATTCGAGAAACTTCCTGAGAAGAAAGCGTTTCTTCCGGGCATTCGGCGTGCTCCGAAAAGGCCGGGGCATCTAAATGAAGCAGAAAAAGAACTGGCTCTTGCCAATGCTCTTCGCTACATCCCTGTTGCCTTTCATGATGAGCTCGCCGATGAGTTTCGAGAGGAACTCGAGACGCACGGCCGCATTTACGGCTATCGTTTCCGACCCGAGGGGAGACTCTATGCAAAACCGGTAGAGATGTATCCTGGAAAAATTCTTGAAGCAAAAGCCATTCAGGTCATGATCGACAACAATCTCGACTTTGACGTGGCGCTGTACCCGTATGAATTGGTGACATATGGGGAAAGTGGAGCGATCTTCCAAAACTGGATGCAGTATCTGCTGGTAAAAAAGTATCTTGCAGAACTTGAAGAAGACGAGACGCTTGTCCTAATGAGCGGGCATCCTCTGGGTGTCTTCCCCTCGAAGAAAGATGCGCCTCGATTGATCATAACAAACGGTCTCATGGTCGGTCTCTATGACGACCTGGAGCACTTTAATAAAGCGGCCGCACTGGGGGTGGCCAACTATGGCCAGATGACCGCGGGCGGCATGATGTATATCGGTCCGCAGGGTATCGTCCACGGAACCTACAATACTCTTCTTGGCGCAGCTAGGCTAAAACTCGAGACGAAAGACAATCTCTCAGGCGTCATGTATGTCACCTCCGGATTAGGCGGGATGAGCGGCGCACAGGGGAAGGCTGTCAAAATTGCCGGAGGCGTGGGCATCGTGGCAGAAGTCGATGCGTCGCGCATTCAGACAAGGCTTGATCAAGGATGGATCGATGCGTCCTATGATCGAGTCGAAGAGGTCGTGGAGAAAGCGCTCTTCTATAAAGAAAAAGGAGAAGCCATCGCGCTTGCGTATCACGGCAATATCATCACTTTGCTCGAGTATCTGCGCGAGGAGCAGGTCGAAGTAGAACTGATCAGTGACCAGACAAGCTGCCACGTTCCCTATGAAGGCGGTTACTGCCCGGTAGATCTTAGCTTTGAAGAGCGCACAAAGATGCTAAAAGAAGATCCTAAAGCCTTTGCTGTGCTGGTCGATAAAAGCCTGCAGCGCCACTATCAGGTGATCAAAGATCTGACGGAGCGGGGAAGTTACTTCTTCGATTACGGAAATAGTTTCATGAAGGCTGTCTTTGATGCCGGGGTAAAGGATATAGCGAGAAACGGTATCGATGAGACGGACGGATTTATCTGGCCTTCTTACGTAGAAGACATCATGGGGCCGCTGATCTTTGACTATGGCTACGGACCGTTTCGCTGGGTCTGTCTCTCCGGAAGAGACGAGGACCTCGATGCGACAGATCAGGCAGCCATGGAGATGATACCAAAGGAAAGAAGATATCAGGACATGGACAATTGGCTGTGGATTCGAGACGCCAAGTCCAACGCTCTTGTCGTGGGCTCGAAAGCCCGCATACTGTATTCAGATGAACTAGGGAGAGTTTCGATCGCCCTGCGCTTCAATGAACTCGTGCGAGAAGGAATCATCGGCCCAGTCATGCTCGGAAGAGACCATCATGATCCGGGCGGCACCGACTCACCTTTTCGAGAGACCTCAAGCGTTCACGACGGCAGTCGCGTGATGGCGGATATGGCCACGCAGAGCTTTGCCGGCAATGCAGCCCGCGGGATGACCATGGTGGCACTTCATAACGGTGGCGGCACAGGGATCGGCAATGCCATCAACGGAGGATTCGGCCTTGTGCTTGATGGGAGTGAGCGTGTCGATGAGATCATCCGCTCGGCGCTCAGCTGGGATGTCATGGTAGGCGTTGCCCGAAGAAGCTGGGCAAGAAGCGAAAACGCCATGGAAACGGCGAATCTATACAATGCGTCAGGAAAAGGAAAAATCACCATTCCCTATCTAATGAAATGAGACCTATGAATAAACGTCTGATCATCAATATATCTGAACTTGTCACCTTTGAAGGGGCGAAGGCTCTCTCCGGCGAGGCGATGAGCCGACCGAAAAAGTTGCACGATGCGTGGATTTTGATCGAAGGGGAGAAGATCTTGTCCATCGGCACGGGTGAGCCTCCAAAGGCTGAAGCTGCGCACATCCTCGATGCATCGGGGAAGTTGGCGCTGCCGGGCGTGGTGGACTCTCATACGCACTTTGTGTTTGCCGGTCATCGGCAGGCAGAGTACAATCTTCGCCTGCAGGGAACATCCTATGCCGAGATCATGGCAGCGGGCGGCGGAATCGTCAGCACGGTCGCCTCGACAAGAGAAGCCTCAAAAGACGAGCTGATCGCTTTGGGTCGCTCACGCCTTGACCACTTTCTATCGCTAGGCGTGACGACGGTGGAGGGAAAGAGCGGCTACGGACTAGACGAGGAGACAGAGCTACGCCAACTGGAGGTGATGCACCTCTTGGATCAGGAGCATCCGGTCGATGTCATTCCCACCTACATGGGCGCGCATGCTGTGCCGAAGCAGGCAAGCGAAGAAGCATTTATTGACTTTCAGATAGAAACCATGCTCCCCCTTGTAATGGAACAGGGCATCGCCCGCTTCGTTGATATATTTACAGAAAAAGGCGTGTTTGAACTATTCCACTCGCACCGCTACCTTACCAAAGCGCGGGAGCTGGGTTTTCCGCTCAAGGTGCACGCCGATGAAATGGTGCCTCTTGGAGGAGCGCAGCTCGCTGCAGAAATGGGCGCTGTCAGTGCAGAGCATCTTCTGCATATCTCCGAAGAGGGGATCGAAGCGCTTGAAAAAAGCGGGACCATTGCTGTCCTACTTCCTCTGACGGCATTTAGCCTAAAGGAAGAGTACGCGCCGGCTCGCGAGATGATTGAGCGCGGGGTACCGGTAGCGCTCGCTACTGACTTCAACCCCGGCAGTTGTCCTTCGATGAGTGTGCCTCTTCTCATCGCACTTGCAACCCACAATATGGGTATGAATATGGAAGAGACAATATGCGCGTTGACGATCAACGGCGCCGCAGCACTTTGTCTGGCGGATTCCAGAGGCACGCTGGAACCTGGAAAACTAGCCGATATTGTACTTCACGACGTGGAGAGTTTGGATCATCTCAGCTATCACTTTGGCGTCAATACTGTAGACACGGTTGTCCGGAAGGGAAAAATGGTCTATGAAAAACGAAGAAGCTTCGTACGCTAATCATTCACTGGAGAGCTTTCTTCAGGAACTTTCATCCGGGGATACGGCTCCGGGAGGTGGGTGCGTCACTGCCCTTGTCGGGGCTCTTAGTAGCGCCATCATCGAGATGATCGCCAATATTACCGTAGAGCGAGAAAAATATGCGTCGGTCAGTGAAGAGATGAAAATGGTCCGCACCGAGGTCAGTCTTCTTCGCGAGGATCTCGTCAAATTTATCGATGATGATGCCAGAAGCTTTCAGCAGATTATGGCCGCGCTGAAGTTGCCTAAAGAGACAGAGGATCAGAAAAAAATAAGAAAAAGCGAGATGGAGAAAGCGTACTATAACGCCGCACTCGTCCCACTCAATGTCGCCAGAAAATGCCTTGAAACGTTCGTCTTTGTCAACGTGGTCTTAGAAAGAGGCAATCCCAATGCGGCCAGTGATGCAAAAGTAGCTGCCGTGCTGCTACGAAGCGCTATCTACGGCTCCATCTACAATGTGCATACAAATATTGACAAGCTCGCCGACAGCTCCCTGGTTTTGGAGCTTTCCTCGGAAATGCAGGACATCATGTTGCGAGCGGATGAATTTGAACGCCGAGCCATACGTCACAAATAAGGAGAGACACATGATCAGAATTGTAGGCGACAGTAGTCTGGACCTCAATGAAGAACTGCTTCAAGGCGAGGTGGTTCCCAAGGTTCCCTTCCGTATCGATCTTGACGGTGTCGAGTGGAGAGATACACCGGATGTGGACTTGGAGAAATTTCGAGCCGCCATGGGAGAGGCCCGTCACTTCAAGACAGCCTGCGGCTCACCTCAAGAATTCTACGAGGCGTTTGAGAAAGAAGGCGATGTCTTTGCGATCACCATCACCTCGAAATTGTCCGGTTCCTACAACGCCGCTGTCCTAGGAAAACAGCTGTATGAACAGGCACATCCGGACAAAAAGATCCACATTGTGGACTCCTTAAGTGCATCCACCGGATTGGCCCTAGTATATATAAAGCTCAAAGAGCTCATTGATAAGAGGTTCTCCTTTGAGGAAATTCGCGACGAAGCTGAGAACTTTGTAGCGAATATGCGCACATTTTTTATATCCCAGAGCCTTGAAAATCTGAGAAAAGCAGGACGACTCAGTAATATCAAAGCGCTGATGGGAAGACTTCTTCGTGTCATTCCGATCATGGGCGCTACTGACGGGGTGATAGAACCTTTTGCCACCGCAAGAGGCAAGCAAAAAGCCTTTATGAAACTGGTTGATCTGATCGAAGAAGCCGCTGAGAATGTGACGGAGAAAGTCCTAGCCATCTCTCATGCAGATAACCTAGAAGATGCTCTCACCCTAAAAGAAGCCATCGGCAAGCGCATCAACTTTAAAGCGATTCATATTATTCCGATGGGTGCTTTGAATACCCTATATGCTGACAATAAAGGGATTATCGTCTCTTTTTAACCATTGCATCATTCAGCTTCTTAAGCTGAGGAGGAACACATGCAAAAACACCTGTTTATTCCCGGACCCATAGATGTCCGGGAAGCTGTGTTGGAGCGCATGGCCACTCCGATGATCGGTCACCGCTCAAAGGAAGCCACAGCGCTCCAATCACGTATTGCTGAAAAGCTCCAGACCTTAATGGAGACAAAACATGTCATCATTCTTTCTACTTCTTCCGGCTCGGGCTTGATGGAGTCGGCCATCCGAAGCACGACAAGAAAAAAAGCAGCCGTCTTTTCCGTCGGTGCGTTCGGCGACAGATGGTATGACATGGCAAGAGCCAACAATGTCCCTGCAGATCTTTTCCAAAGTGAGCGGGGAGAACCCACGACCCCTGAAATGGTCGATGAGGTGCTTGCGACAGGCGAGTACGACGTGGTTACCGTCACCCACAATGAAACCAGCACCGGTATTGTCAATCCTCTCGGAGCTATCTCCGGCGTAGTGAAAAAGTACCCGGATGTGCTTTTTCTTGTCGATGCGGTCAGCTCTATGGGAGGAGATCGTGTTCCGGTGGATGAGTGGGGCATTGATATCTGCATCTCGTCGACCCAAAAGTGCATCGGCTTGCCGCCGGGTATGAGCTTTGCCTCCGTCTCACAGCGTGCCTATGAGGCCGCGCAGCAGGTGGAGTTTCGAGGCTTTTATTTTGATCTCGTGAAGATCTATAAGATGGCGCAGGAAAAAGCACAGTATCCTTCGACGCCGAGCCTTTCACATATGTTTGCGCTGGACTATCAGCTCGAACAGATGCTTCATGTCGAGGGACTGGAGCAGCGCTATGCTCGCCATGCTCGTCTAGCCAACAGAGTGCAGAGCTGGGCGCAGCAGCACTTTGGCCTGTTTGCCAAAGAAGGCTATCGCTCAAACACCGTCACATGTATTGAAAATACAAAGGGTGTGGATGTCTCGCAGCTCAATGAAAAACTAGCTCCGTTGGGCTTTGTCATCTCCGGAGGATACGGCAAATACAAGACGGATACCTTCCGCATCTCCCATATGGGCGATACACAGGATATGCTTCTTGAAGAACTTCTCTCTTCGATCGACAGCATTCTGGGCTTTTAGGAGAATCCATGATTGTCCTTGCCAATGACGGCATTGAAGAGAGCGCCAAAAATGCACTGGAAGCTCTTGGCTTTGCTGTCGATACGAACAAATACACGGGAGAAGAACTCTTAGCACGCCTGCCGGAAGTGGACGTCGTGGTCATCCGTTCGGCGACGACGATGGGAAAAGAAGAGCTCGACGCAGGAAAAAGTGGCAAGTTGCGGCTCGTCATCCGAGCCGGCGTAGGAATGGACAATATCGACGCCCGCTACGCAAAAGAAGTGGGAATCACCGCGACAAATACTCCTGCTGCCAGCAGCAACGCCGTCGCGGAGTTGGCTTTGGCGCATATGCTCTCTCTTAGCCGCTACCTTTATATCTCCAATGTCTCCATGAGAAAGAAGAAGTGGCTCAAAAATGAGTATCTTGGTTCTGAGATCAGCGGAAAAACACTCGGCATTGTCGGCATTGGAAACATTGGCTATGCCTTGGGTGAAAAAGCCGCGGCGCTCGGCATGAACGTGCTTTATACGAATCGACGCGGAGATCTTGGCGATGCGGTGCCCTTTGCCGAATTTCGCTCGATGGAAGATCTCCTCCGGGAGAGTGACTTTGTGAGCCTGCATACGCCCAAGATGGGCGATCGACCTCTGATGGGAGAAGAAGAAATAGCGATGATGAAAGACGGCGCCTATCTGATTAATCTTGCCAGAGGAGGCATTGTCGATGAGGGCGCACTTCTAAAAGCACTAGACAGTGGGAAGCTGGCGGGTGCCGGACTCGACGTCTACTCGGTGGAGCCGATGGAGGATGAGCGAATTCTCTCGCATGAAAAGATCTCCATGACCCCGCACATCGGGGCGTCCACAGAAGAAGCACAAGCTCGTATCGGAGGGAATATCGTACAGATTGTTCAGGAGTTTTATCATGTCTAAGATTCGTCCCTTTGCAGCCCTTCGCCCTTCTTTTTCGAATGCACCGGATGTGGCATGCCTACCTTATGATGTCATGGATCGTCAGGAAGCGGCAGAAATGGCAGAAGAAAATCCCAAAAGCTTCCTTCGCATTGTGCGCAGTGAAATCGAGCTTCCGGGAGTTGACGCCTATGACGAGCGCGTCTATGAAAAAGCAAAAGAGAATCTGGAAGCTTTTGAAGAGAACGGATACCTCATCCGGGATAAAAAGCCCCATCTCTATGTCTATGCACAGACGATGGAGGGAAGGACGCAGCGCGGGATCGTGGCATGCGCGAATATTGATGAGTATCTTGAGGGAAAGATTAAAAGGCATGAGCTGACGAGAGTGGAGAAAGAACTCGACCGCTTTCGTCACTTCGATGTGACCAATGCAAATACGGAGCCGGTCTTCTTTGCCTATAGAAGTCATCCGGGAGTCAAAGCTGTCCTTGATGAGATCTGCCAACAGGATCCCGCGGTGCACTTTACCTCGGAAGACGGCATCACGCATACCTGCTATGTAGTAGATGATCCCCTGCAGGAGGAGAAACTCCTGAGATTTTTTGAGGAGATGGACGCGCTCTACATTGCTGATGGCCATCATCGCACAGCGTCTGCAGCGAAAGTCGGACGCAAAAGAAGAGGGGAACACCCTAACTATTCCGGGGACGAGGCATTCCATTACTTTTTGGCCGTTCTCTTT
>DUVM01000170.1 GCA_012841045.1 Tissierellia bacterium | reverse complement strand
CCGGTGGAGCCATTGACCAAAAGATTGGGGAAGCGGCTTGGAAGCACCGTAGGCTGCTGGAGCGTCTCGTCAAAGTTCGGACTGAAGTCCACGGTCTCTTTGTCAAGATCTCTCAAAAGCTCATCGGCAATGCCCGTGAGCCTTGCCTCTGTGTATCGCATGGCCGCAGCGCCATCTCCGTCGATCGAGCCAAAGTTTCCTTGGCCGTCGACTAACAGATAGCGCGTCGAGAAGTCCTGCGCCAGTCGCACCATAGAGGTGTAAATGGCGGAGTCTCCGTGCGGGTGATATTTACCGATGACATCACCAACGATACGCGCACTTTTTCGATGCGGGCGGTCGTGCGTGAAACGCTGCTCCCACATGGAGTAGAGGATTCTTCTGTGTACAGGCTTGAGTCCATCTCGTACATCAGGCAATGCGCGCGAGACAATCACGCTCATCGAGTAGTCAATGTATGACTGCTCCATTTTATCGGTAATATTTTTTTCTATGATTCGATGATTCATATCTTCCATAGTTCACCCCTATATATCCAGGTTCGTCACATAAGTGGCGTTTTCCTGAATGAATTCGCGCCTCGGTTCCACCTGTTCGCCCATCAGCGTGCTAAAGACTCTGTCAGCTTCGACGGCGTCCTCCACATGGACTTTGAGGAGAATACGGCTCTCGGGATTCATTGTCGTGTCCCAGAGCTGCTCGGCGTTCATCTCACCAAGCCCTTTATAGCGCTGGATGGTTGCGTTTCGGCCTACCTCTTCCATATGCTGCTGGAGTTCTTCATCGTTATAAGCGTAGCGGATATTTCTTCCGCTCTTGACAGCGTACAGTGGAGGCTGCGCAATATAGATGTGACCGTTATCGATCAGTTCGGGCATATAGCGGAAGAAGAACGTCAGTAGGAGTGTGTCGATATGCGCTCCGTCGACGTCGGCGTCTGTCATGATAATAATCTTGTGATAGCGCAGTTTAGAGATGTCAAACTCATCTCCGATTCCTACGCCAAAAGCCGTGATCATATCCCGAATTTCTCGGGAGTTCAGAGCTCTTGAGAATCCCGCTTTTTCCACATTTAGGATCTTTCCTCTAAGCGGCAGAATCGCTTGATATTTTCTGTCTCTTCCGAGTTTTGCCGTACCGCCGGCGCTATCTCCTTCTACTAGGAAAATTTCACTGAGCGTGGGATCTTTCTCTTCGCAGTCGGCAAGTTTTCCCGGCAAGGAAAATCCGTCGAGAAGCCCTTTTCTTCTAGTGAGATCTCTGGCTTTTCTAGCGGCCATCCTCGCTCGGGCGGCACTATGGATTTTTTCCATCATGCTCTTGGCATCTCCCGGGTTTTCTGCCAAGTAATTGCTCAGCGCTTCCCCGACCATCGATTCTACGGCGCCTCTGACCTCGCTGTTGCCAAGCTTAGTTTTTGTCTGCCCCTCAAACTGCGGATCGGAGATTTTCACGGAGATAATGGCTGTTAAGCCTTCCCGGACGTCTTCTCCAAGGAAGTTCTCGTCGTTTTCCTTTAAATAGTTGTTCTTTCGCGCATATTCATTCATGACGCGTGTAATAGCGCTGCGAAAACCTGAGAGATGTGTTCCGCCTTCTTGCGTGTTGATATTATTAGCGAAACTGAAGACGTTCTCCACATACGTGTCGGTGTACTGTGCAGCGACTTCTACTGCCATGCCGTTTCGGGTGCCCTCCGAATAGAGGATCTTTTGATGTGTAGGGGTCTTCTTGCGGTTAATAAACGCCACAAACTCTTCAATCCCTCCCTCATAGTGGAAGTTATTGACTTTCTCATGGCGCTCGTCGGTAAAGACAATGTTGACCCCCTTATTGAGAAATGCCATCTCACGAAAGCGTCTCTCCAACGCGGGATAGTCAAATTCAAGGGTCTCAAATACATCCGGGTCCGGCTTGAAGTACGTACGAGAGCCCACTCTCTCCGTCTGTCCTACTACTTGCAAGGGGGAAATCGTCTCACCTCTTGAAAAAGAGATCTGATAGACATTTCCATCACGGCAGACCTCTACATCCATGCGCTCTGAGAGCGCATTGACGACAGAAGCGCCCACGCCGTGAAGTCCTCCGGAGACCTTGTACTCCTGATTATCAAACTTTCCTCCCGCATGCAAAACGGTATGGATAATCTCTACAGCGGGTTTGTGGAGTTTGGGGTGCAATCCGACCGGCATACCTCGTCCGTCATCTTTTACTTCCACACTGTTGTCTTTAAAGATCGTAATGTCGATGCGCTTGGCAAAACCGTTGAGCGCTTCGTCGATGCTGTTGTCGACGATCTCAAAGATCAACTGATGAAGACCTCGAAGGCCTGTGCTCCCGATATACATACCAGGGCGTTTTCTAACGGGATCGAGTCCCTCTAGTACTTGTATTTTTTCTGCATCATAGCTACTGCTGGTTGTCAATCTTTCCTCCTGCTGCCCGGCCGTCTTTGATCCAAATGACTGTCGCATGCTCTGTCAACGCACGATCAAGTCCGTCAAGGTCGGTGGCCGTAATAATTTTCTGATGCTCTATAAAGATCTCCAACAGCTGATTTCGCCGTTGACGATCGAGTTCACTGAATACATCGTCGAGAAGAAGGATGGGTTTCATTCCCAGTTGCTCCTCGATAAATGGGACAAGGGAGAAGTAGACGCTTAGCGCGCCCAGTCGGATCTGCCCTTGAGACCCGTATTTTCTGAGATCTCTTCCATTGAGGCTAATGCGAAGATCATCTGCGTGAGGTCCGTAGCCGGTAAAACCGACACGGCGATCTCGCTCGCGGCTCTCCCGAAGTTTCTCAAGATACTCTTCACTGTTCTCGGCGTCGCAGCCGAGATAGCTCATGGTAAGCTTCTCGCTTCCTTTGGTCAGCCTCTCGTGCATTCTCTCAGCGTGTACTGCCAGCTCATCTAAAAACTCCGCTCTTCGCCTAGTGACCTCTAATCCGTAGACGGAGAGCGCTTCTTCATAGACTTCTAACTGGTGAATATCGACGACATCGCTCTTCAACAGTGCATTTCTAGAAAGAAGCGTCTTGTTGTAGCGGACAAGCTGATGAAAGTATGCGCGAGATACAAGGGAAATCTCCCGATCCAGGAAAGCTCTCCGAAGGGAAGGCCCTTGTGTAAATGTGCGCAAGTGATCCGGTGAGAAGAGCACCATGGGAAAGAGTCCGAACAAGTCGCTGCGGCGTTCGAGCTTGATGTGGTTGAGCTCCATGCTCATGCCTCTCTTCTCTCCCGCTAATAAGACGAGGCGCCGCTCCCTGCCTTCTTCCTCAAAAAGATACTCCAGCTCAAACGGGTTCTTAAAATCTCCGAAGGTCTCTCGAAGGCGCGCAGAGCGAAAGCTTCTGCCCATGCAGGCCAGGTAGACGGCCTCAAGCAGATTGGTCTTTCCCTGAGCGTTATCCCCCAGGATAAGCTGAAGTTGTCTATCAAACGAAAAGGACTCCTTGATGTAGTTTCGGTAGTCCTTCAGATGGATCTTTCTTAGGATCATTTGCTCTCCTGCATACATG
>DUVM01000169.1 GCA_012841045.1 Tissierellia bacterium | reverse complement strand
CGTGGTAGCTCGCTCTTATGCTCACCACCTCATCTCATTTCTCCGCAACAAAGCTGATCATTGCAGAGAATAAAGAGAAACCTTCCGTTTAGCAGAAGCAGAAGGTTTCTCATGGGTTATTCCTTTACCAAAGAGGAAGAGGAGAGATACATTCTATTGATGCGATCACTCGATGATCTACGCTTCGTCGTGAAGAGTGACGTTCTTATAGCGATTGATGCCTGTCCCCGCAGGGATCAGCTTACCGATAATCACGTTTTCTTTGAGCCCGAGGAGATTGTCCACTTTGCCGCGGATCGAAGCATCGGTCAAGACTCTCGTCGTTTCCTGGAAGGATGCGGCAGACAGGAACGATTCTGTCGAGAGAGAGGCTTTGGTGATGCCCAGAACGACACGCTCGCCCGTCGCAGGTTGTTTCCCCTGTTCTTCTAGTTTTCTATTGGCTTTGACAAAGCGCATATAGTTTTCGTTGCTGCCCGGGATGAAATGAGAATCTCCGCTGTCGATGATGCGCACTTTCGAGAGCATCTGCTTGGCAATGATTTCGATATGCTTGTCGTTGATGGCGACGCCTTGATCGCGGTACACCTTCTGGACTTCTTTCACGATGTACTCTTCGACGCCCTGCACGCCCGTAATGCTGAGGATTTCTGCCGGATAGAGAGAACCGTCTGTCAATTGGTCTCCCATCTCCACGGTGTCTCCTGTAGCATAGCGAAGACGGCTGCCAAAAGGCACTTGAAGGGTTTCACTCTGCCCATCGGCTGCCTCGATGACGATTTCTTTCTTTCTTCCGCTTTCTTTTACCGTCACGATGCCGCTCAGGCGAGAAATAAGTGCGAGTCCCTTGGGCTTTCGCGCTTCAAAGACTTCCTCAACACGGGGAAGACCCTGTGTGATGTCGCTGACCGCGACCCCGCCGGAGTGGAAAGTTCTCATCGTCAGCTGCGTACCGGGTTCACCGATCGACTGTGCGGCAATGGTGCCGACGGCTTCTCCAACGTTGACGTCTCTGTTGTCGGCCAGGTTGACGCCGTAGCACTTCGCACAGACACCGCGCTCTGTCTCACATGTCAAGACGCTGCGAACTTCGACTTTTTCGATGCCTGCCGCGACAATCGCCTTGGCGATATCGCTTGTGATGCGCTGCTCTTTGCGGCAGAGAATTTTTCCGGTCTTCGTCTTGATGACCTGCGTCGGGAAACGGCCGATGATGCGCTCTTCGAGCACTTCCACCACTTCTTTTCCTTCAGTGATCTGTGAAAGAACGATCCCTTCGGTGGTTCCACAGTCTTCTTCTCTTACAATGACATCCTGCGCTACATCGACCAGTCGCCTGGTGAGATAGCCGGAGTCGGCTGTACGAAGAGCTGTGTCGGCGCTACCTTTTCGGGCGCCTGTGGTGGAGATAAAGTAGTCGAGAATCGTCAGGCCTTCACGGAATCCGACGGTAATCGGCACTTCGACTGTCTTACCGGTGGCGGAAGCCATGTTCCCTCTCATCCCGCAGATCTGCGAGATCTGATTGGCATTTCCGCGCGCGCCGGACTGACTCATAATGTGCAAGTTGTTCATGTCATCTAGGGCTTCCATCACCGCGTCTTGTACCTTGTCACGCGTCTCTTTCCAGATGCTGATGACCGATTCATGACGCTCTTCATCACTGAGGAATCCTCGACGATACATGGTCACGTATTCTTGTTCTTTTGCTTTGGCTTCACGAATGAGATCCCATTTCGCTTCGGGGATGACCATGTCAGCCATACTGATGGTGACACCCGCCTGCGTGGAGTAGCGGAATCCCATATCTTTAATGTGGTCGAGCATGCGGGCTGTGATCGTGTTGCCTTTTTGCTCGTACACACGGGCAATGATGTCTTCTAGCACTTTGCGGCCGCAGACTTGGTCGACTTCCAGTGAATAGGGATCTTCCTTTCGATCGACAAAACCGATATCCTGCGGAATTTCCGCGTTGAAGATAAAGCGTCCGACGGTGCTCTCAACCACTTTGCCTTTGTCATTTTTGATCTTGTCATTGAAGACGCGCACCTTGACACGGGCATGCAGATCGACTTGTTTGTTTTCAAAGGCCATGATCATTTCATTGAAGTCTTTGAACACTTTGCCTTCGCCCTTCATCCCCTCGCGCTCGGTCGTCAGATAATAACATCCAAGAACCATGTCCTGCGTGGGTGTCGTGATGGGCTTGCCGTCTTTTGGCGCGAGAATGTTGTTGACAGAGAGCATCAGATAGCGAGCTTCTGCCTGCGCCTCTACGCTCAGCGGTACGTGCACGGCCATCTGGTCGCCGTCAAAGTCGGCGTTATAGGCAGTACACACCAGCGGATGCAACATGATCGCCTTGCCTTCGACAAGAACCGGCTCAAACGCCTGGATGCCCAAACGGTGGAGTGTCGGGGCGCGGTTTAGAAGCACCGGATGTTCTTTGATGACTTCTTCAACGATATCCCAGACTTCGGGACGCTCTTTTTCCACGATGCGCTTGGCTGTCTTAATGTTGTGAGCCAGCTCTTTGTTGACGAGCTTTCTCATGACGAACGGCTTGAACAGTTCGAGCGCCATTTTCTTTGGAATACCACATTGGTGGAAGCGAAGTTCCGGACCCACCACGATGACCGAGCGGCCGGAATAGTCTACGCGTTTACCAAGGAGGTTCTGTCGGAAACGTCCTTGCTTGCCTTTTAGCATGTCAGAAAGAGACTTAAGCGGTCGCTTGCCGGGGCCTGTGACAGGACGTCCGCGACGGCCGTTGTCGATCAGCGCGTCAACGGACTCTTGAAGCATGCGCTTTTCGTTCTTAATAATAATCTCCGGCGCCTTCAGATCAAGAAGGCGGTTGAGACGATTGTTTCTGTTGATGACGCGGCGATACAGGTCGTTGAGATCGCTGGCGGCAAATCGTCCGCCGTCGAGCTGGACCATCGGGCGAAGATCGGGAGGAATGACGGGGATGGTGTCAAGAATCATCCACTCAGGGCGGTTGCCGCTCTGACGGAAGCTCTCCACGACATCGAGGCGACGCACGGCCTTTGAGTGGCGCTGCCCGGTCGTCGTTTCCATGGTCTCCCTGAGCTCTTCTGCCAATGCGTCAAGATCCATCTCCATGAGAAGTTCCTTGATCGCTTCAGCGCCCATAGCCGCGCGGAAGCGCTGACCATAGAGCTCTCTGTTTTCTGTGTATTCCGCTTCATTGAGAATCTGGAACTTTGTCAGTGTCGTATCGCCTTCTTCAAGGACAATATAGCTCGCAAAATAGAGCACTTTTTCCAGGTTTCTGGGCGACAGGTTTAAGAGAATCCCCATCTTAGAGGGAATCCCTCGGAAGAACCAGATGTGTGACACAGGAGCTGCCAATTCAATGTGACCCATTCGCTCCCGGCGGACGCTGGCGCGGGTCACTTCGACGCCGCATTTGTCACAGACGACGCCTTTAAAGCGAATGCGCTTGTATTTACCGCAGTGGCACTCCCAGTCTTTTGTCGGGCCAAAGATCTTTTCACAGAACAGCCCGTCTTTTTCAGGTTTGAGTGTGCGGTAGTTGATGGTTTCCGGTTTTGTCACCTTACCATAGGACCATTCTCGAATCTGTTCCGGTGAAGCCAGACCAATTCGAATGGAATCAAAACGATTAAACTCTAGCAAGAGGCACCCTCCCTACTCTTCGTCTTCGGATTGTTCGTCAACAGCAGTACCTTCCTCATCTTCGGGCTGGAAGCCGCTCTCGAGATCTCCTTCGCCGACGAGGAACTCTTGGGAGTCAAGTCCCATATCCATGTCATCTTCGGTTTCAAGGTTGATCTCCTGACCGTCTTCGTCGAGCACTTTGACATCGAGGCAGAGGGACTGGAATTCTTTTATCAGCACTTTAAAGGACTCAGGGACGCCCGGATTGGGAATGTCCTTGCCCTTGACAATGGCTTCATACGCTTTCACGCGTCCGACCACGTCGTCGCTTTTGACCGTCAGCACTTCTTGCAGGGTATGCGCTGCTCCGTAGGCTTCAAGCGCCCAGACTTCCATTTCTCCAAAACGCTGACCGCCAAACTGCGCCTTTCCTCCGAGAGGTTGCTGCGTAACTAGCGAGTAGGGTCCCGTGCTTCGGGCATGGATCTTGTCGTCAACTAAGTGGTGGAGTTTGAGCATGTACATGTAGCCGACGGTAATCTCCTGATCAAAATACTCACCCGTGCGACCGTCTCGGACAGGAAGCTTCCCGTCTCGCGGATATCCTGCACGCACGAGCATGTCTTCAATCTGACTTTCCACCGCGCCGTCAAAGACAGGCGTGGCAATGTATTGCCCCAATTTCTCTGCAGCCAGACCGAGGTGAACCTCGAGGACCTGACCGACGTTCATTCTGGATGGAACACCCATCGGACTCAGTAGAATCTGGATCGGTCTTCCGTCATCGAGAAACGGCATATCTTCTTTGGGTAGGATGCGGGAAATGACGCCTTTGTTTCCGTGGCGGCCGGCCATCTTGTCTCCCACATTGATTTTTCTTTTCTTCGCAATGTAGACACGCACGAGTTCATTGACGCCCGGCGTCATCTCATCGCTGTTTTCTCTTGTAAAGAACTTGACATCGACGACGATGCCGCTGGTGCCATGTGGCACCTTCAGCGACGTGTCACGCACTTCGCGAGCTTTCTTACCAAAGATCGCGCGAAGGAGTCTCTCTTCAGGCGTCAGCTCCGTCTCACCTTTTGGCGTCACTTTGCCGACTAGGATGTCTCCCGAATCCACCTCAGCTCCGATGCGGACAATGCCTCGGGAGTCAAGGTTCTTCAGTGCATCTTCGCCGACGTTGGGCACATCGCGGGTAATCTCCTCTGCACCGAGTTTTGTGTCTCGCGCTTCTGATTCATACTCATCGATGTGAATCGATGTCAATGTATCGTCTTCTACCAGCTCATCACTGATGAGAATGGCATCTTCAAAGTTGTAACCATCCCACGTCATAAACCCTACGAGCAGATTCGCGCCCAGCGCCATATCCCCTCGGTCAGTGGAGGGTCCGTCACACAGGACATCTCCTGCTTTGACAAGCTGCCCTTTTTCCACGATCGGTTTGTGGTCGATGCACGTTCCTTGGTTGCTTCGCTTGAATTTGAGAAGAGGATATTTATCCAGTCCTCCGTCTTTTCGGCGGACGATCACCTCTTCGCTCGTATTTCGAATGACTTCGCCGTCATTTTCTGCGATCACCAATGCGCCGGAGTCATAGGCGGCACGGAATTCCATACCGGTTCCGACAATCGGGCTCTGCGTTCGCACCAGAGGAACGGCTTGCTTCTGCATGTTCGAACCCATCAGAGCTCGCACAGAGTCATCATTTTCTAGGAAGGGAATCAGCGCCGTCGCTACGGAGACCATCTGCTGAGGCGAGACTTCCATATAGGTCACTTCAGAAGCTGGCACTTCGCGGATATCGGCATCGTGTCGGACAATGACGTTTTCTTTGATGATTCTTCCCTTGGCGTCGAGCTCTTCGACAGCTGGGACGATGTACTGATGTGTCTCATCATCTGCGCTGAGGTAGACGACTTCGTCGGTGACGATGCCTGTCTCCTGATCGACGACGCGATAGGGTGACTCAATGAATCCGTACTTATTGATACGGCCATATGTGCTGAGATAGCTGATCAGGCCGATGTTGGGGCCTTCCGGTGTCTCAATGGGGCACATGCGTCCGTAGTGTGAGTAGTGAACGTCACGCACTTCAAAACCCGCGCGGTCTCTCGAGAGTCCGCCGGGTCCCAGCGCACTGAGTCGACGTTTGTGTGTCAACTCGGCCAGTGGATTGTTCTGGTCCATAAACTGTGAGAGCTGGGAAGAGCCAAAGAACTCTTTTATGGATGCTGTGACAGGTTTGATATTGATCAGTGACTGCGGGGTGATGCTGTCGCGATCCTGCGTCGTCATACGCTCGCGCACGACACGCTCCATGCGAGAAAGGCCTACACGGAACTGATTTTGCAGCAGTTCCCCCACACTGCGAATGCGGCGGTTGGATAAATGGTCAATATCATCGATCTCTCCGACGCCCTGGTGGAGGTTGAGGAAGTAGCTGACGGCGGCAAGCATGTCATCTTCTGTGATCTGCTCCGGCGACAGCGATGCGGCTTCTTCATAAATCTTCTCAAGAAGCTCATCTCCTTCATATTCTTCCATCAGCTCCATAAGTTTTGGATAATGGACTCTTTCGGAGATGATCTCACGATCCGCTTCGGGCACAAACGCCTCGATATCGACCATGTGATTGCTGACAACAACGACTTCACGGCCATCTTTCATCTCAAGAACAATCCGTTTGATACCGGCATTTTCTATGGCGCGAATGTTTTTCTTGTCGAGAAGCACACCCGCATCATAGAGGATTTCTCCTGTCAGCGGATGAATGGCGGGCTCTTTTAGTGTGTGGCCATAGCCTCTTTCACTCAGCCCGAGGTTTTGATTAAACTTAAAGCGACCGACGGTGGCCAGGTTGTATCTGCGCTCCTCAAAAAAGAGCGACATGAAGCTGGCGGTGGCGCTTTCAATCGTCGGCGGCTCACCGGGTCTCAGTTTTCTGTAGATTTCAAGAAGACCCTCGTCTTTGTTCGTGGAGACGTCTCGATCGAGTGTCATCAACAGGCGGTCGCTCTCTCCAAAGAGATTGATGATCTGCTGATTGCTTTCATAACCTAGAGCTCGCACCAGTGCCGTAACCGGCAGTTTTCTTGTGCGGTCAATGCGGACAGAAAGGCTTCCGTTCGAGTCGGTTTCAAACTCGAGCCAAGCTCCCCTGTTTGGAATCACTTGTCCGCTGACAACATCGTTTCCTGATTTGTCGAGTTTCTTACTGAAATACGTGGAAGGACTTCTCACCAGCTGTGAGACAATGACACGCTCGGCACCGTTGATGATAAATGTGCCTTTGGGCGTCATAATCGGGAAGTCTCCCATAAAGACTTCCTGTTCTTTGATCTCTCCGGTGATTCTGTTTTCCAGTCTCGCTCGAACGCGCAAGCTCTTTGAATAGGTGACGTCCCTGTCCTTGCATTCCTGTTCGGTGTATTTCAGGTCGTCGTCGAATCGGT
>DUVM01000168.1 GCA_012841045.1 Tissierellia bacterium | reverse complement strand
TTGATCAGCGTTTCGTCAAAGTAATTGCGTCGATTGTAAGAATTGTCGACGATCTTTGGACCGACGAATAACTGAAAGTATACGAGATACAGACTCAGCGCAAGAAAGAGCGCCGTCATTGTATATAGAAGGACCAGAATTCTCTTAGGCTTTTTCATTTGGCACCTCCAATGCAGCATTGGAGCAGTAGAAAAGGATGCCCAGCAAGACAAAACTGGTCACCAAAGAGCTTCCCCCATGGGCCATAAAAGGCAGGGTAATGCCCGTCAGCGGGATCAGCTTCAGCACTCCTGCAATCATGATCAGCGCTTGTGCGGCAAAGGAGACACTGATGCACAGAGCCAACACACTGTAAAAGGCGTTAGGCTGTGCCAGTGAGATCTTCATCCCGCGATAGACAAGCAAGAGATACAGGAGAATGACGGCGATGCCCATGAAGGCCCCCATCTCCTCTAAAATAGCAGAGAAGATAAAGTCTGAATACGCAAGAGGGATATATTGGGGATGTCCCAGACCGAGGCCTGTGCCGAAGAATCCCCCGGCGGCAATGCCAAAGAGACTCTGCGTAATCTGATAACCTCTCCCGTCCATGTCGACCCAAGGGTTGATCCAGATATCTACACGTGTGCGGATATGTCCAAACAAAAAGTACGCGGCGACGATGCCCACAGCCGCAAAGGCAAAGTTTAACAGAATCAGCTTTTTGTTTTCCTCAAAAGCGATCTGGGCGCTAAAAAGGACGCCCATGAAAACCATCGCCGTTCCCAGTTCGCGCTGTAGGAAAAACAGCGCAATGAGAAAGTACGTGGCTCCCATCAGAAAATATTTGCCCCACTTGATGGTGTTCATGCGCTGACGGTTGGCATAGTAGCCGGCAATGAGGAAGCAAAACGGCACCTTTGCGAGCTCTGAAGGCTGAAAGGAAAATCCGCCGATCTCGATCCAGTTTTTGGCGCCTCCACTGACAAAGCCAAACAGAAGCGTCATGATCAAAAGACCCGCCGCAGCAAAAAAGTAAAAATATACTTTCGACACCCAAAGATCAGCGGTCTTCTCCAAGATAAAATACGCGACAAAAAACAGCGCAATCCCCAGAGAGTAAAAGATCAGCTGACGATATCCGTAAAAGCTCGATAGGCGATAAATGAGGATAACGCCGATCGAAAAGAGCATGTTGGTGACCATCAAAAGGTACGAATCGGCCTGATGGAATAGATTCACCAGAAATTGGCTCAGGAGCGTCAGGACAATCAAAAGAGCGCTAAAGCCGAGTGATCTCGCTGTCAATGACTCCCTTTGGAAAACAAGGACAAGCGAGAGCGAGAGCAGCTGAAACAGAAGGGTCAGCCAGCGGGCAGAGACCATTCGACGCTTCATCGGCGACTGGGTCAGTCTATCCATCTTCTTCACCTGTCATAAACAAGAACTCCACATCCACCAGCGTCACGATGTCCTTTGAGTAAATGGCCACCGCATCGGTCACGATCTCGCCGTTTAAGAGCGTGCCGTTAGCGGAATGGAGGTCCTCCAGGTAATATACGCCGTCTTCTTCAAAAAGATGGGCATGTTCTTTTGATAAAAAGGGAGAGGAAATCTGGACTTGCACCGAACGTCCCCTTCCAATGACATTGTCTTTTTTTAGCGGATAGACATTCTGCACATGGTAGCGCAGATTCTCTCTTCTTGTAATCAGTTGTAGGTACGGACTTCGCTTAAGGCCAACGCCTCGAAGCTGACCAATATCTAAGTAGATCATGCGTGTAATCGTATATACGAAATAGAGTACGATGATGACAAAGAGATATTTGAACACATTGGCAAGTATCATGTACAAGTTGATCTCTCCGATCACATTCGTATAGAAAATCCTCTCGATGATTCGAAGGAGTCTTTCCATCGCACCTCCTTTTCCTGACGATTATACCACGCGCGCCTAAAATGCGCATTTTACCTTGAAAACATAATGTTTAGAAGATATAACACCCTGAGACAGAACATCGTTTGATTACGAGAATAAGAGAATATGAGAAAAAATCTGGATACGTCTGATCACATTGCCGCCACGGGGATCTCGACAAAATCAATGTCAGCCGTCAGATTTTTTGAACTCAACACGATGGCCCTTAAAAGCCTCTCAACAAAAGTCTAGGATGAAGTTGAAGCGACAACACTTAAAACCGTCTTCCTCCAACGATGGCACGAGCAAGTGCCAATGATTCCCTTAAAGGAGATTTCATTCATACATGGATTCAGCGTCTTCTCGCTTAGTTTTTGGCTTCTCTTGAGCACCTCACTCCCGATTCTTTCGCTGGCTTATTACCTCATAAATATTAAGCAAGGGATAGAATTCCCTCTCCCCTTCGTGTTCTTTATACAAGCTATCTTGCACTTTTAGGGTCGCACTATTTATCAGTAGATCTTTGATCTCACCTGACGTGAGATTTTTATCCATGGACCAGAGGATCCCGACAGCTCCCGTCACCATTGGCGCCGCTTGTGAGGTTCCGGTCATGCGCATCATACCTCCCCCTGGTGCCATGCTCTCAATTTCTTCTCCTGGCGCCATGATGGAAATGTGCGTCCCATAGTTGGTGAAAGGCAGTATCTGGTATTGTCCATTTTTATCTTTTCTTTCGCAGGCTCCCACGAGGATGATGCTATCGAATACGGACTGCTTGGCTTTTTTTGCATCCTCTGTAGCGATGCCAAGGGATTGTATGACCTCCGGTGACAATAAGCAGTTGTCATCCTTTAATGTTGAAAACACGCCGTTTTTGTAAACATCGATCCCCACATTGCCAGCAGATTGCACGATGATAAAATCCCTGCTTTTTTCCTTTAACAGCCAGATATACACGGAATTCACTCCACAGTACTCTTCGCTCCACTTTATTTTATCTTCGCTCTCATTAGAAGCCCCCATAGAATAGTTGATGACTTTCACATCATCTTCCACCATCTCAATGAGATCACTGAGAAATTGCGTTTGGGTCCCATAATGGGACAAGGGGTCGTCTTCTGGACTGATGTGAGAATCAATCACCGTGATCTGGGCTTTTGGCATTATCTGCTGAACAATGCCCGCCACATGGGTTCCATGTTCTTCTGGATGATTTAGCTTCTTGTGGCTTTCGTTGATAAATCGAAGGTGAAGGTCCGCGTGTTCGGTATCAAATCCATCATCTACGACCCCCACCTTGATATAATCCTCGATCGAATGCAGTTCTTTTGACTTCTCTAGTCCTATCGCCTCTTGCCACCAACCATCCGGAGGGAATTCCTCCGGCACGCTCTCTGAGGCTATGGTTGCTATCCATTCATTCCCTTTATTACGTGAGGCCGTCTGATTCATGCTCATATATTCGCTAGACACAGCAAGATCTACATGAGCGAAGCGAACCTCTTCTTTTTCCATCATCTGTTTTGCCAGGGTTTCTAGTTCCTCTTTGCTCCTGGGATTGATCTGCACTTGCACTTGATGAATGCCAGGAATTTCCCCGACAATCACTGCTTTTTCATTCGGAAACCACGACAAAATCTCTCTGTTTTCTACTTCTGGTTTTACGACAAGGACGATCACATTGTCGACATAGCCATATCCCGTGCTCGGATCGATCTTTATATGTTTTTCGTCTAGCTTGTATACTCTGTTTCCTGTATCAACAGGCTCAGCGCTACTCTCCTCATTATCGCTTAGATTGATCGTCGCGCAGCCGCTCAATATCAATACCGATAGCAGGAGATACAAAACTATTCTTATGTAGTGACGTTTTTTTCTGTTCATTTTTTCTCCTCAGTGTCACAGAGATGACTG
>DUVM01000167.1 GCA_012841045.1 Tissierellia bacterium | reverse complement strand
TGATCAGTGTGACATTTTGAGTAAAGAACATGAGTGAAAACGCCGCACAGACAAAGCAGACCCCCATCACCCAAAATCGTTTGTCTCGGATGGCTTCTTCAAAAGTAAAGTCTTTTGAAACAGGTGCCGCTTTGGCAACAGTGGTTTGCCCTTGCATCGTCTTTGGAAGCCAGTCATGTTCTGGCGTTCTCCAAAAAGGTGTCATGATGAACAGCATGGCAGCAGCCGAGATAACAGCAAAAAACAGGAAAATCGTCCCATTGAATCCATTGGCTCGGATATATGCCGCTACCAAAGGAGAATAGATGATGGTCCCTGTGCCTGCCCCCGCTACCGCCAACCCCATAGCAGTGCCCGTCTTATCGGGAAACCATTTCCCAACGGTCGCTGTATGCGTACCTGCGAAGAACCCGGTTCCGAAACCTATCAGAAAGCTCCCTATGTACCAATAGTACATAGCGACAGACCAATCGGTCAACTTGAGCATTCGTGAGATCAACACATGCCCACCGGCCAAAAAGAGGGCGGCCAGAATAAAGTTTATCTTTGGTCCATATTTATCAAGAATAATCCCGGCAATCGGCGGAGCTAAAATCATACTGCCTATGCCGCTGAAGGTGGCACCAAGAACAATTGTTGCAGCAGTATCCAGTCCAAAGTGCATCTGGATATGTGGGTAGAATAGAGTCCATAGCGCTGTCACTGTGACAATAACACCGACAGTAAATGCGCTAATGGGGTAAAACCAGCGTTTTTCTTCAGTTACCCCTTTTTTAAGCCACATGTTTTTTCCTCCAATAATATAAGCAATTGAGCAGGGGACGTTGCTCCCCTCAACAATCCTGTGTGTCACCCATTTCATCAATAGGTTTTTAACGCATCAGAATGATGATTCACCCCGCTCAATTGCTTCGCCATTGGCATAATCAGCCTAATTGTTTCGTCCGACTTCAGGCGGTTTGCTACAAGCGCTTATCGGCTTGTGTGCCATCCACCTAGGAATGGTTCACCGATCAATAGTAACCGTATTTTTCCACTGCGTCGATGACAGCGCGGATGTTTTCAAGCGGTGTCTCTGCAGGTGCGGTACCTATGCTCGGTGAGAGGATAAATCCTCCACCCGGCTTGACTTGCTCAAAGAGTTCTTTGATGTATTCGTCAATTTTCTCAGGTGTTCCGCTGACGATCAGACTGATCGGAAGACCGCCGGCTACACAGCAGTTATCTTTAAGTACTTGCTTGGCTTTTACGATATCTGTCTTTTCAAAGTATGCGACTCCCCAGCCTTTTGGCAGATCGAGAATGGTCTCCAGATGAGGCTCATGGTGCCCCTCAAAGAACACTCTCGAGCGTACGCCTTCTTTATAAAGCTCTGTAATCATCTTTCTCAGTAGCGGCCAGTAGAATTCTTGATAGAGCTTGGGTGACAGATATTCATTCAGGTGCAGAGGAATCATGACCCACTCAAAGCCCAGTTTTTTGTATGCCATCGAATACTTAAACAGAGGCTCATACAGCGCTTCTGCTGCCGCTTTGACTTTGTCAGGATATCTTCTTAGGTCAAGGACGGTATTTGTAATTCCTCTCAAGAAGTCGCCAATAATATCAAGCGGAGTATAAGCTCCCCCCATAGGTGAGGCAGCATAGCCCAGTTTAGCAAAGATGGCTCCCGCTTCTTTTCCGGCGTTTCCAAAGCGCTCTACTTCGACACCGAATTTCGCCCAAGTCTCCATGGCTTCTTTCGGTGAAGAGAGATTTCTGCAGGCACGCGGGAGAACCGTATTGGCAATAAAGCCGACGGGATCAGCAATCAGCTCGTCATATTCTTCGGCCTCCATAAAGGAAGATCCGACGAATTGCGGTGTGGCGTTTTCACTGACTTCATTTCCTGGGAATTTGTAGTATCTGTCTCCCAAAGCATCGTGCATGGGGCCTGTGATAAAGGTCAAGCGCGGCGACAGAGAATCATCGTCTGAAAAAGCGACGTTGAAGACACGTCCGTCGAGTCCGGAAATCATTCCCGATGGAGCGTCAAATTGAAAATCTCTGTTGTATTTTTCAATAGCCGCAAGTGCTTTAGGATAGTCATATGCGAACTCTTTCTGTGTGATTCCGGAGTATGCGGGGATAACGTCTCCCCCTATGCCCCATAGCGGCACCTTATCAGGCTCTTTCAAATCAAAACAAGCCTGTTGTCGCTCGAGTCTTTCTTTTGCCAATTGTTCCGGAGTTTTACTCATTCTTCTTTCTCCTCTCTTGTCCCACTGTTCTCTAGGCTTCCACGAGTTCTTTGCTCAGTCGAACGCCGCTCGCCGCGTCGTCCGCCCACGCATCC
>DUVM01000166.1 GCA_012841045.1 Tissierellia bacterium | reverse complement strand
CACACAAAAATCGTCCGACCAGCATCAACGGATAAGGAAGAAACAGCATCGTCATGTCAATGGCTTCATAGATGGTATAGACAAATTTCGTAAAGCCGTATCTTTTCTTCGGGTCGACCTCGATGCGGTATTGAAGCACACCGCCGATCGCTCTTCCCAATGTCTCCGCCGAGCGTAAAAAGCCGAACAGAGTGACCCCTAAAAGGGGACTCGTCTGAAAAAACGCCTGATACATCAGCCAGTTCCCCATGGAGAAACCATTGCTGACGCCCAGATATGCATAGATATTTCGCAGACCTTTTTCATCTTTAAGGAACTGAAATCCGCCTTTTAAATCTTCAAGATAAGAAGCTAGTGTCAGTGCCCCTGCAGGCTTTGGTACATCTTCTGTGATGAAAAACTCAAACGTAGCCGTGATTAATAGCATCACACCCATGAAAAGAAATATCCAGTCGATAGGCACCGTCTTATAGAGAAAGGCCGCTACAGGCGCCATGACGATCATGACGGTTGGATAGATGGTCGAACTGACGGCGTATCCTTTTTGTTCCAGTCCAGGAGTGATCAGATCCGGATACCACGCATTGAACGCCAGCCGATAGATCAGGCTTAGGAGTCCTAGTATCAGCATCATGATCATGTAAAGCACGTAGGAAAACTCTTGCCTGGCGACAGTCAATCCGGCAAGTAGAAATAGCACGCCCATCAAGACATCCATCCCGACGACGATCCTCTTTTTCTTCGAGCGGTCGATCAGAGGCGCGATGAGGACGGAAAGAAAAATATCCGGCACAAAGCCGGCGATAAAAAGAAGAGCCGAAAGCAACGTCGAGCCAGTCTTGTCAAAGACAAGAAGGCTGATGGGAAGACTGATGGCTTCACCTCCGATGGCAGAAACGACCGTTCCGGCTGTAATGAGCGTAAAATCCTTCGTCCAAAGTTTCTTCATTTTTCCTCCATTTTTCATTTTAAAGAGGAGAAGTTGTTTGTCAATCAAAAGAGTTGACGCTCTTAACAATCAACTAACCCTCGTCTATGAAACGAGGGCTAGTTGAATCCCCAATTGTTCGTATTCTGTGTTTGTAGTGTTTACGTTACCATACAGCGATGGTTCCATCTGTACGAGGCTCTGTAGCCCCTACGAGTGAACCGTCTTCGCTTCGCCAAATGATCTGCCCTCGTCCAAAATCCGTCTGATTGAACATAGGAATGATCTCATGGCCCATCTGCGCAAGTTCAGCCGCTACGTAGTCTGGCACGGACGACTCCAGCTGCACCTTCTTCTCGCCTACCCACTGAAAGCGTGGAGCGTCCAGTGCATCTTGCGGATTCATCGCGTAGTCTACTGTATTGACGACAACTTGTACGTGACCCTGAGGTTGCATAAATCCACCCATGACGCCAAAGGGTCCGACAGGACGGCCGTCTTTTGTCAGAAATCCCGGAATGATCGTGTGATACGGACGCTTTCCCGGTTCAAGACAGTTGTCATGCTCCGGGTCCAGAGAGAAGTTGGCTCCTCGATCTTGAAGGCTAATGCCCGTACCCGGTACGACCAATCCTGAGCCAAAGCGATTGTAGTTACTCTGGATCAGAGAAACCATGTTGCCTTCTCCATCTGCGGTACAAAGATACACTGTTCCCCCACTTCTGGGATCACCCGCTTGCGGAAGTATGGCTGTGCTTCCTATCTGCTTCACTCTCTCCTGTGCGTACGCATCAGATAGGAGTTCTTCCACTTTCACCGTCATCTTTGCAGGATCTGTGATGTACTTTTGTCCGTCGACAAAAGCCAGCTTGATCGCTTCAATCATCTTGTGATACGTATCCGACGATTCTCGTTCCGAAAGTTCCATTTTCTTGAGAAGGTTGAGAGCCATTAAGGCGACAATGCCGTGCCCATTTGGAGGCATTTCATGGACATCATAGCCTTTGTAATTGACAGAAATCGGCTCCACCCACTCCGGTTGAAACATGGCAAGATCTTCTGCTCGGAGATATCCGCCGATACTGACCATGAAGTCATCTATTTTTTGCGCGAGATTTCCACGATAGAAACTCTCCGCATTCGTCTGCCCAATCTCCGTCAGTGTTCTGGCGTGATCCTTTAGGCGAACGATATCACCGGGCTCCGGACACTTTCCGTTGCGGGTGAATGTCTCGAAAATATGCTTGAAAGGTCCATCCACCAATCCGTCAGCCACGTAGAAATTTATTCCTTCATTCCATAAATAGGCGTTTTTTGTCCCCACGGCAAAACCATTTTCTGCTAAATCTATTGCCGGTGCCAAATTCTCACGAAGAGACAGTTTTCCAAAACGTCTGACCATCTCATTCCATCCGCCCGGAGCACCAGGTACCGTCACAGATACCGGACCATAAAATGGCATGGAAGTGTGTCCTAGCCTCAGCACTTCTTCGCGGTTTAGGAGCATCGGAGATTTTCCGCTTGCATTTAGACCATGGAGCTTGCCTTCGGACCAAATCAGCGCAAAGTTATCCGAGCCAATACCGTTGGAAGAAGGCTCAACTACTGTTAATGCCGCAGCGGTGGCTACGGCGGCATCGACAGCATTGCCGCCCTTCTTCAACACGTCCAGTCCTGCCTGGGCTGCGACGGGTGTCGACGTCGCTACCATCCCCCTATAGCCGTACACCACCAATCGTCGTGAGGGATAATGATATCGGTACGAATCAAAATTCTTCTTCACGTCACTTCCTTTCGCAGTCTATAACAAGGTCGCGGCAATTCCTGCAACGACAATGGATAGCGAAGTGACAGAGACAAAGTTTGAGATGATATACGCAGGCATCAGCCGTGAGAGGACTACTTGCTTCTCTTCGGGTGTTTCCGTTGATGCGTTCGCTACTTCGTTGACCACGAGATAGTTGGCTGGGAATCCCAGTAGCTGAATAACCGAAATGCCGAAGGCCAAGTTTCGATGTCCCACAATTTTCCATGTAGGAAGAATGTACGTGAACACAAACAACCCTATCATGACGGCCGCAAAGAGGACGATGGTCTGCACCGCCAGTGTCAAAAGATCACCGATCTGTATATTTGCCAGAGCAGGAATCAAGCTTGAGAACACCACGGCGTTGATAAAGCCAGAAGAGATTCCTCGATCGAGGATGTTGTTGGGAACAAGCCCTGTATGAGCAGCCAAAATTCCTAAAACCAGTGCCCAGATCGAGTAGTTAATGCTTGGTACCAGAGTTCCGAGCTCCGTCGCGAGCCAAGCGCCTATGGCGGTAATAGAGATACAGACAAAAGGTGTATAGAATTTTTGATGTTTGTGCCAGAATTTGTGCGAAGAAACTTCTGCCTCACTCTGGGTTGCCTTCAAAAACTCAGGCCTCAGTTCTCCCTTTGCTAAGTCAGCGCGGTACTCCTTGAGCACTTCCTTCGCTTCACGAAGACCAAAGGCAGAAGCAAAAGGAGTTCCGACGAACTTCTGCACAGCAAAGACAATGGTTCCCAGCGAAGCGGCCATGGTAAAGCCCTTTTCCAAAGCAGCTTTCGTCATGATCTGTGTCGCCACGATCCCGCCGTTGATGATCGGCGCGGAGACAATGGAGTTTTCGCGTCCGATAAAGAAGCTCACTGCAAGGACCATACCGACGGCCACCATCATAGATATCAGCGCCATGAGCACCGTCCGCCACTCCTTTTTCAGCTGCTCAATTTCGATCATCGTTCCCATATGAAAGACAATATAGGCTGCTGAAAACGAGCCAATTTGCGTCAATCCCGCTTGACTGATAATGTCCGGTGGAAAGATTTTGAGTAAGAAGCCGAGTAGGAAAAGCATGAGGGCGATAAATACAGAGGATAATCTAGCTTTTGTGACAACACTGAGGATGTCACCCACTGCAAATAGTAAAAAACAGACCATTAGCCAAAAAAACATTCTTTATCTCCTTTTCATTTTTTATCAAGGAAGGCGAAAACCGTACTTTTTTAGTAGAGCAAGCGGAAACTCCATGCGGGCAGTTTTCTTTGGATCCACGATTTGGCTGATCCTCAGCTCCCCTTTTAGTGACATCAGCATCCCCGCTTCTTCCGCAGAGAGTGTGGTATGCTTCAACATCAATCTCATCATCTGGTGTGTCGCATCAAGCGCCGCATCGTCTAGAAGCTCAGAAGAAGCGATTGTGATGACATCGTCTCCTTCCACCAGCAAAGGAAGCGGCAATTCCACACCTTTGATCACGTCCACTCGGACATGTACTCGACCGGCTGTTTCTAGGCCGCAGAACAACACTTCTCCGTCTGCCATCAGGGCGTGTAGATCGCCCATAGATAACAATGCTCCTTCCACATGGACCGGAAGATACAAAACCGACCCTTCCACTATTCGCTTGGTATCCATGTTTCCACCGTGTGCATCCGGTGTGCCTGTTGAAATATCTTCACCTTGCGAAGGAGCTGTACCTATGACACCGATCATAGGAGAAATGTCAAACAGCAGTGAATCGGTAAAATAGGCCTTATTGTCCCTAATCGGGATGATGCGAGTGATTTCTTCTGTGAGAAAGTCTCCTAGAGCTCCCTCTCCCGGCAAAGGTGTCATCACGCCCTGATCTGCGACCTCTATTTTCAGTATGCTGACTTTCAGTACATCTCCAGGCATAGCCCCTTCAACAAATAGTGGACCGGTGGCTGGATTAATGTGATTCCAGTCAATTCCACTTAATTGGTCACTTGCCACCTGAATCTGATTTTGGAAGCAATCACACGTCTCAAACGTCACTTCGCTTCCATCAGGCACAGCCAAAACGGGTGGATGCTTCGAGGACATCGAATACACAACTTTGTCTGACGGTATCGTAAACATGTTCTTCTCCTTCCCAGTCGATCATGTGCGATAATAATTTCATACGATGCTCAGTGTAGAAAAATCTTTCTGATCATTTTATTAATTAATATTAATGAATATGCAAATCGGAGTCCAATACAAATATTGCATACGTTATACATATTACGCATGTTGTTTAGCAGGCGACATACTATTCGGTTGTTTGTGCGTGTTATAATTACAATTGCTTCACATAAGAAAAGATCGAGGTATACAAATGGAACTATTGCAACTGAGAAGATTCGTTGCCGTGGCGGAACAGCGAAATATCTCAAAAGCAGCTCGAGAATTGTCCGTCTCCCAACCGGCTCTTAGCAGATCCGTACACTCTCTTGAAGAAGAAGTCGGTGTGGCCTTATTTGAGCGCACTTCTCAGGGACTTGAGCTGACGAAAGCAGGATCTGTGCTCCTTCGTCAAGCGAGAGAAATCCTTGCGCTAGAAACGCGAGCTCTTCAAGAAATGATCTCTGTCGCTAACGAGGACTACACCATCCAGATGATCGTTCGCTGTATCGAAAAATTCCTCGTTGATATTATTCATGAGTATTCGATTCTCTATCCTCAGATGAACTTCAGCATTCTTCAAAATGACGATATTGCCCTGCAGAAACAGCAGTTTGATCTCATTATTGCTGGGCCTCTCTCTGATGAAACAGGCTTCACACGTCATAAGCTATTAACAGAAAGAATTTTGTGTGCCCTCCCGGAAACACATCCCTTTGCCGCTCAGGAAAAACTCTCACTGGAACAGTTCCGTTCCTTTTCACTGATTCAATTTGGCGGTCGACGTCAAATTCAGTGGTTTATGAAATACCAGTTATTGGAGCGAGGGCTCGATCTGACGCCCCAATTTATCTGTGATGACGTGCGCACCGGGTGCAATCTGGTAGCTTCTGGATTAGGAGCACTTCTGATTCCTGAATATGCGGTTGATATTCAGATCAACCCCAATATACGGCTGCTTCCCGTAGAAGGGCTCGAGATTACTCGCGACGCTTATCTATATCACAGAGCCAATGTGCGTCTTTCGGAGCAAGTAGAAAACTTTTCACGCTTCGTCATGAATTATTTTCGCAAACTGAATGTGAACGCTGATATCTAAATAGCTTAACTTCTCAGACTACGCCAAATGCCACTCTTGTCAAAGGATATTTCTGAAATCTCTGCTATAATAAGCACGTAAACAGCTGCTTTGGATCGCTGGCAGCAGACCATTCACTACAAGAGTCAAAAGGACACGAACTGAAAAAATTGAATGAAAAAATATGAACTGCTTCTCATTGACATAGATGATACTTTGCTTGACTTCCACGCCGATGCAAGGAAGGCTCTTAAAAGAACATGGGAATCGCTTTCGCTTCCTGTGAAGCCTGAGCTTTACTCCATGTACGAAGACTATAACGCAAAACTGTGGAGACGCCTTGAGCTCGGCGAGATAGGTATCGAAGACATAAAGAAAGAAAGATTTCGCCAGCTGATCGAGGACACGGGACTAAGCGTCGACCCGCTTATCATGAATCAGCTGTATGAAGAACGTCTTTCGCAAGAGGCGACACTCATGGAAGAAGTCCATGAGACCATGCGCTACCTGAAGAGTAAATATATCCTGATCGGCGCCAGCAACGGAATCGCCCGCGTCCAGAAAGGCCGACTGGAGGCTTCTTCCCTGCGAGAGTATTTTGCACACAGCATCCTCTCAGAAGATATCGGTGTCTCCAAGCCGGACGCAGACTTTTTCAATCTAGGACTCAGAGATTATCCTGAGGTGGCAAAAGAAAAGATGCTGATGATCGGCGATTCGCTCACCTCTGATATTCTCGGCGCGAACAACTATGGCGTCGATGCGTGTTGGATCAATAGAGAGAAAAAAGAAAGGCCTGACGACCTCTCTGTTTTATTTGAAGTGAGATTCTTTTTTGAAATCAGAGAATTTCTCTAGTCTCTATAATAGCTTTGAAAGGCATGAGGATCGACCGGTGCATAAAGCCCCGCCACCTCATCTAAGGTGAACCGGTTCAATCTGAAGAGATACATCACGGCGAAGACGAAGCTGAAGACCCCAGCGATGAGGACAATCATAAATGCCGACGGACTGCCGGTGACGAAGATATAGAGGACAATACCGGTGGAGATAGCCATTGCGGTGAAGTAACTGGACCAGGTTTTTTTGAGTTTCTCCAGAGCCGTCGTCCCGTTCTCGTTGAGTGGCAGCTGAGAAAAGGACTCTAGGAGTTTTGTGCCGCACAAGTAAGTAATGAGCAGACCTCCGGCAGCGCCCAGAATGCCTACGACAAATATCGCTGTTGGGGTGGTGCCAAAGGCAAATGTATAGACATCAAAGCCTAGGATCGCCAGAGAGAAAAGCGCTCCTGCGACCGCCAGATTCTTCAGCTGCGAAAACCCGGGCGCTCGCTCCATCAGCTCTATCGCTCCTAAATATACTAAGCCGTACCCGATGGGGTCGGGGAATATATCAAAACCTTTGACCAAGAGTCGAATCATAATCAAGAAATAACCAAAAAAAATTTTACGCATAAGTCCCCCTTGGGATTAGTATACAACAAACATAGGAAACTAAGAAGTTGCAAAATAAGGAGAGCAAATGAGTAAGAATGTGGCTTTGAACAAGTGGGTGGAAGAAGTCGCTTCCTTGACCACACCCGACAAGATCTACTGGTGCGACGGATCCACGGAGGAACGGGAAAGGCTGATCAACGAAACGGTCAAAAACGGCTCAGGTGTTCGCCTGAATCCGCAGCTTCGTCCCGGAAGTGTCCTTTTCCGCTCAGATCCGAGCGATGTGGCGCGCGTGGAAGACCGTACCTTCATCTGCACCTCGCTGCAAGAAGAAGCCGGTCCCACCAACAACTGGATGCATCCTGAAGAGATGAAGGCAATCTTAAACGATCTGTTCAAAGGCTCCATGAAAGGGCGAACCATGTATGTCATCCCCTTTTGCATGGGACCGGTGGACTCTCCGATGTCCATGTTTGCCGTTCAGCTGACCGATAGTCCCTATGTCGTGATCAACATGGGCATTATGACACGCATGGGGGATGTTGCCCTTCAAAAGATCGAAGAAGGAGCGGACTTTATTAAATGCCTGCACGGTCTTGGCTATCCTCTAGAAGAAGGGCAACAAGATGTTCCCTGGCCTTGCGCTCCCATGGAGAAAAAGTACATCTCCCACTTCCCGGAGACAAGAGAAATCATCAGTTTTGGCTCAGGGTATGGCGGTAACGCTCTTCTTGGAAAAAAATGCCTTGCTCTTCGCATTGGCTCTTCCATCGCTAGAGAAGAAGGCTGGCTGGCAGAACATATGCTGATCTTAAAGCTGACAAATCCTGAAGGCGAAGTCTTCTACATCTGTGGTGCTTTCCCCTCTGCTACAGGGAAAACAAACCTCGCCATGATTCAGCCTACGCTGCCCGGTTGGAAGGCCGAAACGGTGGGCGATGACATCGCGTGGATGCACTTCGATGAAGACGGGCGACTCTACGCCATCAATCCGGAAGCCGGGTTTTTCGGCGTAGCCTCAGGCACCTCCAGTGACTCTAATCCCAACGCCATGGCAAGCGTATCCCATAATACCGTCTTCACGAACGTCGCACTGACGGATGAAGGTGACGTGTGGTGGGAAGATATCGATGGGCCCGTTCCCGACCATCTGATCGATTGGCAAGGGAATGACTGGAATAAAGGCGACGCTTCAAAACCGGCGCATCCCAATGGTCGCTTTACGGTAGCAGCCAGCCAGTGCCCGAGCATCGCAGACAACTGGGAAGACCCAAGAGGTGTTCCGATAGACGCCATTTTGGTGGGGGGAAGACGTCCCTCTACGGTCCCTCTTGTCAATGAAAGCTTTGATTGGAACCACGGCATTTTTCTGGGTTCCGTCCTCGGAAGTGAAGTCACGGCCGCGGTCATCAGCGACAAGATCGGACAGGTGCGCCGAGATCCCTTTGCCATGCTCCCCTTCTCTGGATACAATATCGGGGATTATCTCTTGCACTGGTTGGAGATGGCAAAAGAATCGACAGAGGACAAGCTTCCGAAAATCTACAGTGTCAACTGGTTTCGAAAAGATAGTGAAAATGATTTCCTATGGCCAGGGTTTGGAGACAACAGCCGCGTCCTCGAGTGGATCACGCGACGTCTCAAGGGAGAAGTAGAAGCGGTGGAGACACCCATCGGACTCCTTCCAAAAGAGGAAGACCTGCGTCTGGAAGGACTGGATTTGAAAGAAGGCGCGATGAAGGCACTTCTAGAAGTGGATCCGGAGGCTTGGAAAGCTGAACTTGCCTCGATCAAGGAGCACTACAAAATGTACGATCGCCTACCTGAAGAGCTTGCACAGCAACTGAAGGCACTTGAAGAACGCCTAAACAGTGCATAATTAGTATAGGGTAGAACAAAAAGAAACCTCTCAGTCATTTGATATCTGAGAGGTTTTTTAATCTTTGAAACACGAAATTACGCCCGTTGATAATTTCTCGATATGATGAGAATCATCAGCATCACTAGTGCACAGACCCATATGGCGATTTTTCCTATCTGAACACTGATCAATCCACCAGCTACAACCCCGATGAAAAATGCATTGAATGTCAGGAAATACGACAAAAAATCAGCCTGGCTCTTACTAGTGCGTTCATGTATCATGGCAAAAAACAACTGTCCCAGAGTCCGCAGATTGCCCGTCATGATCGTGGAGTTATGGACCCTGTCTTTGACCTTGCGAAAACTGCTGAGCTGAAACATGGAGACCATCGGAACGACAAAGTTCACCACCCCGTTGGTGGCGTCGGAGCTGAGAAAGCCGATCACAAGAAAGGTCAGTAACTGGGCGAAGATCACTCTTCGTTGAAAGGTTAAATCCACCGGTGCAGACAGTCTCACTGTGTTTGCCAGCAGGGCTCCAATAAAGGCGCCGATGATCGGAAGGAAAGCAGCCCAAAAACCGCTCCAGTCCCATTGGACGAGTGAGACGCCCGCACGGACAATATTGCCGGTGTGAAAGGTACCAAATGCCCCTCCTCGTGTAAAAAAGCAATAGGCATTGAGAAATCCACCGACAAAGGTAATCCCTCGGATAATGGCTATGCTGTCTTCCATGTTATTTCGCAGTTTCAACTGTGTCACTCTTCTCTCCTCGCCAGATTGTATTGATTATCTTCTTCCAAACGCGCACACTCTTCGATGGAGTCTCGCGCTCCGCGTTGACAAATCGTACGTATTTCTTAAAGTATAGCTTAATTCATCGCCTCTTGATAGAACATAAAGAAGAGACGACAAATATCCGTACAGCTTTTTTGACTCGTTTTTCAGAAACAGCCCTCCCGGATAGAACCGGGGGGCTGTCTTCCTTTGTTAACGTCTCTGCTACTGTCTCTAATCCAAAGATTATTTTAGCATATCCTTTACTGTGCGGATGTAAATCTCTTTGCAGGCAACTACATGTTCAAAATAGCCGTATTCATTCGCACCGTGCATATTGCCACCGGAAGGACCGAAGGTGACGGTCGGAATGCCCAGCTCCACGACTAAGATATTGGAGTCGCAGACGGACATATCATATGATGGCGGAAGCTCTTGATCGGTGACGTCCTTATAGTTCTTTTGAAGGGTCGTAACCAATTCATGGTCTTCAGAGATAGAGAACGATTCCATATACGGGAGTTCTCGGGGGCGAAGTCTGATGTCCACCTTGTCTTCGATTCCCATGCTCTTCACTAGATCTTTCAGTTGTTTCTCGCAGCTCTCGTAGGATTCACCCGGTACAACAAAACGCTCGACCAACATCTGACAGCGCTCAGGTACCACGAGTGCATTGGGGTTGCCCCCTTCAATGTGGCGCACACACCAGGTCCCGTGTTTGAGTTTGGGATGTGTGAGGGTTGAGAGTTTTTCAATTTCCGGTGCGAGTTTGGCCGCAGTGATAATGGCGTTTTCGCCTTTTTCCGGATAGTACTGTGTATGCGTACTCTTGCCGTGAACCGTCACATCGATGGAATATCTTCCACGAAATGCAATCGCCACGTTGTCAAATCGGCACTCAGCCATAATCGCGAAATCCGCAGCAAGACCTTCGGCAGCTAACTGATATGTTCCTCGAGAGAGGACCTCTTCATCAGCGACAAATGCCGCGACAATGGTACCGGTGAATTCTTCCTTATGGTTTACGAAGTACTCCAATGTCTCTAAGATCGCCGTGACACCACCCTTCATATCCATGGCGCCTCTAGCATATGTGCGATCTCCCACCTCTGTCGGAACGAGCGGATCCGTATCCCAGCCATCTCCAAAAGCCACCGTATCAATATGCCCAATCAGGAGCATCCTTTTTCCGGGTTTGCCACTGTCAATGCTCGTGCTGACAGAGAGGCTGTTTTCCATGTCTTTATACTGGGAATAGTGCGGCTGCAATCCCATCTCTTCGAGTTTTTTTCCGATAAAAAGAGCGATTTCTTTTTCGTTGCCGCTGACACTGTCGATTTTGATCAGATCGTGATACAGCGTTTTCATTTTGTCCATAATATCCTTTTCCTTCCTCAGGTTCTTTAGCATCCTATGCAGCAGGCGTCTCTTCTTTTTGTTTGGTATCATTCAGTAAACCGATCCCGGTGACAGAAATGATAATAGAAAAGACGATGGAGAGCCAGAGCATCGGAGCATAGGGGGTGAAAGCCATATTGGAGATACCCAGCGTAGAAGCAGTGTATGCGCCCGTAGATGCCCAGGGCACCATCGGAGCCAAGCCTGTTCCCGTGTCGAGCATCGATCGCATCAGATTTTTCTTATCCAGACCGTATTCAGGATACAAATCCTTCACCATCCCTCCGATGACCGGATAGCTGACATAGTAGGCTCCGGTAATTGTAAAGAAAGCGGCGTGGAAAAACATTGTCAGGAGAGCCATCGATTTGGACGTTTTCGCCAATTTCTTGATGTACTCAAGGAAGATTTCCACGACACCTGCCGTTCTAAGGGGTCCTCCGAAGATGCCTGCAGCAATCAAAAGTCCCACAACGCTTAGCATGCTGGTAAATCCGCCTCGATTGAGCATGGCGTCAACGATATCTGATCCGCTTTCTATTGAAAAACCGGAATACATTGCTTTTAAGGTATCAACAAGTGAGGTGCCTTGTATCAGCATCGCCACGACAACAGCTGTGGCGGCACCTGCGACAAATGTGGGAAGAGTCGGCTTCTTAAGTAAAATCAAAACAACGACAACCACCACGGGCAAAAGTGTGAGAACATTGAAGTTATAAAGACTGCCAATGGTGTTAAGGATTTCATTATACTGCTCTCCTCCGACCGTGCCGGAGCCAAAGCGCATACCATAGACGAAGAAAAATGCAAGTGAGATTAAGTAAGCGGGTCCTGTTGAAATAAGTGAGTGCTTGATCCCTTCAAGCATGTTAACTTCCGTAACGGAAGAGGTGATGACCGGAGAGTCCGATAGTGGAGAGACTTTATCGCCGAAGAAAGAACCTACGACGACAGCTCCAGCTGTGACTTCAAGCGGAATGCCAAGCCCTTGCGCAACTCCCATACAGGCAACACCGACCGTCGCCAATGTTCCCCAGGATGTTCCAGCAAGTGTGGACATGAACGTACACAGCAGGCAGACAACAGGAAGAAAGACGCTCGGTGTCAGAAGTTTCATCCCGTAGTAGATCATAAACGGAACGGTGCCTGAACTCATCCAGGTAGCCACCAACACGCCAACGGCAAATAATAGCAAGATCGCAACGATCATCGAGGAGATCGTCTCTTTTATCCCTGCTTGTAAATCGTCATACTTAATGCCAAAAAGTACGGCCATCACACACATGATCACGCCGTCAATAGCAAGGACAATGCGATTGTTCAGTTTCAGTACCGACAGACCGATGATGATAATAGCTATTCCAACAAGTAGCATCAGAACAGCTTGCCAGGGTTTTACAATACGTCTAGTAGAATGAGTGCTCATTTTCAACCCTCCTATTTTTGTTATGAGAAGAAGTAAAAGCGTTGCCCTCTCCCTCTCACTATTAGTAGTGCAAGTCTCGTGCCACAAATTTATCGAGTTTTTGCCCTAAAATTTCTCTAATATTGTAAAAAACCATCTTTTGTGGGATAATAGTGGGTGTCCGTTGAATTGCAAGGCTTATCGCAGTTTATTACATATAATTATTACCATTGCGGGTGTTTGTGGGATGAGTAATCCTTTTAAAGGAGATTCTGGGATGAAAAAATTGCTTTTTGTTGGCAAGCAAGAAGAAAGTAACCGAAACTACTTAAATGAACTCAACAATCTGTTCTCCGGCTACTTACAGATAGACTATTGTTATCACGAGAGAAATAAAGAGATCCTCAGAGGAAATCTGATCAACGACGCCGACATTATCCTATTGACCAATCCATATTCGCTGCCCGATGCTCGACCATATATTAAGCCGGACACGAAGATTCTGACGATGGACTTCTCTTTCAGTAAAGAAACCGTCAATGCGCTAAAGGATTTTCCGGTAGGCACAGAAGCGCTCGTCTGCTTTAAATATTATTCGGATGCCCATCAGGCCGCTTACACTCTCTACGAATTAGGAGTTGACAACTTAAATCTCTATATCAATTACGAAAACAATCATAACTTAATCGATAAAAAAATCGACTTGGCGATCATCGGCCGTGACACAGATTGTGTGCCGCCGGGCATCCCCGTTCTCTTTGATGTCGGTCCCCTCTCCCTTGCGATGTCTACCATCATGGATATCGCTGTGATGGCTGACATCATGGACGACGAGCTTGAGAGCCGAATCATCAAGCACTGCTCTCGTCTTAGCTTCCCCGATAATCACATTTCCTATTTCTTTGACAACTCTTCGATGGTCCACTCTCAGCTAAAAGCCATCACCAACTGTATCGAGTACGGCATCGTCATCATCGATGAAGACTACGACGTCATCAACTGCAATAACTTGTTTCGCAGGATGTTTCATATCTCTGGTAATGTAGCGCATCTCAACCTTAAAAACATCGATGAACTCTCGCACTACATGGATTGCATCACAAGTAATAGCGAGCCGACCAATAAACTGATCGAATCATCAGATAAAAACCACTACTACTTATTCTCAAAAGAAAAGATCAACAAATCGGACAACGCCCACAATATTTACATGCTCCTGTTCAAAGACATCACGGACATTCACGCCCTTGAGACCTCATTTCAAAAACAGATCGTCAAGAAAGGACATGTGGCTAAGTACACCTTTGATCATATAGTCCATAGCAGTGACATGATGGCGTCTGTGATTGAGCGATGCGAAAAGCTTGTGAAGTTTGACAAGCCCACATTGATCGTCGGAGAAAGCGGCACAGGAAAAGAGTTGTTCGCTCATGCCATTCACAGCGCGTCAAGCCGAGCGAAATACCCCTTTGTTGCCATTAACTGCGCCGCCATTCCCGCCAACCTACTAGAGAGTGAGTTGTTTGGATATGAAGAAGGAGCGTTTACAGGCGCAAAACGGGGAGGCAAGATAGGTCTTTTCCAAACAGCCAATATGGGCACTCTGTTTCTCGATGAAATAGGAGAATTGACCCTTGAGACACAGGCGAAACTTCTTCGCGTACTTGAAGAGCAAGAAATTATGAAGATCGGAAGCGACAAAATCATCAAAGTCGACACGAAGGTCATTGCGGCGACGAATCGGAATCTAAAAAATCTTGTGGAAGAAGGTGCCTTCCGACTCGATCTTTACTATCGACTCAATACGCTGATGGTCAACATTCCTCCTCTCAGAGAGAGGCCAGAAGATATCAAAACACTGGTGCATTTCTTTATCAAACAGGAAAAAGGTCGCTCCATGAAAGTGTCAGACACTTTGATGAGTTTCTTGACTTCCTTTAACTGGGAAGGCAATATCCGCGAGCTGAAAAACTGTGTGGAATACATGGTTCATCTAAATGATTCATCACTCGACATCACCGATCTTCCGGAATACCTTTATGAAGCGTATCTGAAAAGTAATCTAAGTGTCACGGACGATGCGGTATTTCCGGAGTTGAATTCTTCCGACGTCTCCATCATTTCCACCTCTTTACGTCTCATTAAGTCCCATACACCCGGAAGGCGCCGACTGGTGGATCTTCTTCAACAGAGTGATCTACCCGTTTCTGAACACTCTGTGCGCACCATCCTTCAGGACTTGCGAGAACGCGATTATATCGTTTTTGGGGCAGGAAGCGCAGGCTGCTCCATCACAAAAAAGGGAGAGGCTTTTCTGACTTATCTTTCAAAGAAGACTGCTCCGTCAAGAAGTGATCAGCCTAGCTCTCTTCAATAGACAAAGATGCACGGACGCTACTTTGTAAGATAGAGCCAGAAGGACAAAAAGAGATCCCTTCACCCATGTAAAACGGGTGTAGGGATCTTTCTATTGATTCGTTAGATCTACTTCATGAAAGAAGTTTCTATCTTTTCGCTTTGTCCGCCTAGCTCCCAAACATCCATCAAAGCGAAGGCGCATTTACCAGGCAGCGACCGTTCCGTCCGCCCTCTTCTCTGTCGCCCCGACGAGCACGCCGTCTTCATTGCGCCAGATAATCTGTCCTCTTCCCATCAAAATACTCTCCGCGACGACCGAAATCTCATGACCTCTTCTGGCCAATTCTTCAGTGATCGCATAGGGGAAGTCTCTTTCTACTTCGATCTTCTTGCCTCCGACCCATTGCCATCTTGGCGCATCGAGAGCCTGCTGGGGATTCATATGCAGATCGATGGAGTTGACGACGACCTGGAAGTGTCCCTGGGGTTGCATGAAGCCTCCCATGACACCAAACGGGCCGACAGGTTTTCCGTCTTTTCCAAGAAAGGCCGGGATAATGGTGTGATAGGGTTTTTTGCCCGGTGCGATGTAGTTGTCTAACGTCGGATCCAGGCTGAAGTTATTGCCTCTGTTGTGAAGAGCAATCCCTGTGTTCGGCACAACGAGTCCCGAGCCAAATCCCATGTAGTTACTCTGGATGAAAGAAACCATGTTTCCTTCCTCATCGGCTGTACACAGATAGATGGTGCCCGCCTGGCTCGGATCACCCGCTTCAGGTGTCAGCGCCTTGTCGTGGATCAGATCAAATCTCTCTTTTGCGTATTTCTTGCTCAAGAGCTGTTCTGATGTGACCGACATATACTTCGGATCTGTCACATAATGCTGGGCATCGACAAACGCCAGCTTCATCGCCTCAATCTGCTGATGATAGCTTTCTAGCGTCAAGGCCTCCGGCTTATCATAGTTTTCATAGATGTTGAGTGCCATCAGGGCAGTAATACCGTGACCGTTCGGAGGAATCTCATAGACCGTGTATCCTCGGTACTCTGTGCTGATCGGTTTCACCCATTCCGGCTCAAATTTCTCGAGATCGGATTTTCTCAGATAGCCGCCTGTCTCCCGTGAGAATGCGTCAATCTGATCGGCTAGGTTTCCTCGGTAGAACGACTCTGCTTTTGTCTCAGCAATTTCTTTTAGGGTTTTTGCGTGATTTTTCAGGGTGACGATTTCTCCCGCCTTAGGCGCTCGATCTTGCAGTGTAAACGTCTCAAACCAGTATCGAAAGTGATCTTCTTTGAAAATCTTCGAAAAGTCATCAAAAGCTTTGCCCCAAAGGATAGAAGTGGTAGGAGCAAGCGGGTAGCCATTTTCTGCATAGTCAATGGCTGGCTGGAGGAGCTCTTCAAAAGGAAGCTTCCCATATTTTTTCGACAGCTCAGCCCACGCCGCCGGAGCACCCGGTACAGTGACAGGTACCCAACCTCGAGCCGGCATCTTATCGCCGTACTTTTCTTTTATTTCTTCTGCAACGATGCCCTCCGGTGACGGTCCGCTGGCGTTGAGTCCTTTGAGTTCTCCTTCTGTCCAGACTAGTGCGAAGGCATCTCCTCCAATTCCATTGCTGGTCGGCTCGAGGACCGTCATTGCCGCAGCGGTAGCAATCGCTGCATCAATGGCATTTCCGCCTTTTTTCAAAATGTCCAGGCCGATCTGAGCAGCCAGAGGTTGACTGGTGCAGACCATACCTTTTTTTCCATACACGACATTGCGCTTCGATGCGTAGGTATATTCCAGCGGATTGTACTTCATGTTCATTTTTATCTCCTTATGCGATTATAGGAAGCTGGCGAATACGCCGGCAATCAGAATCGAGATCGTGGTGACCGAGACAAACCCCGACACCACGAAGGCAGGTGTCAGTTTCTTGACCACATATTCCTTCTCTTCGGGTGTCTGTGATACAGCTGTAGCTACTTCATTGACGATCAAGAATGTGGCCGGGAATCCAAGTAGCTGTGACATGGCAATTCCTATGGCTAGGTTTCTTGAGCCGACAAGCTTCCACGTAGGCAGAAAATACATGATGGCAAAGATCGCCACGATGACGACGGCAAAGATGACCACCGTTTGAAAAGCCATCTGCGCCAGATCATTGACAGATATTCTTGCCAGCGAGGGGATCAAAGAAGCAAAGCTTCCGACCATAAATAGACCACTTGATTTTCCCGAATCAAGAATGCCTGAGGGAATCAAGCCGAGTTGATTGAGCGACATACCGGCAAGAAGCGACCAAATGGAAATGGATATGCCTGTCTGTTTGGCAATCAGATCACAGAAATAAAGGACAAGCGCAGCAATACCTAAGGTCATATACGTAGTGTAGTATTTGCTGTGTTTTTTGTAGAAGGGAACTTTCGCTCCGTTGCCGTTAGCAGCTTTCACTTCTTCTTCATATTCCCTTTCAAGAGCGCCGGAAACCTTTTTCTCTCTGTATTCATTCACTAGATTATTGGCTTCACTCAGTCCGACTCTGGAAGCCGGAATGGTTCCGACAAACTTCTGCACTGCAAAAATCACCGTTCCAAGAGCAGCCGCTGTGGCAAAACCTTTATCCATCGCAGCCCCTGTCATAATCTGCGTGGCAGCCAGTCCGCCGTTAATGATAGGAATCGACACAATCGCTTCGGCTCTTCCGATGATGGGCGATACTAGAAAGACGGAACCAACGGCGATCATCATGGAAAACAGAGCCATCAACACAACCTTCCACTCCCGTCTCATCTGCGAAAGATTGACGGTGGAGCCCATGTTGAATACCAAGAAAGCAAGTGACATGCGGCTGATGTCTCTCAGACCGGCTATTTCGATTAATTCAGGAGGAAGCACTCCCGTAACGAAAAGAATGAGAAACAGCATGAGAGCCACAAAGACAGAAGATAATTTCGCTTTGGTGAATACGCCTAAAAAGTCCCCTAAAGCAAAAAATCCAAAGACGATTAACAATCCTAAGTGCATGGACATCAGATACCTCCCTTGTGTATTATTTTATTTAGTTTATCTCCTCCCACATTCCTTGTCAATCCAAGCCCCGGTTTGTAATAACTAATTAACATATGTCAACCATTCTGTAGATGAATATCCACCTTGCTCTACCTTTGAAGCCTAAAATCACAGATCTATCAACCTGCTATTTTGCCTGAAATGTACACCTTTCTCAGGCTTTCACAAGAGGCTAAAGAGAGTGGCTCTACCATCTCATAGTCACATAAGGCTTCTTATAAACAATATATTAGTTAAAAAAAGAGAACTGCCTGTTCTCTTAAGAAGATCAGCCGTTCTCTTGAATTCAATGCCTGTTCTACACGATAAACATCTTTGCTCTTGCAATATCCAAAAAGTCCTCCGACACTACACGGACGCTGACTTCGTCCACTTGTTCAACCCCAGGGTAGAAGGAGGCTCTTCGTGCATCCTGATGGTGACGGAAACGAAAGATCACGTCGAACTTTTCTGGATAGATCGGATGGACATCTTTTTTTGTCAGTGCCTGTTTCACCCCATCATAAATGAGTTCGGCTCCTTTTTTCGCACTGACGTTGAGGGTGGAGTCGCCCAGAGAACTCTTCACACCGACGGAGTAGATATTTTTATCAAACGTTCTCGCTTCCACTGCAAGCCCTTCATCGCCACTTAAAAAGAGCGTCGGCACTCCGTGTTTGGCAGCTAGGTAATAATTGAAGATAAATTCGCTGGCTCTTTCTCCATTGATGAAAATACTCTCCAGTTTGGAGGAGTTGAAGCTGTGGGCTAAAGGATTGGCATCCGATCCACCGGCACTATGGTATCCGACGAATAAAACAGCATCAAATCCGCCGTCTACTTCGGCCATCATACTATAGGGAGAATTGTCCCATCCCCGGTGCACACGCAGTCTCTCCGGCAGCTCCTCAAGAAGCAAGTTTCTTCCGGTTCCATGCGCATCTTTGACAAGGACATCGCTCGCTCCCATTTCAAACGCTGCACGAGCAGCAGCGGCAACCTCTCTTGTCATCTGGCGTGCGGCATAGGCAAACTCCGTATGGCCCAGACGGGTATCATCCCAGTGGGTCACCCCGGTCACTCCTTCAATGTCTGCGCTGATGTATATCTTCATTCTTTCTCCTTTCGTGGGATATCTTCTTGTCCTCTTCTTCCCGTTTCAAGTTGGCTTCTTGTGTATCAGCACTTGCGCTATGGATCAATCCTGACTATGATACGAGAAAGAGGTGACCATGAAAAAGACGCCAAGACGACCCTGGCGACCTATTGCACTGTTTGCTCTGCTGGTTTTTATCCTGATGGGCTTTAGAGAAAAGTTGCAGTTGACAACAGTAGAGCTTCGTAGGGAACACGCCGCGCGGATCCTTCTTCTCAGTGATCTGCACGCTACTTTATATGGGGAAGATCAGTCCGAACTGATCAGCCAAATCAAGGATGCTGCACCTGATGCAATTCTCATAGCAGGGGATCTTTTCGACGAGCGCCGTGAGAAGTCACCGGTATTTGCTCTTATTGAAGGGATCACTCCCCTCGCACCCGTTTATTTTGTCTGCGGCAATCACGACCTGCAGTTTGAGCGCTTCGACTCTCTCCTCCATGAACTGGAAACACGCGGTGTGATAATACTCCACGGGAAAACAGAGCTCCTTCGCGTCGGTGAACGATGCATTTCGATCAGCGGTTTGATCGATCCGCTCTCGATTTCTCACAGAGACCTTTTCGGTTACCGAAAGCACTTAGAGGATTTGCAACCGCTTCCGGAAGCGGACACCCATATTCTTTTGGCACATCGCCCAGAATACGTTCGCCTCTACAGACAATTCCCCTTCGACGTTGTTCTCTGTGGCCACGCACACGGAGGCCAGGCTAGACTCCCCTTTATAGGTCAGGGACTCCTTTCTCCCGGACAGGGGTTTTTTCCTGCCTGGAGTGGAGGCGTATATACTTTTGATGAGCTGACCATGGTCGTCAGCAGAGGATTAAGTCGCTTTGCCTCAATGCCGCGTTTTTATAATCCGCCAGAACTTGTGCTGGTGTTGTTATGATGATGTTCCTGTTGAATCTCGTGTAACAATCCGAGGCAGCCATCTAAAATATCTCGATACGTAGTAGAAAAGTCACCCGTATACCAAGGGTCATCGATGTCACGACCGGAGTCCGCATAATCCATCAGAAGGCGGACTTTGTCTTCCGGATCGTCATTAAAGAGCTTCTTCATGTCGTATAAGTTCTCTCTGTCCATACCGATAATTAAATCAAAAGAGGCGTAGTCGGTCGGCTTCAGAGGTCTGGCATATTTTGATCCCTGAGGGATATTTTTTTCTCGCAGTTTGTTTCTTGTTCCAGGATGTATGGGATTTCCCCGCTCTTCTGTCGTGGTTCCGGCAGAATCAATATGAAACGAGCCCTCTAGTCCATTGCGACGAATGAGGTCCTTCATGACGAATTCCGCCATCGGCGAGCGGCAGATATTTCCGTGACATACAAAAAGGATTTTCTTCAATCGTATTTCCTCCGTATGGGCATCGCCCGCTTACATGTTACAATAAAGGCCGATAGACTTCCACCTGTAAACAGTAAGGAAAAACCATGCATCTACTTTCGTTTCTTGAAGCCTCCATGGATAATATTCATGAAGGTATTAATATTATAGACTTGCAAGGGCGCATCGTCTATACCAATCCTGCCTACCGTTCGTTTGTAGGAATGGAAAAAGACGAATTGCTAGGTCGCTTGATCGTAGACATCCGTCCAGGCGCCAAACTGCCTGAGGTGGTTGCCTCCGGTCGCCCTCTACTCCATGTGGTGAGAAAAGAGGAAGAAGAAATCTACTTTGTGAATATGTATCCGATCTACCGCGAAGGCATCGTCATCGGTGGCATCAGCGTGGTTACATTCAAAGCAGACGCCTACAACTTCCGAAGTGAACTTGAAGAATACGAGAGACGTTCCAAAGAAATCCTCGAGCACCTCAATCGTCGAAGCGGTGCTAAGTATACGTTTGAACACATCATAGCGCTCAGCCCCAAATCCCTGATGGTCAAACAATTGGCCGAGCGATTGGCAAGCACGGATGCGACCATATTTCTTGAGAGCGAAAGCGGAACCGGAAAAGAGTTGTATGCCCAGGCTATTCATAACGCCTCCCCTCGAGCTTCGGCGCCATTTATCGCCATTAACTGCGCAAACTTCCAAGAGTCCATGCTTGAATCAGAACTGTTCGGCTATGCGGAAGGATCTTTCACAGGGGCAAAAAAAGGGGGAAAGATCGGCCTATTTGAAGCCGCCGACGGAGGAACACTCTTCCTGGACGAGATATCCGAGATGGATATTTCTTTGCAGTCCAAACTCCTGCGCGTACTTCAAGAGAGGCGAATCAGACCGGTCGGCGGAATTGATGAAGTGGAAGTGGACGTGCGCATCATCAGTGCATCGAACGCTGATCTGGAAGAGTATATTGAGGCAGGTACCTTCCGAAAAGACCTTTATTACCGATTGAGCGCTCTTCCCATCCGCATTCCGCCGCTTCGCGAAAGACTAGAAGATATCCCTCCCCTCTGCGAAGTCATTCTCAGTGAGATTTCTCAATCCATCAAGCGGCCCATTACGATCGATAAAGAAGCACTGGAAGCCTTGCAGTATCACCACTGGCCCGGAAATGTCCGCGAGCTTCGAAATGTATTGGAATTTTGCGCTTATGTCAGCGAGAGCGGCAATATCCGACTCTTGGACCTTCCGGAAAATTTTCACCGTACCATTGCGCCTTCATCCCAAAACACGCTTGCGGAGCGGGTCCGTGCATTTGAGAAGCAAGAAATTGAAAGTCTGATAAAGAAACACGGTGACTCCCTGGAGTCCAAGAAAAAGATCGCTCAAGAACTGGGGATCTCGCTGGCAACTCTATACGTCAAACTGAACAAATAATTCTGAAATTTCAGAAGTTTATTCTTAAATTCAAGAACAAATACGTTGTTATTCTATCGTGAATAAAAACCTAAACTCTTAAAAGCTTTGAAAAATAGGCTTTTTTTCTTGTTCAATTTTCTGGCACGCTGTTTGCTATGTTCTTTTATGAACACTATTTCGAAAGGAGATATCATGCTTGCACTACTAGGTTTTCTCTGCGTTGTCGTCATGCTCGTACTCGTCATGACGAAAAAAGCATCACCTGTCGTCGCCCTTATCGCTACCCCTATCGTCTTTGGTATCCTTGCTTCCTTTTTTGTTGTCACAGATCCTGAAGCGGCCCCCGGGGTAGTAAACTTTGCCGCTAACTTTAAAGAACTCGGAAAGATGATTACGGGTCCTGCCGGAATTGGTTCCGTAGCCGCCACCGGCGTTATGTTCATCTTCTCCATTTTGTTCTTCGGCGTGCTCACCGATGCCGGCACATTTCGTCCCATCATCGGTGGACTTATCTCAAAAATGGGAACCAACCCAATCAAAGTCACCATGTTAACTGCACTCTTAGCTATGTTTGTTCACCTCGATGGCTCTGGCGCTGTCACATTTCTCATATGCATTCCCCCGCTTGTGCCACTCTATGACGCACTTGGAATGAAGCGTACGACCCTGGCAACCGTCGTCGCACTCTCTGCCGGTACAATGAATATTCTTCCATGGGGCGGTCCTACTATTCGCGCTGCCTCTGCTATTAACTACAATGTCACTGAACTCTTTATGCCCTTATTGATTCCCGTCCTTGCCGGTCTAGTGGGCGTCATGGCCATTGCCTTTCTCCTTGGACTCAGAGAGAAACGAACTCTCAGCTTAGAAGGCGTGACACTCGTTGAATATCGCGAAGCCGAGCTCACACCCGAAGAAAAAGCCCTTCTTCGCCCAAACCTATTTTGGGTCAATATTGCTTTGATCATCGGAGCCATCGTCTCGTTGCTCTTCTCGGGATTTGCTCCCGCCGTAGTATTTATGGTCTTCTTCGTTTTGGCAGTGGTGATTAACTATCCTAAAGTTGACCAGCAAAAGGCCCGTGTCGACGCACACGCCAAATCTGCTCTCATGATGGCGTCGGTGCTCTTTGCCGCCGGATGCTTCACCGGCATCATGAAAGGCACCGGTATGATCAACGCCATGACAGAAGCTTTGGTATCGTTTATCCCCTATAGCGCCGGAAGATACTTCCCCGTCATCACAGGCACCATCGCGATGCCTGCCTCTCTACTCTTTGATCCCGACTCCTTTTACTTCGGTGTGCTCCCAGTTCTTGCAAGCACCGCTGAAGGATTTGGTGTCGCCGGTGTCAATGTCGCCCGCGCTGCGATTCTCGGTCAGATGACCACTGGCTTCCCTGTCTCTCCTTTAACCGCTTCGACCTTCTTACTGATCGGGTTAGCGGGTGTTGATTTTGGAGAGCATCAGAAGAATACCATTCCCTGGGCCTTTCTCATCACACTTATTATGTTGGGCGTTTCTCTTCTTATTGGAGCAATCCAGATCTAAGTAAAGGAGATCATTTTGAAAACGATTCGTATAGCAACAGGAGCCGGGTATTCCGGCGACCGACTCGAGCCGGCTCTCGAGGCAATGGAAAAAGGCAACATCGACTACATCAGTTTTGAATGCCTAGCGGAGCGCACCATCGCCATCGCCCAGCAGGCAAAACTGAAAGATCCCTCAAAGGGCTATGATCCGCTCCTTGAGTATCGCATGGAAAAAGTACTGCCTCTTGCAAAAGAAAAAGGCATCAAAGTCATCACTAATATGGGCGCTGCCAATCCCGTACGCGCTGCAGAAGTCTGTGTAGAGATCGCTAAAGCACACGGCGTGAGCGGCATGAAAATCGCAGCCGTTGTTGGTGATGATGTCACCGATGTCCTCGATAAATATGCCGACACAATGGTCTGGGAGACGAAATCTCCACTCAGCGAACTGGAAGGGATCGTTTCTGCCAACGTCTATCTCGGAGCTGAGGGGATTATTGATGCTCTGAAACAAGGCGCCGATGTTGTCATCACCGGTAGAGTGGCCGATCCAGCCATCTTCATGGCTCCAGTTATCTATGAGTTTGGCTGGGATATGGATAACTATGAACTGCTTGGAAAGGGCACACAACTGGGCCACCTTCTCGAGTGTGGAGGTCAGGTCACCGGCGGATACTTCGCAGAACCTGGCAAAAAAGACGTGCCGAACCCTGAGCGCCTCGGATTTCCGATTGCAGAAGTCTCTGAAGACGGGTCATTCTTTCTCACCAAAGTAGAAGGCTCCGGCGGTCTTGTCACACCCCATACCTGCACAGAACAGTTGATCTACGAGATTCATGATCCCTCCGCTTATATAACCCCTGACGTCGTCGCTGACTTTTCAGGAACTACCTTTGAGCAGATCGGAAAAGACATCGTGCAAGTCTCAGGGGCAACAGGACGCAAACGCCCTGACACACTAAAGGTTTCTATCGGATACCTAGACT
>DUVM01000165.1 GCA_012841045.1 Tissierellia bacterium | reverse complement strand
GCAAACGATAATTTTCTTCCCACAGTTTCGTATTCTACTTGAAAGACAAAAGTCCTCACTCCCTTGATTTTTAGATGTTTTGTTCATGTCGCCCTTTATTTCAAGTCGATGAAAGTTCTTTTGCGAAAAATATTTTTGAAAAAAGTGTTTACAAAAAAAGAAAGCAGGTATATACTTAGTTACACAAGTAGTTAACCAATGAAGAAAGGAGGTATCATGAATTTCTCAGAAGATCGCACCATATACGAACAGATTTCAGAGATCATAGAGCGGGATATCCTTCGGGGAGATCTTAAAGAGGACGATCAAGCGCCCTCGACCAACCAATTTGCAAAAGTGTACCAGATCAATCCGGCAACAGCAAGAAAAGGAATGAATCTCTTGGTCGAAGAAGGCGTTCTCTATAAAAAGCGCGGCATGGGCATGTTCGTAGCAAAAGGAGCGAAACAGATCATTATCAAGAAGCGACAGAAGGTCTTCTTTGATGAGATGCTCCCGCAGCTACTCCGCGAAGCCAAACGGCTCGACATCACAAAGGAAGAAGTTCTCGAATACCTTGGAAAGGAAAACTTATGATTGAGATTCGTCATCTGTATAAATCCTTTGGGAAGCAGGAAGTGCTAGCAGACGTCAATCTGACCATCGAAGACGACAAAATTATTGGTTTATTAGGAAGAAATGGCGTGGGGAAGACGACGCTTCTGCACATCATCGCATCGCATCTCATCAAGCGCGAAGGAGAAGTCCTGCTCGATGGGCAACAGGTTTTAGAGAATCCTGTAAGGACATCGCAGATCGCCTATATCCCCGAAGATGGCTTTGGCACCGATATGAAGCTCAAAGAACTCTTCGACTATGGAAGGCGTCTCTATCCTAATTGGAATGAAGAACTGTTTCAAGAAATGATCGAGCTGTTTGGGCTCGACGTCAGAAAGAAGTTTAGTAAACTCTCACGAGGTATGCGCACGATGACCTGCCTGACCATGGGACTCGCTTCCGGGGCGCGCTTCACCCTCTTTGACGAACCTTCTCTAGGGATGGACGCCGCCAATCGCTTTCACTTTTATCAGAAGCTGATGAGCGAGTTTGAAAAAGGCGGACGAACGTTTCTCGTCAGTACGCACATTATTGACGAAGTAGCCAATCTCTTTGAAGAAGTGGTCATCTTAAAAGACAAACAGGTGATGCTTAAAGAAGAGGTGCCGACACTGTTAGAACGCGGCTTCTCCGTTCGGGGCAGCAGGGAAGAGCTAGACGCCATCGCGTTCACACAAAGACACATTGGGACGGAGACATTTGGAAATAGCGAGATTCGCTCTTACTATGGCGAACTGCCTGCAGACGCGAAGCAGCGCATCCAAGAGGCCGGGCTTGACTGGGAGAGCCTGAGCTTACAGACGCTCTTTGTCCATTTGACAGAAGGAGAAAACCATGTTCGATAAAGCATTGACGATCAAGATGATCCGAAACAAATTTTACAATCTGGTGGTAAGCTTTTTGATCGGGCTTGGCATTGCATTTATCCTTTGGCTTGTGATGTCATTGGGAGCGAGTGCATGGCTTGCAGACAATGCGCTGCCGATGAGTCCGATCTTGATCCTAGTAGCTGTCCATCTCGCGATTTCCTTGTTTGTCTATCTGTGGATTCAAGCGTACACGGACTACTACGATCACTTTCCCATGGCGATAGCTACCGGAAAGACGAGAAGACAATTTCTGCTCTCCACACTGATATCCTCTCTGGTCGTCACGGCTGCAGGCGCTCTCGTGATCGTAGCTCTTTTGAACTTGCAGATCTATGTCTATGGAGATATGTGGAGGAAGTTTCTCCCTGAGGAATTGCCGCCGATGATCTTGCGCTCTGCGCCGACACTGAGTCTATCGTTATTGCTCTACTATCTTTCGAGCGCTTTGGGACTGACGCTATGGGCGGGTGCAAACTATCGCTTCGGTGCAAAAATCTGGCTGGTCCCCGTCGTGTTTATTATCCTAAGCTCTATGCAGGCTTTTACACTCTTTGATTCCCTTTCGACTCTGCTTAAACCGTTTTGCTTGAGCTATTGGACGACAAAGTTCTTTGGCGAGAGAGTGGGCGAGATGATCAAAGACACTATACACGTCTTAGTGGTGTCAGGACTCATTACCTGGTTGACCCTTCGTCTCGAGCCGATGGACAAAGAAAAGCTGTCCTAATTCATTTAGTTGTCAAATCTATTCCTTGTTTTGTGTGTGATGGCGAGGTAGAAGTCAAGAGATTTCTGCCTCGCTTTTTTCTGAAGACATTTTCAAACGGTTGATCTCAAGAACGGGTGTTTTTTTGATATCCGTTATTGATCCGTAGAGAAAATGCGCATTTTGTGAGCTTTCAAGAGAAAACCTACCCGAAAAGGTAGCTATGAAAATACTGTAAAAACCCCTATTGTCATATTATAGGAAGAATGTTGTGGTCGCTTGAATCCACGATTTTCTCTGAAAGAGGCTTGAAGAAAAGATATCACGCCTTAATCCCATATGCTGGAAAAGATGGAAGTGGCATAAGGGGGTGGGGCGGTGATACTTTCTGCCTTTTATTTTTCGGTGTCGCAGAGGCTGTGCCGCTAGGACTGATCTTTCTCTTTTCAAGGAATCCATGAAAAAGTATCAGCTAGATGCGCTATCGAAATACGAAAACGACTTTCACTCTATGTCATAACAAAAGAGTCGAATCTGAAAAAATAAGAGATTATCCACAAACTGTTTGTAT
>DUVM01000164.1 GCA_012841045.1 Tissierellia bacterium | reverse complement strand
CTTGAATATAGTGCGAAGCGTAGTGAGATTCGCTTCGAAGATACGATAGCATACTGAGCGCGCCACTGGTAAACGCGGGAGCGATAAATGGCTTGAAACCAAGACCTCTTATCAGCACGTTTTCCACGACGGTTTTTTGTGTCAATTCTTGTGAAAGAAGCGGATCATAGTTAAATGGATCGTTTGCTACCCACAACCCTGCGCCATGAGGGCCGTAAATATGAACCTGTGCTCCGCCATAAAAAGCCGCGCGGGCATACATCACACCTTGACCAAATCCAATGACTCTTCGCGATGGCAGACTAAAGCATTCGACAGCTGTCTGGCAGAGAAAATCCACCGGATCGCTGAGAATAAAGTATAGCCCTGTAAATCCTGTTGATTCAAGCTTATCGATCCACTCCCCTAAGATGCGCGCGTTTGCTTCGTATTGAAGAAGCCGGACATCGACTTTCTTTTCGTCTCCTAGAGGAGGAACACCTCCGCTAGCGGCAAAAACGACGACATCACAGCCGGAGAGATCCTCTTCATACCTCAGCGGTACCAAGGGATCATTAAAAGCGCGGATGACACCCACTTCGTGAAGGATACGCTGCGCCTGATTAGGATTCATTTCCCAGAAGGATAAATTTTCAATCGTGCCTTTTCCTAAAAGCCTCAGGCCAAGGAGCAGATTTCTCCCCACATCACCGGCGCCGATCACGCCGATAGAAACGGGCAGATGGCGGATCATCCGAGCGTGTGAGACACTGTTGGCGTAGTCTTCCTTTTTTTTCCAGCTCATGATGTCCCTCTTAATCGTTGCAATAACTGCAGGTCTTTTTCCAGAAGTTCTGACGGCCGTTTTTTCTTCGGAACATCCTCATTGGCTACAACCGGATAGCGAATATAGCGAAGAACCTCTCCTAGGCGGTCCATACGAAGCAATCGATGCCTCTGACGCAGATATTCTGCCTCAAGCGCTTTAAGGACATGAAGCGAGGCGCGCAGGCACACTTCACTGAAGCGTATCAGAGCCTCCGTGTCTTTATCGTGAATGAATACGACCCGCGTGTAGGGAAAGAGAAGATTCACACTCGGAAGAAATCCCGCCTTAGAACCGGGGAACTCGCCATCTAGCGAGTCTCCACCGATGTACGGATACAGTTTACTCTCTTGAAACCAGAAGCGAAGGCGAGGGATAAAATAGGCCGATTCGACTTCCATATTCAATTCCTCTGCAATGGATTTGCCACTTCCGGACAAGATTCCCACAAAAAGCTTTTTCGTCTTCAGCCCGTGGTCTTTTAGGATTGGATAGATGGTCTTTAATCGATACCCCTTGTGAAGTAGATCATCCACCAGTAGAAGGGGGCGATCAAAGGAGCGGACCATGCGGACCTGCTCTTCCAAGTCTAAATAACCAGGAAAGTGTTCAATGTAAAACCCCTTCAAATCAGAGCAAAAATACTTTTCTGTATGCATGGATTTTGTGACTGTGTTAGGGAGTATTCTCTTTTTAAAGATTTCTCCAAAGGGAACACAGAGCGCTTCGCCTAATTGTCGCGGAATCAAAGGAGTGGATGGGACATCGTTTTCTTCCGTGATCAGCGGAATCAATGTGTCGTAAATGTCCACCTGATCCATGGACAATAGAAGCTGTCCGGGATAGAGAGCCACGATCGCCTCTCGCAGCGCATCACGAGCCTCTCCTAGCGCTTTTTGTACGCTTTGGCTGCTCGCATACGGCTCGAGGATCAACTCCTCTACATCAAGGCTCAGCGTGCACGGATGGCTCATATCTACATAGTACAGGCGCTGATGCTCAGAATCGATGTGTGAAAACCCCATGGAATGCAATACGTCTTGGAATTCTCCCCCAGAATCTTCGCTGTAAATACAGTATGTGTAGTCTTTTGGCAGAACAAATCGGAAAAACTCCTGAAGGAGTCTTCGGGCAAAGATTGCATCTCCTTCGTGGTAGATCGCATCGATACACAACAATCTTCCGATCGAGTGCTCGCTGACATGCCTGTAAAACACAGGATCCGTCACTTCTCTGTGCAGGTCTTTTAAGCGTATCCAATGAAATACGATAAATCCATATTCGCCTGTAGGCATCTTCAATTCCAACACCCTAGGCGCATTGGCATGTTCTCGGAGTTTGATGGCTCTTCCCAGGCGCTCTTCAAAAGGAGTCAATTCATCCCATGAGATGATATCCCATTGCTTGATGTCTCGGGGCTCTGCCTGCAGTGAGTGCTTTATCTTTTCATCCACAGCATAGAGATCATGCTCATAAATGTATTCTTTTGCCATCGAGTCGACAAGACCCGAGATGTCCTTTTGCCGCTCGATCCCCTCTCGTATTCTCGTTGAAGAAATGCCGGAAAACTGTCCCAGATCGAGAAGCTGGACCGAGAGCTGTAATTCGCTTGCTCTTTTTTGCACTTCCTGAGAATCATCTCTTGTAAAAAGTATATGTGCGAAAGAGTGGACGCTCTCAGGCGTGGGAGGCTCTTTGTAAGCGGACGCGTGAAGAATGACGTCTCCTCCCATCAGCATCGTAATCTCCCGTCCTTTAAAGATATTTCTTAGCTCGCAAAGGTCTTTGGGATTTGCGATGTTGATGGAATACTCTCTGGGAAAGACATGAAGATGGAATTCATCGGCGATGGAAAGATTCAAGATCTCTCGTCGGATGAGATTTGCCGTCGTCGCTTTGCTCCACGAAAATTCATCTACGGCAAGAAACACCTCATAACCCATCGCCGCCACTTCCATAGCGATGGCCTTGTGTCCGGAACTAAACGGATCGAATGTCCCGGGAAAAAAGGCAATGCGCTCATGCATCCGCAGGACAAGATACCCTTCCGGGGGATGTTCAGAAAAGAATGCAAACAGCTTTTTTAAAAAATATCTGCGCATAAAGACATAGGTGATATTGCTGTGTTGATCACTCTGCAAGATGCCGTATATTTTTAGAAGGAGGAGATTGAGAACGTGGCTTTTTTTCTCGAGAGAAAGTGCCGGTTCATCAAGGAGCTTCAGTACGAACCACAAGCCTGTTGAGGCAGTACTGTCCTTAAAGTGTCCTATCCCGTTAAGGAGAAGATTGATGAGCACTTCGTCCCGAAACGTCACCTGCGGATCTAAGCGCAAAAGCTCATACACTCCCCATAGAAGTGAGACAGAACGTGATTCCTGCGCGCTTTTGATCCCGGCGGAAAAACGCTGACTCCAGGAATGAAATTCTGAATCTTCCTCTTCGCGCATATAGTGGGCAAGCACACGGAGCATCTGCTCGGATGGGTAGTTTTCTTTCGAGACGCTTCTTAGCAGTTCATCAATCAGCTCTCTTCTCTGCACGGGACTTACAGAAGGGCTTAATTTGATTAAGAACTGTGAGGCGACGTGCAGGACCGCCGGGGTGAGCTCATTTCGAAGGACATTGATGAGATGGATGATGAGATCATAGCTTTTCTTCTCATCCCCTTCGCACTTTTGCATCAACATCTCCATCGTGTAGATCTTTGCAGATGGAGGGGTGCTGTCAAGAAGATTGTTCAGATAGAGGGTAGAATTCTTTGGTATGCTGGAGTAGATTTGCTCCCAATCCATGACGACATCAAATTTTTCCAGTATTTTTCGCTTTGCAAAGCTTCGCATGTAATCTTCTGGGGTGTCGAGGTACTCAAGAAAATCCTCTGTGAGATGAGCGGGTTCGACGATCTGCTCCATAAATGCGATGGAGGCCGTTGAATCGATCACACGTGCTCTACTCAGCGCAAACTGCTTCGATGTGTGACTCCACAGGGAAGCTGGCAAACTAAAACAGAAGTCAAGCCAAACCCTCTCTCCCCGCTCTTGAAGAAACGCGAGAAGATCGATCAGCTCGTTCTCTTTTAACTCTTTGGCTCCTCCGTTGACGGTGTACGCCTCAACAAAGGAACGAAAACTCTCTTCGAGCGCCTCAGCATAATATGTCAGGTTTTCAGGTGATAAGTAGTTCTTCACTTGCTGCACAAAATCTTTTTTGTGTAATGCGAGATGTTTTCCCAGAGAAGAAGCCAACACCATTCTCTTTTGCGTTGAAGCGGGAGAAAGAGAATCATAGATGGCGGAGGTTAATAAGGTGACATTCTTCTCTTTCCACGTGAGAGAGTCTTCCACCAGCGCATCTAGAAATGCGCGCAAAACCAATACAGGCAAGTTCTGAATGGTCTCTTCTATTCCATTTAAAAAGACGCTCTCTTCAAAGGCATGGGTTTCTTCCACTCTTCGATTGTTCAGCGCCTGAAGGAGCTCTGCGGGCTCTAAAATGATGGCTCTTTTTAAAGGCGTCACGGTGTCGAGTCTCCACGCCGGAAGTCCCATATTATTCTTAGCTAGCTGTTTCATGTATCCCTCGATAAAAAAAAGGCTATGTTCCCATAGCCTTTCATACCCTATTAACTTTGCAGAAATTCCTGAAGCGAGCGCAGGTCCTCATTGACACCGCGCATTTTTTTGTCAAGAACTTCCTGCAAATCAAGAAGCATGTCTTCGGAGTACTGATAGGAACTCATACGGATCCCGGCGGCTTCCTGACGCGCTTGGTTCAACAACTCCGCTGCACGCTCTTCTGCTTCTTGCATGATCTCACTTTCATTGACCATGGTTTCAAACTGAGCTTGTGCCTCGGCAATGATCAACCGTTCTTTTTTCTTTGCTTCTTGAACGATTTCATCCGCTTCCGTATTCGCCTCAGAGAGGATCTTTTCACGCTCTTCTTTTATCCATTTGGCGTGTTTCATCTCATCGGGTAGAAATGCCTGTACATTGGAGATGAGCGATTCGATTTCATCTCTCTCTAAAAGCACTTTTTTGGTCATCGGAAAATTGGTGGTTGCTTCTACCTTACGTTGAAAATCGTCAAGCAGTTCCAAAACTTTCATATTTACTCCTTCTTTTCTTTCATCGCTTCCAGTACGGGTAGCGGCACATATGGAGAGATGTCGGCGCCGTACCGGTGAAATTCTTTGACAATACTGCTACTGAGATACGAATAACGAGGATTCGTCATCATAAACAACGTCTCTGCGCGCTTTTCAAACTGACGGTTAATCTGCGCCATCTGTATTTCATATTCATAGTCAGACACCGCGCGCAGTCCCTTTATAATAGCGTCAATCTCATAGACTTTAAAGAGATCGACGAGGAGTCCGTCAAATGTAATGATCTCTACATTATCGATATCCGCAGTGCATTTCTTTAAAAGTTCCACTCTCTCAGGAATGGTAAAGAGCGATTTTTTTGATATATTGACAAGCACTGCGATGTAGAGATGCTCGCAAAGAGATGCACTTCGCTCGATAATGTCCATATGCCCTTTTGTGGGCGGATCAAAGCTGCCCGGGTAAATTCCATTCATTGGTCTTGTTGGCTCCTCTGGTAAAAAGATAAAGTGGTATTACCGTATTTTCGAGTCCGAATCTTTGTAAGATTTCCCACAACCTCTGGCATGATCCGACCCGAATGGTGTTCTGCGACAATTATACCATTCTTTTCAAGTAAGTGTAAATCTTCAATCAATTGCAAGGTCTCAGCGACCATGTCCCCTGCATGGGGAGGGTCAACAAATAGGATATCACCTCGTACGCCGCGTTCGCTCAGACGCTTTGCTCCTTCTTTAAAATCAAAAGGAAGCACCTCCGCCTGATCGATAAATCCCGTCAAGAGCAAATTCTCTCGAATGATCTTCACAGCGTGAGGAGATTTTTCAATCAAAAATGCCTTGTGCGCTCCTCGACTGAGAGATTCAATGCAGAGATTGCCTGACCCGCTAAAAAAATCGATTGTGATCGCATCCTCTAACCATGGAATCAAAATAGAGAAAAGACTCTCTTTTACCCGATCTAGCGTCGGGCGCGTGTGACGTCCTTCCAGCGAGCGAAGTCGCACGCCCTTGGCTTTTCCGGCAATGACTCGCATGTTCTCTCCTCCTAGTATTTTTGCTCTTTCCTAGCATTTCTATAGCGCTTAGCGGTCGCTTCATCAAGTAGATCGTGCACACGACGAAGAATCGGTTCATGGCGGATGACGTCAGCCATCTCAAAGTCTAAGTCGCCATGCTGTCTCAGTCCCCGGATTTCTCCAGGCCCTCGCAGACGTAGGTCTTCTTCAGCGATCTTAAAGCCGTCTTCTTCTCGCACAAGGATCTCCAGTCGCTCCGGAATGTGAGCACTTTCTGCGCAGAGATAGCAAGTCGCCGGCTGATTGTTTCGTCCAATTCGACCGCGAATCTGATGAATCTGACTGAGTCCAAATTGCTGCGCGCTTCTAAGGAGAAGTCGAGTGGCTTCAGGAATGTCCATGCCGACTTCAATAAGGGTCGTGGCAGCAAGGACCATCTTCTCCCCTGTTCGAAACGTTTCAAGAATTTGTTCTTTTTCTTTTGCAGGCATCCGTCCATGCAAAAATGCCACTTGCTCTCCAAATACTTTTTTGAGCATCGTCTCTTCGCTCTCCAGTGACGCCATCGACGCATTCTCATTTTCTTCAATGGCTGGAAAAACGATATAGGCTTTCTCGCCTGTGGCAAATCCACTTTTGATCTGTTCGTACACATCAGGTAATTGTACTGGCGAAATCAATCGAGTCTCAATCGGATATCTTCCGGGAGGTTTCTCATCGAGGATGCTTTGATCCATGTTTCCAAAGAGAAGGAGGCTCAGTGTTCTGGGAATGGGTGTGGCGCTCATCTGCAAGAGATGGACTTCTCTTCCCTTTCGATGGAGCTGTTCGCGCTGTGCTACACCAAAGCGATGTTGTTCGTCAGTCACAACTAGGCGAAGATCGGAAAAAGCCACCCCTTCTTGAAGGAGTGCATGGGTTCCGATAACGACCAGCGCCTTAGCCTCCCGCAGTTCATCGTACACAGCCTCCTTATCTTTCGTTGAGGCACTTAGAAAGCGTGTGGGAATGTCCGGAAAAAGGGCACAGAAGTTTTCGAATTGCTGTCGAGCAAGTATATCCGTTGGAGCAAGATAGGCACTTTGCATTCCTAATTTTGCAAGCTGTGTCATCGGATAATATGCCACGATGCTTTTTCCCGATCCGACGTCTCCTTGTAAAAGTCGCCGCATCATTCTGCCTTTGGAGAAATCCTCTTTGATCTCCTCTAATGTGCGAAGCTGTGCACGCGTCAATGGAAAAGGAAGAGTGCTTGCGTATGTATTGACACTGTCCGAGGGAAGCGAAATCTTCGTCGCTTGTCGCCTTTCACTTTCTTTTCCCTGGAGTAGAAAGCGGAAAAATTCTTCAAAAATCAGGCGATATTTTGCTCGTGAATACATCTCTCGATCGGTCGGAAAGTGCATTTGCGTCAATGTGTCCTCAAGAGACAAAAGGCCCCACTCTTCTAAGTCCTCCTGAAAGAAAAAATCTTCGGGGATATGTTTTAAGCCCTCTGACATGAAGGAGCGCCAGTCCCTGGAACTAAGTCCTTTTTTATAGCGGTACACCGGAAGAATTCTGAGAAAGTCATCTGCCTTTTCTACAGGCGCAAACGAAGGATGAATCATCTGAAAAAAGAGGCCTCTTTTTTGCAGCGTTCCG
>DUVM01000163.1 GCA_012841045.1 Tissierellia bacterium | reverse complement strand
CGCATCGAGGTCGACCCGAAGAAAAGATACGGCTTTACGAAATTTGTCTATACCATCTATGAAGCCATTGACATGACGATGCTGTTTCTTCCTTATCCGTTGATGCTGGTCGGACGATTTTTGTGTGGCATATTAGGTGTGTCCTCTGCCACGATCCGAGAAGCAGCCGTCCAGAGTTATCTCCCAAGAGAAAAAAGAGCAAAGATTCATGCTCTCTCGGAATCGTATTTTTCGATTTCCATCATCGTCTTTCAGTTTCTTGCAGGGTGGCTGGGAGAGCTGTTGGATTACCGACTCGTGGTGGTGATTCTCGGCTCCCTTGTATTGGCGACAATCTATTTTCTGATCGTAGCGCCGACAGAGGATAATCGCAAAGTCTATGAGGCGGTGCGCGTCACAAGCGAATAAAAAAACCTGCTCTTTCGGTGAAGAGCAGGTTACCTTTTACGGGAGTAAGGCGTCCGTTAAGCGCGACAGAGTATCTTCTGTAAGGCGCCAATCGCGGCCGTCTTTTATCAGTGATAGCGTGAGTTCACGCTCCTGTCTTTCGAGCGTCGTCACATCGAGTGTTTCCAGTGCAGCTAGGACAGCTTGAGAGACCTCCTCCTTGTTGCTTGGGTCTACGACAGACAAACCTGCCTGCATGACATCTGAACCGAGCTTCGTGAGTGCGGTCTCCGAGAGACCTTGGATCTTTATGACGACAGTGGCACTCTCGCCGGAAATTTCTTCCGAGAGGATCTGATAATCGAAGAGATGAAGAAGCTTTTTTATCATCGCTTCTGCGCTTGCATCTCTTGTGGTGACGGTTTCAAGTTCTCTGATTTTTTCAGTTAATGCTTCATCGGAAACGGTTTTCGCTTTTTCAAAATCCATCGATTTCAATGAATCAAGAAAACTCGAAGCTATATCCGTCGGCGCCGTGCTCTCTACCAGATTACAGCCTACTAGAAGGAGAGCGACGAGCAGGATCAGTATTTTTTTCATGATGCCTCCTGGCTTTTACATAGGCTCATTATAACAAAGCACGGGCAACTTACCAACCTACATGGCCGTCGGATCCTGCACGATGCCGATAAACAAAACGACACCGTCATGGCTTTCAAGAAGATATAGGAAAGGTCGATCAAGTGTGAAGTCGATCACCTCAGCAGGTGGTGCCGCCGTCGGATCAACACTGATGATGGTCACGGCGGCAGCCTCGACACCTTCTTCATTGAGATCGATAAACGACTTTTGAATGACGCCCGAGACGAGGGTGGGAATCTCAGAAATCCCAGGGAACTCAGCATCGTCGCGGAATGCTTTCTCCATCCCCAGAGATTTCAACCGATCAACCAAATCCATCGATGCGCTGTAGGTGAACTTCGGCAGTGACCATTTTACTTCACTGTAATTCATGTCCTTCTTCAGAGTCTCTAAAAAACCTTCCTTTTTTAAAAGATCCTGAGGAGTCATTCCTTCACTTGGAAGGACAAAGGTCATTTTATAGTGGTTTCCGAGGCGAAGAGAGGCAGCTTCAAAGGTATCCGCTTTTAAATAACTGGAGCCGGTCTGCTGATGCATGAAGGGTGCTTGCACATCGCCATTTAGGGTGTGAAAGACGGAAGACTCCGTAGCATCCTCGGAAAATTTGGAGATCCAAGGAAGGTTAGCATAGAGAGTGTTGATCAACACAAGCACTGCCTCACTGTCTTCTGAGGGTGCATAGGCATCTTTGATCTTGTCTGCCGTGTTTTGTTCAATAAACGCATTGATGCGCTCCACACTGCTTTTTTCTTTGAGAGGTAAGGACTCACTCATGGCATGAAAGTCCTGGCGGAGTCGCTCGGCGAAAGACTCTTTCATGGGGAAGCTCTCTTCGCTAAATAAGGCGTTGGCGAGGAGCACCTTGCCCTCTTCGTCGTTGACAGCGAGATTAGCTATCAGGCTTTTCATCAGAGAAGTGACATCGTCGACGTCCGCTCCAGTTAAGCCCATCGTCTCGAGAATTTCATCTTTTGTCTGTCCATCAGCTCCTTGCACAAGCATGGATAGAGCGATCTGGAGACTGATAGGGGAATAGTTTTCATTTTTAAGTGAGTCGCCAAATATTTCAGATGCGCTCCTCTGCGCAAATTGTCTCAGAGCGTTTAGATGTTCTTCATTTACTGGCTCTGCTGGTTCCTCCGACGGTGTCTGTGGAGGTAGCGGAACAGGTTCCGGTTCCGGTTCTGGCACAGCCGTTGTACAGCCGACCAAAAGCCCCAGCAGGATAAGAAGGATCAGTGTTTTTTTCATAAAAAATCTCCTTTCACTCAGTATACAATCGTAGCGGGCACAACGTCCGATATGAAGAAAAAAAGCTTTGTGTTAGAATAGAGCCATGAATAAAAACAAAAGAAGGAGTAGACTATGGGCGGCGCTTTACATTCTGCTGCTTTTTCAGATCATTGTACTTAAAAAGGTTCCGTTCTGGGACCTTCGTTGGCTACAAGGATGGAGATTTGAAGGCTGGGATGAGTCCCATTTAGAACTGTTTTTTACGATCGATAACTTTTTTTATGCAGTGCTGCATGGAAATATGTCCTGGACATATTTTCTGTTAAATATTGTCGGCAATGTCCTGCTGTTTGTTCCTCTGGGGTATCTCCTCAGAAGAAGTACGAATGGAAAAATTATTGCCGTTTTGGCGATAGGCGTACCTGTGATTTTATTGTTTGAAACCGTTCAGCTTTTCAGCGGACTCGGCGTCTTTGATGTTGACGACATACTACTCAACGTCATCGGCATTGTCACAGGGTATTTATTTGCAGCAGGCGGAGGGAGAAGATGAAGTACAGAACATTTGGAAAGACCGGAAAAAAAGTCTCAGCTCTTGGCTTTGGCATGATGCGACTGCCTCTACTACAGGAAGGCGAACCGTCTAGCATTGATAAAAAACAAGCGCTGAGGATGGTGGAAGAAGCCCTTGCAGGAGGTGTGAATTACTTTGATACAGCGTGGCCGTATCACGGTGGATTCAGCGAAACGTTTGTCGGCGAGGCTTTAAAAGGCAACCATGATGTCTATATAGCCGACAAGGCCCCTGTTTGGGAGATCAATTCTCATGAAGATTTTGAGCGCGTTCTCGATGAACAGCTGCGAAAACTTCAGCGTGATCACATTGATTTCTATCTGCTCCATGCCCTCAGTCAGGAACGTTGGGACAATGTGAAGAAAATCAACCTCCTAGAGGCGGTGGAGAGAGCAAAGCAAGCCGGCAAGATCGGTCACATAGGATTCTCTTTTCACGACAAAAAAGAAGTGTTTTTAGATATTCTCCATCACTTTTCATGGGATTTTTGCCAGGTGCAGATGAACTATGTGGACGTCGACTACCAGGCGACGCTTGATGGAGTACGCCAAGCCGGTGCAAAAGGAATGGGTGTGGTGATCATGGAACCCCTTCGAGGAGGAAAGCTTGCGACACCACCACAGCGAGTCCTCGATGTACTCGGGGGAGATAGAAGCCCTGTACAGTGGGCGCTTGATTTTCTCTGGAGTCAGCCGGAAGTAAGCCTTCTGCTGAGTGGCATGAGCCATATGGATCACGTGAAAGACAACGTGAAGTATGCTTCGGAGTCTTCGGTGGGGAAATTAAGTGAGAAAGAGATGGCCACGTTGGAAGAAGCAAGTCATATCTACCAGAGGATGTCCAAGGTTCCCTGTACGCACTGCGACTACTGTATGCCGTGTCCCTTTGGCCTTGACATCCCCGAAATTTTTGAGATCTATAACGCAACCGCTCTTGAGTCTAAAGAAAAGATGAAAGAGCGTTACGAGAAGTTAGAAAAAAGAGCCTCCGACTGCACGGAATGTGGCGCATGCTTCCCGCAATGCCCGCAATTCATCCCGATCCCGGAGGACATGAAACAGATCACTGACTATTTTGAGAAAGAGGCATAATTTGGCAAACGAGCGTATGATGCGCCGAGTAGCCTACATTGCCATTACTTTTTTAGTGGCGATGGGATGGCTTCAAGGGCTGTTTTATTTCATTCCCTTCTCTCCCACGTATCTCATGTGGGGGACGTTGGCTTTGCTGGCACTCGTGGGAGGTCTGTGGAAAACGGCGCGACTTCCTTATAAATTGCCATTATTCTTTTTGCTCAGCCAGGTGTTTTTCTGGGAGCTGAGCTCCATGTTAAAGCTGTCAAAGCTTGCCACAAGCGCCGTGCATCTAGTCTTTTTGATTCTCCTCCTGCTGATCTTGGCAGGGAAGCGCGCTGTGCACCTCTGTTGTCCGGGAAGGCTCTCTGATCGCGTCCACGCGACCCGACGTTGGCCGGGGACACTGGGCAAACTTCGCTGGACAAAGCTCTCGCTGATAGGGGCTGTTGTTCTGTATCTTGGAATGAGCCTAGCTATTTATCTCAGTCGTGGCAATTGGGGCATCTACGGCACAAAAGATCCGTTCCTTCTAGCGGACGGCATTCTCAGTGCGTTGACGATTCTGTTTTATCATTTTGTGGGCCCAATGCTTCTGGTGGAACCCAGACTCGACGACGAGAGCACGAGGATTCTTCTTGTCCTCTTTTATGCCTTCCCGCTTTCGGGATTGTTTACAGGAATCCTCTCTATTGTCTATGCTTGGTTTGTCGTAAAAAGTCTGCAGGAGACCAGAGGTCTTCTTGCTGCCATTGTTTTGACACTGGGGCATGCCATGGGGATCCTATTCCCGCTACAGGGATTTTTGATGTAATGCAAGAGGAAAAAAGCACCGCAGGACAAAAACCTGCGGTGTTTTGTTGTTTGTGAGGTTTTTCATCTGTTGCATTCACAGCGCAGATCGAAGGGGGATCTCACGCTGAGGCGAAAAGCACGTAGAGCAAGTAACATGCTCTGATCTTTCTAGAAGAAAAAAACCGTTGACGCATGCAGCGTTCAACGGTTCTTTCGCAAGAAGTCAGAGAGAATTTACTGAATATCATCTAGAAACAGGATCATAGTCAATTCGTCGATGACATTTCCTTTTTCGTGGGCTCTG
>DUVM01000162.1 GCA_012841045.1 Tissierellia bacterium | reverse complement strand
TGTAGTAGAATGTAAGTGGTCCATAGGGATTTCCTCCTTGTGAATGTGGTTTTGTCACTTACATTCTACCAAAGAGGTGCCATATGGACTTTCGCGTTACATGTTCAACTTCATTTTACAATCGGCCACTTTTTTCAAAAATATTTTTCGCAAAAGAACTTTCATCGACTTGAAATGAAGGACGACATGAACAAAACATCTAAAAATCAAGGGAGTGAGGACTTTTGTCTTTCAAGTAGAATACGAAATTGTGGGAAGAAAATTATCGTTTGCATCAAGATAACGAAAAAAAGAGCAGATCTCATCTGCTCCTGTCGAAATGATTTTGTTTTCTCTACCAGCGTAGAAGCGAAGCGCCGCTTGAGAGGCCTCCGCCAAAAGCGCAAAAGACGAGTATATCTCCCCGCTTGAGTTTCCCGCTCCGGTTCAATTCGTCCAGAGCGAGGGGAATACTCGCGGCGGATGTGTTTCCAAAGCGATCGATGTTGGTCACATAGCGATCTGGATCGATATGAAGTCGGCGTCTGGCCGCATCGATAATGCGGATGTTTGCCTGATGTGGAATGACCCAGCTGACATCCTCTTCGCGCACATTTGCACGGCTGAGGACTTCACGAATATCCTTTTGCATCCTACCCACGGCGAACTTAAATGTCTCCTGCCCATTCATGTAGATATACGGGGCAGGTGTATCGCGAGTAAAGAAGGTTCGATCTCCTTCAAAGTTTGGAATTTTGATCACCTCGTCTCCTCCAAAAGAGTGGAGGACACTGGCAAGATAATTATCTCCTTCTTCAAGAACCAATGCTGCGGCTCCATCGCCAAAGATGACACAGGTATTGCGGTCGGACCAGTCGACGATGCGGCTGAGTCTCTCTGAAGCCACTAAAAGAATTTTTTTGTATCCCATTTTCAGGAGCGCTGCGCAGGTCTCAAGGGAATAGATGAAACCACTGCAGGCCGCATGAAGATCCATCGCCGGACATTGCGCCCCGAGAGCACGCTGAATCATGGCGGCTGTACAAGGGGAACTGTCTTCACTGCTGACCGTGGCACAGACGATAAAGTCTATATCGCTTGCGCTTAGTCCTGCCTGCTCGAGCGCATGCTCAGCCGCCTTGGTGCCCATTTCCCAGTTAAACAGCGATTCCGAAATCCTTCGCTCTTTTACTCCGACGCGCTGAATGATCCACTCATCGCTGGAGTCAATGTCAATGCGCTGACACAGCTCATCATTTGTAAGACTAAGCGGCGGGACAAAGGATCCGGTAGACAAGATATTAATCGACATGTGTTTTCCTCTTTTCAAGCAGCCAGAGGATGACAATTGTCACAAGACTCGTGACAAGCACGATCGTCGCCCATGGCTGCAGGCTTTTCTTTTCTTCATATGCAGAAAGATTCTCCAGGATTTTCTTCTGGAGTCCTTCCTCAAAATGCACTCTCTTCAGAGAGGTGGCTAAGGGATTATCCGTCATGATCTTCTCCTAACAGCGCACCCAGGCGCTCTCTGGCACGGCTGAGCCGAGTGCCGATAGTAGATTCTTTCTTTCCGAGGATCTCCGCAATCTCCTTGATGGAGTACCCTGCGTATGCATGTAGATGAAGCGGTGTGCGATATTTTTCAGGGAGCTTCATGAAGGCCTCGAGAAGTTCTAGATGATCACCATCCATGTCCGTGAGTTCCTCATTGAGTGCCACTCTTTTTTGAAACCAATGACTGCGTAGATGGTTTTTGCTTTTGTTGATCGTCACCCGAAGGAGCCAAGCTTTTTGATGCTCATCACTCTCAAACTCTTTTTTATGCAGTAAAAGGGCCAGGAACACTTCCTGGGCGATATCCTGCGCATCCGCTCGATTCTTTACATAGGTAAACGCCGTGCGGACAATCAGGTCGGTGTACAACTCAACACAACGAGTAAGATCCATGCTCTCTCCTCCCATTATCTATACACATGAGGATAACGGATTTTCTCATAATAGTTAACTACATTAATTTCATGATTGAGTCCACGAATTGCTAATCTCATTTTTTCTGAAACAAAAACACGGAGTGCACAGAAAAACCACCGCGAAAAATCGTTGTCCACCAATCAACCACGGCTGATGATGGACAACGAATTCAACAAAACATATTTTACCGTTTTATGGCAAGTTTTACTTACGTCTTATCAGCGTTCAACCCCCTTTATAAGGGCTTCTATGAACGAATGGAAGAATCTATTTGACAGGCAGCACCGCTCCGCCATACTGCTCTTTGATCCAGTTTGCGACTTCGTTGGATTGGAGCACGTCGACGAGGATCTTGATCGCTTCATCATTGGCGCGGTCTTCTTTCACCGCGACGACATTGGCATAGACTTCTCCTGCCTCCCCGTCTGCCGCCTCAATCACCAGAGAGTCTTCGGCGACATTGAGTCCTGCAGCGATGGCGTAGTTTCCGTTGATCACAGCAAAGTCAACATCCTGTAGGGCTCTTGGAATCTGCTCTGCCGCCAGTTCTACGATCTCCAGATTGTTCGGATTCTCTACGATGTCGTGAATCGTCGCTAGGATGCCGGCTCCTTCTTTGAGTGTGATCAGGCCCGCTTGCTCGAGAAGCAGAAGAGCTCTTGCTTCATTTGTGGCGTCATTGGGAACGGCGACGGAGGATCCGTCTTTCAGGTCGTCAAGGGATGAGAGTTTTCCACCATACAGTCCGTAGGGTTCGTAGTGAATTTTCCCTGCAGAGACCAGCGTGGTGTTGTTCTTTTCGTTAAAGTCATTGAGATAGGAAATGTGCTGGAAATAGTTGGCGTCGAGTTCTCCGCTATCCACCGCGGGGTTGATGAGCGTGTATTCATTGAATTCGACGATTTCAAGCTCGATTCCTTTTTCACTCAGTTGCTTCTTCGCGTATTCAAGCACTTCTCCGTGGGGGGTGACCGTGGCGCCGACTTTGAGGACTTGGGGCGACTTTGGATCACTGGGCGCTTCTTTTTGAGCGCATGAGGTAAGGATCAGTACCAGCACGAGTGCAAGGATGATGCCGAGACGTTTCTTCAAAATGTGTTTCATGAGTTCCTCCAATTTTAGTGTTTTTTAAGTCAGGATTACTTTTTTGATCGAGCGTCCATTCTCCGAGAAAGACGCATACCGACCTCCTGGATGACCTGTACGATGACAATCAACAAGAACACCGTCCAGAGCATGACATCGGTCTGGTAGCGATGATAGCCGTAATTCACGGCAATCGCTCCAAGACCGCCTCCTCCTGTAAAGCCTGCAAGGGCTGAATACCCTAAGATCGTGGTCGTCGCAATGACCGCTCCTGTCGCCAAAGAGGATCTGGCTTCGCTCAGGAGGACTTTTGTAATAATCTGCATGGGGCTAGCTCCCATCGACTCGGCCGCTTCAATAAGCCCGGGATCGACTTCCAGTAGGGAAGATTCGACGATTCTCGCAATAAAAGGGGCAGCGGCAATGACGAGCGGGGGGATGGTCGCTGTGGAACCGATCGTCGTGCCGACGAGTCTTCTCGTCAAAGGGAGAATCGCCACCAGAAGAATTAAAAACGGCACAGAGCGCAGGCTGTTGATGATGATGCCTAGCACTTGATTCAATCGGGGCATGGGGTGAATGCCCTTTGGCCCTGTCACTGTCAGAAGTACTCCTAGTGGAAGGCCGATCAGGTAGGCAAACACAGTGGACACCAGCGTCATGTAGAGCGTCTGGGTCATCCCGTCTCCAATGACCAAAAGCCAGCGTGTGAAGTCCATTACACCCTCCCTTCTTCACTGAAGAGCCCATTTTGCGCAGTCGCTTCCGTGACTTCTTCTACCGTCACGCCTCGGCTGGTCAGATAGCTGAGGATTTTCTCTGTCTCCTGCTGATCTTCAGGAATCTGAATGATCATCTGCCCATAGGCAATGCCGTCGATGTTTCGACTGTCGGCCGAGAGAATGCTGACCGGGGTCTGGCACGCCAGGGTCATGTTGGCTATGATCGGTTCGTGCGCAGCGGTTCCGTCAAAGACAATGCGCAGATATCGGCTGCCTTGAAGCCTCTCAAGAAGTTCTCCTTTGGGAAAGATCAGCTCTCTGGCAATTCTAGACGCTGGTCGGAGAAAGACTTCATCTACATCTCCCACCTCTGCAATCGTGGTGTCGATGACCGCCACGCGATTACAGATCGCCTGCACCACAGACATCTCATGGGTAATCATGATAATCGTCACGCCCAGTGTCTCATTGATGGATTTTAGCAGCTCAAGGATCGACTTCGTGGTGGCCGGATCCAGAGCGGACGTAGCTTCGTCACAGAGGAGTACATCCGGCTCGCTCGCCAGTGCCCTTGCGATGGCGACTCGCTGCTGCTGTCCTCCGGAGAGTTCTGTCGGATAGGCTCTCTCTTTTTCGGGCAGTCCCACGAGTTGTAGCATCTCTCTGGCTTTCTGCGTGGCTCGATAATTCCCCATGCCGGAGATCTCCAAGGGGAAGCGCACATTTTCGAGCGCCGTCCTCTGCTGGAGGAGATTGAAGTTCTGAAAGATCATCCCGATCTTCTGACGTTCCTGAAGGAGCTCCTTCTTTGAAAGAGACTGAAGGTCCACACCTCGAAAGATCACTTTTCCGGAGCTGGGGCGCTCAAGAAGGTTCAAGCAGCGAATCAATGTACTCTTTCCAGCGCCTGAGAGGCCGATGATACCGAAAATCTCTCCGCTTCGAATCGTCAAGTCGATATCTTGTATGGCTGTGACCTGTTCTTCTCCTTCTCCAAAGATCTTTGTCAGTTCTTCCAGTCGGAAAAGAGTTTGGTTATCCCTTTCCGGCGGATGCGCTGCACTCATGTCGTCTCCTTTTTTCTCCATATCTCATTCGTGATAAAACAATCTTTCTTCTGCAATAAAAAACTGCCCTGATTCGGAGGGCAGTCATATGTGTTTTTACCGAATGCTCACAGCGGCAAAAATACCTATGATTCCCTCATCACAGGACGCATGTAGAGCATGAACATGTGCTTGCGGTACAAAACAGATGTGTTGTTCATTGAATCCCTTCTTTTTCTGCGACGGTCGACAGAAATGTACTAGATGAAAAATAACACAGAAATGTATTATTTGTCAAGTTGCCCTGCCTCTTTATGCTGTAGAAAGTAATCATACATTAAAATGGCGGCGGCGACACTGGCGTTAAGTGACTCAAATCGCGCTGTAGGAATCTGAACGAAGAAGTCACAGTGCTTTTGCACTTCGCGGGAGAGTCCTTTGTCCTCCGACCCGATGATCAGAAGCGTCTTTTTGTCATATAGAGGGCGTTCTCCGGATGACTCATGAGCATGCGCGCCATAGACCCAGTAGCCCTCCTCTTTCAATGCGCGAATCGTGGAAGGGAGGTTGGCAACCCGCACGACCGGAAGATGCGCAGCGGCTCCCGCACTGGCGCGAAGGACCACGGCGTTCACACCGGCGCTTCTTCTTTTTGGAAGGATGATCCCGCCCACTCCAAAACTGTAGGCACTTCGAATGATCGCTCCTAAATTGTGGGGATCGGTCACTCCGTCGCACATAATCAGAAGCTTTCCATTCTGGCTTACTTCTGCGAGTTCAGCATAGGGAAAAGCGCTCATATAGGCGATGATCCCCTGATGCTGCACAGAGATGGCGTTCAATCGCTGTTTTTCCACCCAATCGTAAGGGATGCCAGCGTCTTCTAGTTTTCTAATCAGCGTGTCTACTCTTTTTCGCTCCATATCGCGCTGAAAGAGAACACGCTCGATGCCAAGTCCCGCCTCTAGCGCTTCAAATAGAGAGTTTTTTCCTGTCAGTATTTCGCGACTCATCGAAAAATGCTCCTCTGTCCAAAAGGGAAAATGTACAACACGTAACGCCTCAGCTCCACCACTTTCTGGTGCTGCAATCCTTCTCTTTTATTTCGAAGATCGTTGACGGCAATCACTCGCCAGCGCAGAAGCCCTTCTGTCTCAAGGCCATCCAAGGCTTCTTCCGCCAGTTTTTCTTCCAATTCATTTTGCGGAGTATAGGGATCGAGTACCAAGCTTTTAACGACTAAGAGGACAAAGAACAAGATGACGAGAAAAAGAAGGATCTTCTCGCGTTTTCCAAACACCCACTTATTCTCCATGTTTTTCCTCCAAATAGTCAAAGACTTTCCTGACAATCTCCTTCGCCCGCTCCGTTCTTCCCAGCACATAGAGCGCGCCTACCAAACACTCAAAACCTGTCGCATAGCGATAATCCCTAAGAGATGTATGGCGAGCCGAGGATTTGCTCTTTGCGTTTCTTCCCCATCGCACATAGTCCCACTCTTCTTCGCTCAACTGCTCTTTCAAATATAAAACAGCGGCCGCTTGCGTGGACGCGCGAACCGAGCGCACAGCTAAGCGATTTAACTCATCCATAGAGGCGCGGGTGCGACTCAACAGGACACTTCGCACAAGGAGCTCGTAGTAAGCATCTCCTAAATAGGCAAGCTGCAGAGGAGAGTAACTGTTCAAATCCCCGAAGTCGATCAGAGAGGTTTCCACGTGGTCCCGTCTTTACCATCCATGATGGCGATTCCTTTTTCCCGAAGCTCTTCGCGTATGGCGTCAGCCGTTTCCCAGTCCTTTTTCTCCTTGGCTGCGCTCCGCTCTGCGATTTTCTCCAGCACCCACTCTTCTTCTACCTGAAGCTCTCTTTTTTCAAAGAGACCGAGTTGGAGAACCTCTTCCATCTGCATCAGCGCCCCTGCTTTTTGTCCGGAAGTAAGTGTGTCATCTTTTAAGACATCGTATACCACCGTCAGCGCAGAAGCCGTGTTCAGATCGTCATTTAATGCCGCCACGAAATCATCCATATGGGCGTTGCAAGTTTCTGGTTCATCCAGCGCCAATACACGGTCGCGAAGCTTCTCATAGGCGTCTTTTGCGCCTTCGAGATACGAGAAGGTAAAGGGCAGTTGTTTTCTATAATGCGAGCCTAAGAGATAGTATTTGTAATGCATCGGAGAAAATCCCTTTGCTTCTAGCAGCGCAAGTGTGAGAAACTCACCTCTCGACTTGCTCATTTTCCCCTCTGCATCGAGCAGGAACTCTGCATGCCACCAATAACGCACCCATGGTTTTCCCGTATAGCTCTCGGTCTGCGCGATTTCATTGGTGTGATGGGTCATAATGTGATCGACTCCACCGCAGTGGATATCCATCTGCTCTCCGAGCGTCTCAAGCGCAATCACGGAGCATTCCAGATGCCATCCGGGATATCCTTCTCCAAAGGGAGAAGGCCAGCGCATCTCCTGCTGATCGAAGCGACTCTTTGTAAACCACAAGACGAAATCGTACGGATTTTTCTTGTTGTCATCGACGACGACTTCCGCCCGTGCACCTGTCTGCAGCTGATCGAGCGGAACTTTGGAGAGTTTCGTATAATCAGGCACTTTGCTGACGTCAAAATAGACATTGCCGCCTGCGCGATATGTGTAGCCTTTTTTCTCAAGCACCTTGATAAACTCGATGTAATTGGCAATGTGGTCTGTCGCTCTCTCGACGATAGAAGGGTCTTTAAGCCGAAGCTTTTTCATGTCTTCAAAAAAGGCTTCCTCATAGTGCTTGGCAATCTCCCAGACCGTTTTATTCTCTCTTCTCGCCCCGGTGAGCATTTTGTCCTCGCCGTCATCTCCATCATCGGTCAGATGCCCCACATCTGTGACATTCATCACGCGCGTGACATCATAGCCGTTTAACTCAAAGGTGCGCACCAAAATATCTTCACTGACATACGTGCGAAGATTGCCGATATGCGCGTAGTTATACACTGTAGGTCCGCAGGTGTACATCAGCACCTGCCCCGGGTTTATGGGCACGAATTCTTCTACTGCGCCGCTGATCGTATTGTATAATTTCATTTTTTCCTCCTCGGAAAAAGAAGATAAGCTTCCTCTTACACGACAGGCATGCCTTCCTTTATGTCCTTTTCGTTCCTTCCACTTTTTATCTAGAGTCTCCTGATGAGAACCGTGCTCATCGCGGCGATGGCCTCTTCACGTCCAACAAAACCAAGACCTTCTGTTGTCGTGGCCTTCAGGTTGACTTTTTCTATAGATACCCCCAGCGTCTGAGCCAGCTTTTCACGGATTCTTTCTTTGTATGGAGTGATCTTCGGCTTTTGTGCAAGAAGGATCATATCGCAGTTGAGAAGTTCATAGTCCATGCTTTTCATTTTCTCAGTAACATCCGCAAGAAGGACAAGACTTGAGATATCTTTCCACTTGGCCTCCGTATCCGGATAATGCTCACCGATATCCCCGAGCCCCAAAGCGCCAAGAAGAGCGTCACACAAGCTGTGCGTGAGCACGTCCGCGTCTGAATGCCCGAGGAGTCCGAAAGGAGATGTAATCTTCACGCCTCCAAGCACAAGCTCTCGATCTTTCACCAACCGATGAACGTCAAAGCCGATTCCTGTTCTCACAGCCACCTCCGGTCTTTAGGGTAGGTAATCTTCAAGTTTCTCACTTCACCGGGCATCAGGACTACTTCTTCACCGATAAACTCCGGATAGCGACCGTCATCTGTTCCCACAAATCCCTCCTCACCAGCTTACTCATAGACGTCAAGGAGAAGATCTCTCGGCGCTTCTTGCGGTGTCTGCGCATGAGCATAGCATAAGCGAACGGGTGTGGAGATGCCTGAGAGCCCTCTACTTCTTTAATGGTATCACGAAGGGAGATGCCACGAAAAAATCTTCCCCTTCCACCACGGCACACACGTGAGGATGATCTCGAGCGATTTTCGCCACTTCTTCCTCTTGATACACTAAAACAATTCCTTTGATCTTATCATGGGAAAAGATCGAAAGAACTCTTTTGATTGCGTTTGTGTCTTCAAGCGACAGGAGAGTTTTTTCTCCCATCCGTTGGAAGCTTTCGGCTTCGACGGTGAGAGCAAAAACATCCATGCTGCCTCCGCAATTTATTATATATGACCAAGCCCTGCAGATACAAGGCAAGGCGGTCTGGAACTCTCTAAAGATGTGGAGTAGGACAGAAATTAAAAAGAAAGAAACGTTACCGGCTGTTAGCGCATTAAGAAAGTATCCAGAGCTTTACTCTGGATACAAAATGCATATAAATGTTAGAGATTTGCTGATGAAGTTATATCTAATGGCTTCTTTATTGTGTGTAAGGGACAGATCTTCTCGCATTCTCCTTGATGTATTTCTCGGCATCTTCTTCAGAAATATTGTATCCGAAGTGCATGACCAGCGCAGCGATGAATGTGCAAACAGCGGGGATGGCACCGTAGAACACCAGGAAGCTTCCCGCAAGGTCTGAATGAATCTCGGGCGTCAGAGGAAGCCCGAAGAAGTCAATAAACTTTGCCGTGATGAGTGCACCGAGCGCTAAGCCGATCTTGATCGGAAAATCGATCAGTGACACGGCTACCGCGCGATTATCGTTCCCTGTTTTCCAGAGTTCATATTCTCCGCTGTCGATCAGGTACAACGCCTGAAATCCCTGAAACAGAAACAACACCGCCGTTTTCAAGCACACCAGAACAATAAAAAGGATAGCCGATTCGCGTGCAAACAAAATCATTGCTACGCTTAACACAGCATAGATAATGAGACCCGTGATCATAGCCTTTTTCTTTGTCAATGCGATCCCAAGATAGGGCATGGCAAGACTAGCCGCGATACCGCTTAGAAGTGATGCGGTGATCGCAATAGGCAGAAGTGTCATATCACCGGAGACAGCAAGAAAGTATAGAGTGAGGGCACCGCCGCTAATGGCAATGGCTACGTAGAGTAACAGATTCGCTGTCAGAAGCGATAGCAAGGATCTGTTAGTAAATACCGACCGGAAGATTTCGCTGACACGTTGCTTTGCATCGCCGGTTCTTTCATCCGCTGCCGAAAGGTCATAGGGCCTTGAAACTCGAGTCAGAACAAAAGCGCCCAAGAGGAAAGCCAGAGAATGTAAAATATTTTGAACCATCTCAGGCTGTGTAGACGGGCGTGACATGGCAATCCCATTTGCCAACGGGGCAAGCACGTAAGAGCTGAGCAGAGGGACGAATGCAATCAACTGCATGTTTCGCACGGAAAGCCGGTAGCGATCCATTATCTCTACTCCCGCCATCTTTACGATGAGCATGAAATGCGCAGTCTGTGTGAAAGTGATGGAAGCCGTTAACGCCAGATAAGCGAGGGCAAAAATAGCGATCCTAACATAGTAGGGCAGAGCGGTCGTTCTTATAAACATGAGGATCGAACCGGCAAAAATGATCCAGCGAAGCACCACAATCCAGGAGCGATACTTGCCCCACGCCATTTCCGTGTTCTGAATGATCACCCCGGAAAACAATCGGAATGCAAGTTCGAGCGTGACGAGTACCACGAAAATAGTAGCTACAAAGGTTGGATCCACTGCCAACTCGTTTGTCAAATAGAAAGAAGCTGTCGTATTGGGTATGGTAAGTAAAAGCGCGGATGCTGCTCCAAAAAGAGCATATTGCAGTATTTTTAGTTCAGATAGCCTTCTCATCGTCAACCTCCCTTCTGAAAAGATACGCCTTCACAATTATAAGCGAAGGCGTTGTTGATTCTTAAACACTTCATATGTCGGTGATTTTAACCTAATGGCAAATGGGAACTTGGTTCATTAAAAGCAACGAAGTTTCTCTTTAGATATCGGATGCAAAAGCTATGTAATAACGTCAAGTGTAAAACTCTACAAAGTTCTCTATATGTCTAATATAGCGGGTATGGTGGTACTAGGTTATAACCAG